>NZ_BAABHS010000014.1:0-239767 GCF_039542225.1 Yinghuangia aomiensis | reverse complement strand
CGACCTCGTTGCCGTAGGCGCCGCCCCAGCCGGCGGACACGATGGTGCCGGAGGTGACGGCCTTGACCGAGGTGCCGGAGGCGGCGGTGAAGTCCTCACCGGTGTGGCCGTGCGACCACAGCGAGCCGGACTTGCCGTAGGAGCCGTGCGGGGCGCCCGGGACCGGGCGGACGTAGCCGGTCGACGACGCGGTCGAGGAGGAGCTGCTGCTGTCCGAGGACTTCGCGGTGCTGCTGCTCTGCGACTTGGCGGTCGACTTGCTCGGCGCCTTGTCCTCGGTCAGCTTCGCGGAGGAAGAAGACGAGGAGGACGAGGACGACGAGGTGGTCGCGGCCGGGGCCTTGTCCTCGGTGAGCTTCGCGGCCGGGGCGGAGGCCTGCGCGGAGAGCGCGAGCTTCTGGCCCGGGAAGATCAGGTTCGGGTTGCCGCCGATGACGCCGCGGTTGAGGTCGTAGACCTTCTGCCAGCCGCCGGACACGCCGTGCGAGGTGGCGATCTTGTAGAGGGTGTCACCGACCACGACGGTGTACGCCGACTTGGCGGTGGAGGCCGCCGGGGCGGGCGCCGTGGTCTTGGTCTCGGCCTTCGGGGCCGCGGCCTGCGTCTGCGGCGCGTCCTGGGTGAGCTTCGCGGCCGGGGCCTGCGAGGCGGTCTTCGGCTGCGCGGCCGGCTTGGCGGCGGAGGACTTCGCCGAGGAGCCGGTGTCGAGCGACGGGGTGCCGCTGTTCTTGGTCAGGCCCGCCTTGACGGAGCAGACCGGCCAGGCGCCGGGGCCCTGGACGGCGAGCACCTTCTCGGCGATCGCGATCTGCTGGTCCTTGGTGGCCAGGTCGGCGCGCGGCGCGAACTGCGTGCCGCCGAACTCCTGCCACGTGGAGTTGGTGAACTGGAGGCCACCGTAGAAACCGTTGCCGGTGTTGATCGACCAGTTGTTGGTCGACTCGCACGCCGCGACCTTGTCCCAGGTGCTCACCGAAGCGGCCGACGCGCTGGTGGCGCCGATGATCGGGGCGGCTATCGCGGCGCCGGTGACACCGGCGGCAAGCGCGAAACGCGAGGTCGTGGACATGCGGGTACGGCGATGACGCCCGATTCCGGACAGCATGAAGCGTTTCCTCTCCTACGCCTGCGAGGTGAGCTGTCGGATTCGGGCTGGAGTTGCCCGGCCAGCCTTCGATGGCCCCTGTTCAGGGCGTTCGAGGCATGGCTTCACCCCAAGCCGTCCCGGTTGTCGCCGGGCCGGCGCGTTACACCTGGTTCCCCCGCTTCTGCCGTGGTCGCTTACTCAGCGGTCCCGTCCCGGCCGGCGGCAGAACTAGGCGTTCCGGTGGGAGGGGTCGGTGTGGGGACCGACGCGGAGCACGTTAGGCAGACGCGTCCCGAGATCACAAGCGACTCGGCAAAAGAGGAGGTTTGAGACCGCTTGACGGCGGGGAAGAGATGACTCCTTGTCACGCCGACCTGTCGGTAGGTGTCCGAATTCCTACCTTCCGTACCGGATCACTGACGCCTCGTGCGACTTCGTCGCGGTGTGCGGTGCGGCCGTCACAGGATGTCGCGTCCGTGTGACCTGGCCCATATTCCGGAACTGAAGCCCCAATTGTCCGAATTAAACCTTTAGTTGCTCGGTGGGTGGGGTTGATGGCCATGGAACGGCAGGCCTGGCGCGGGGAATTGGTAAGAAATGTCGGATTTGCCGCTCAGGGCGACGCGCTGACCAGCCGGTTTGTCTTGCCGACCGGCGTCAGCGGCCGACGGCGCCGACCCGGGCGAGTCGCCCGGCCCATGCCGACTCGACCATCGCCCGCACGTCGAAGCGGGCGGTGAAGCCCAGTTCCCGCTCGATCCGGGCCGAGGCGGCCACCACGCGCGCCGGGTCACCGGGGCGCCGTGCGGCGGTCTCCACGCCGAGGCCGGCGGTGCCGGTCACCTCGGCGATGAGGTCCACCATCGCCCGCACGCTGGTGCCCTCGCCGCGCCCCACGTTGAGGGTCAGGCGGGCTTCCGGGTCGGCGGCGAGCCGCCGGGCGGCGGCGATGTGCGCCGCGGCCAGGTCCTGGACGTGGATGAAGTCGCGGACGCAGGTGCCGTCGGGAGTGGCGTAGTCGGTGCCGAAGATCCGCGGCGGCAGTCCTTCCCCGATCCGGTCGAAGACCATGGGGATGAGGTTGAACGCGCCGCGGTCGGCGAGTTCGGGCCGCGCCGCGCCGGCCACGTTGAAGTAGCGCAGTGACGCGTACGCGATGCCGTGGGCCTCCGCCGCGGCGCGGATCAGCCACTCCCCGACGAGTTTGCTCTCGCCGTACGGGTTGATGGGCGCGCACGGGGTGTCCTCGTGGACCAGGTCCACGTCCGGCATTCCGTAGACCGCGGCGCTGGAGGAGAAGACCAGCCGCCGCACGCCCGCCGCGACCATCGCGTCGAGCAGCGTGCGCAGCCCGTCGACGTTCTCGCGGTAGTAGTACAGCGGCCGGGCGACCGATTCCTCCACGCGCTTCTTGCCCGCGATGTGGATGACGCCGGCTATTCGGTGCTCCCGGAAGACCCGGTCCAGCAGCGCCGCATCGAGGACCGACCCCTGGACGAATCCGGCATCCTCGGGCACCACGTCGCGCGATCCGGTGGACAGGTCGTCCAGCACGATTGCCTGCTCGCCGGCGTCCAGGAGGTCGCGGACGACGTGGGCCCCGATGTAACCGGCTCCTCCGGTGATCAGCCATGTCATGCCGCGAGCCTAACCGTTGCGGCGCCTGGGGCGCGGCGGTGCGGTCGGGTGAGGAGACGCCGCGGCGCCGGTGTGCCGACGCGGCGCCTCGAGGCCCGGCAGGCGCGGTCAAAGTCCGTGTGCGGCAGGGCATTTGCCGTACCACCCCGGCTCCGGGCGGCAGGTCCGAGTCGGCTGGAGAACGCGGCTGCGGGCCCCGCTGTGACGGGTGGGGCAGATGGCGCGTATTTTGTCGGAGTGTCTCGCGGTGCGGCGCCGTCGGCGGCCGATACCCCCGGTGTCCGGGACGCGTTCAGGGCAAGCTGGCTTGGTACGCACGGCTTTTCCGGTCCCCGGCGGCCGGCGGGCAGCCTGCGTGGGAGGCCTGCCGGACCGTAAACGCGCCGCCGCGCCGCAGGCCAAACATCGTATTTTCGTACAAAACATTGCCGCAGTGGGCGTGCGTTCCTTCAGGCGCTACTCTCGGGTCCCCGGGCGCCACCTGCGGACTCTTCGCCCCGGCGGGCCCCGCGTGAGGGAGTGGTGACTTCTGCCGACGGCGTTGATCCTCGGGGCGGCGAACGACGAGACGTTCGCCGCGCGTGTCCTGGCATCGCTCGGCATCCCGGGTATTCCGGTCGACGCCGGCACCGGCCTGCCCGGCGGGCTTCCGGAGCCCGCAGATGGTCGGCTGCTCGTCGTGGACGCACGGTTCGTCGGCCACACCCACGCCCTGCGCATGGCGCTCCTGGACTCGCGTTTTCCGGCCAGGGCGATCCCGGGCGTGCTCGTCGTGGACGGCGACGCCCGCGCCGCGTTCACGGACGCGGCCGCCGGTCTGCCGATTTCCGCGTGGACGCCGGAGCGCCTCGCCGACCGGCTGCGCGACGCCGACGTCCCGGTCCGCGACCTGCCGCTCGGCGAGTTCGTCGCCGAAGTCCCCGAGACGCCCGACGCGCACGCCGACGCGCTCGCCCGCGTCACCGCGGTGGACGAGGACGCGATACGCCTGCGCACCGCGGTCAAAGCCCGCGACGGCTTCTTCACCACGTTCGCCGTCAGTACCTGGTCGCGCTACGTCGCGCGCTGGTGCGCCGGCCGCGGCCTGACCCCGAATCAAGTGACGGTGGCGTCACTGCTCGTGGCCCTCGCCGGAGCCGCGGGCGCGGCCACCGGCAGCCGCATCGGCTATGTCGCCGCGGCGCTCGCCCTGTACTTCTCGTTCGTCCTGGACTGCACGGACGGCCAACTCGCCCGGTACACGGTCAACTACTCGCGCATCGGGTCGTGGCTGGACGCGACGTTCGACCGCGTCAAGGAGTACGCCGTCTACGCCGGCCTCGCCGTCGGCGCGGGCCGCAACGGCGACGACGTATGGCTCCTGGCCGTCTCCGCCATGGCGTTGATGACGACCCGGCACATCGTCGACTTCGCGTTCAACGAGACCCGCGGCGGCGGCGACGGCGACGAGGAAGGCGCCGGCGCGAAGCTGTCCGGGCGCCTCAACGACGTCGGCTGGACGGTGTGGGCCCGGCGCATGATCATCCTGCCGATCGGCGAGCGCTGGGCGCTGATCGCGGTGCTGACCGCGACGACCACCCCGCGGATCACCTTCGTGGTGCTGTTGATCGGCTGCGCGTTCGCCGCCTGCTACACCTCCGTCGGCCGCATCCTGCGGTCGCTGCCGCGCCGCGCGCCGCAGGAGCCGGCCGTGCAGCGCGTGCTGTTCGCGCTTTCCGACACCGGGCCGATCGCCGCGGCACTCGGCAAACTCCGGTGGCCTGCGGGCGGTATCGCCTACCTGGTGCCGCTCGCCGCCGCGGTCGTCGGCCTGGGCGTGTTCGCCGACCACCCCGCGGTGCTCGGCGCGGCCGCGGTCTACGTCGTCGCGGCGGGCGCCGTGGTGAGCCGTCCGCTCGCCGGGCGCCTCGACTGGCTCGTGCCGCCCGCGTTCCGCGCCGCCGAGTACTCCGCTGTGATCGCCCTCACGGCCCGGGTGGCACCGGATGCCCTGCCGGGGGCATTCGGGCTGGTGGCAGTGATCGCCTACCATCACTACGACACCGTCTACCGTTTGCGCGGCGGCCATTCGGCCCCGCCGCGCGCGCTGGTGTGGGGGATCGGCGGCCAGGAAGGACGCGTGCTGCTGGTCGCCGTGCTCGCCGCCGCAGGGGCCACGCCCTTGCGCACCGGAATCACGGTGATCGCCGTGGCGGCCGCTCTCGCGGTCCTCGCCGAGAGCATCGCGTTCTGGGTCCGCGGCGCCACGCCGGACCTCGACGACTCGCTGCCGCCCGCGGCCGCGCCGCGGTCCGGGAGCGATTCCGGCCGCCCGGGCGTCTCCCCGGGTACGGGGTCGCCCACGACATCCGGCGCCGGTACGCGCGCGAGCGCCGGGTGAGCAACCGCGCGGGCGCCGCAGGGGCGTCCGACCCGAACAGGAGTAGCACGATGATCGGTCTGATCCTTGCCGCCGGCGCCGGACGGAGACTGCGGCCCTGGACGGACACGCTGCCCAAGGCCCTGGTGCCGGTGCGGGACGAACGTTCGGTCGTGGACTTCACGCTGGAGAACTACGCCGCGGTCGGCCTCGCGGAGGCCGCGATAGTCGTCGGCTACTGCGGCGACGCGGTGCGCGAGCGCAAGGCGGACCTGGAGAAGACCTACGGCCTCAAGCTCCACCTCGTGGAGAACGACAAGGCCGAGGAGTGGAACAACGCCTACTCGCTGTGGTGCGCACGCGACTACCTGGCCGAAGGCGTGCTGCTCGCGAACGGTGACACGCTCCACCCGCTGAGCGTCCAGGAGGCGCTGCTCGGCGCCCGCTCCGACGCCAAGGGCATCATCCTCGCCCTCGACGACGCCAAGCCGCTCGCCGACGAGGAGATGAAGGTCCGTCTCGACGAGGCCGGCGGTGTGGCGCACATCACCAAGCTCATGGACCCGGCCGCCGCCGTCGGCGAGTACATCGGCGTGACGCTGATCGAGGGCCGCTCCGCGCCCGCGCTGGTCGACGCGCTCGAGACGACGTGGCGCCGCGACGCGCAGCTGTACTACGAGGACGGCTACCAGGAACTCGCCGACCGCGGCGTGCGGGTCGACGTGCAGTCCATCGGCGGCGCGGTCTGGACCGAGATCGACACCACGGAAGACCTCATGAAGGCCCGGGAGATAGCGTGCCGATACTGACGCGCTTGGTCCCGGCGCCGCTCACGGTCGACATCCGTCCAGGTGCTTTGGGCGATCTGTCCGCCATCCTGTCGGACCGGCGCGTGTCCACGTCGGGCCGGCTGGCCGTCGCGGTCAGCACCGGTTCCGGCGCCCGGCTGCGGGAACGGCTCGCCCCGGCGATACCGGACGCCGAATGGTTCGGCGTGGACGGCGGCAGCCTCGCCGCCGCCGTCGACCTGGCCGACCGGATGGGCGCGGGCAACTACGACGCGGTCGTCGGCATCGGCGGCGGCCGTGTCCTGGACGCCACCAAGTACGCCGCGGCGCGCGTCGGCCTTCCGGTCGTCGCCGTCGCGACCAACCTCGCGCACGACGGCATCGCCTCGCCGGTCAGCATTCTCGACAACGACAAGGGCCGCGGCTCGTACGGCGTTCCCACTCCGATCGCGCTCATCGTCGACCTGGCCGTCATACGGGAGGCGCCGAAGCGGTTCGTCCGCTCCGGCATCGGCGAGGCCCTGAGCAACCTGTCGTCGGTCGCCGACTGGGAGCTTTCCGCCCGCGAGACCGGCGAAGCGTTCGACGGTCTGGCGGCGGCGTTCTCGCGTACCGCGGGGGAGTCGCTGCTGCACCGGCCGGACACCGTCGAGGACGACCCGTTCCTCGTCGCGCTTACCGAAGGCCTCGTGCTGTCCGGGATCGCGATGTCGGTGACCGGGACGTCCCGTCCGTGCAGCGGCGGCTGCCACGAGATCTCGCACGCCATCGACCTGCTGTTCCCCGAGCGCGACGGCTTGCACGGCGAGCAGGTGGGCTTGGGCGCGGCGTTCTGCACCTACCTCCGCGGCGACCGCGGTCTGGCCGACCGGCTGGCCGCGTCCCTCGACCGGCACGGACTTCCGATCGTCCCCGCGCAACTCGGCCTGACCGCCGAGCAATTCGTGGACGTGCTGGAGTTCGCGCCGGCGACCCGCCCGGGGCGTTACACCATCATCGAACACCTCGGTCTCGGGCGCGATGCCCTCGGAGATGCGGTAGCTGATTATGTCGACACCTACAGCGGCTGAACTCCGCGCGGTCTGCCACCCTGAGGGGTTGCTCGACCGCAGAAGCGGCGAACATTGGGCCGGGCGCCTGTACATGCGTCAGATTTCGCTGCAGATCACCCGGCGTGTGGTCGGAACACGCATCACGCCCAACCAATTGACCTACCTGATGATCGTCGCCGGCATAGCCGCCGGCGCCGCGCTCACCATCCCCGGCCTCGCCGGACCGGTGCTCGCCGCCGTGCTGATCCAGGTCTACCTGCTGCTCGACTGCGTCGACGGCGAAGTCGCCCGCTGGCGGCGGCAGACCTCGGTCACCGGCGTCTACCTCGACCGGGTCGGCCACTACCTGTCCGAAGCGGCCCTCCTCGTCGGCGCCGGCCTGCACGCCTCCGACGTGTTCGGCGACGGCGGCGTGCGCGGCTGGGCGTTCCTCGGCGCAATCGCCGCGCTCGGCGCGATCCTCATCAAGTCCGAGACCGACCTCGTCGACGTCTCGCGCGCCCGTTCCGGCCTTGCGCCCGTCCAGGACGCCGCCTCGGTGCCGCGCTCCACCGGCGCCGCCAAGGCCCGCAAGGTCGCCGCATCGCTCAAGTTCCACCGCCTCGTCGGCGGCGTCGAGGCGTCCCTGCTGCTGCTCGTCGCCGGCATCTTCGACGCGGTGCACGGCGACCTGCTGTTCAGCCGGATCGCCGTCGCGGTCCTGGCCGGGGTCGCGGTCCTGCAGACGGCCCTGCACCTGGCCAGCATCCTCCTGTCGAGCAGGCTCAAGTGACCGCGGCTCCGGAAAGCGGCGTGCAGGCAGAGGGCGCACCGGACGCAAAGGAGAAGCCCCGGGTGTCGGTACCTGCCCAGATACGTCCCGAAGTGTCACTCGGCGCGGTCGTCCTCACCATGGGCGACCGGCCCGACGCGCTGTCCGCGCTGCTCGACTCGGTGGCCGCCCAGCAGGGCGCCCCGATAGACGTGGTCGTGGTCGCCAACGGCGGTCCCGTGCCCGAGGTCGCGGGGGAGAAGGTGCGCACCGTCGCCCTCCCCGAGAACGTCGGCATACCGGCCGGACGCAACGTCGGCGCCGCGGAGCTCGACGACGACGTCGTGCTGTTCCTGGACGACGACGGCCGGCTCCCGGACCCGGAGACCGCGCGCCTGCTGCGCGCGGCCTTCGACGCGGACCCGAAGCTGGGCATCGTCAGCTTCCGCATCGTCGACCCGGAGACCGGCGAAACGCAGCGCAGGCACGTGCCGCGGCTGCGCGCCTCCGACCCGGAGCGGTCCAGCGCCGCCACCACCTTCCTCGGTGGCGCCTGCGCGATCCGCGCCGCGGTGCTGCGGGAAGTCGGCGGCCTGCCCGACGACTTCTTCTACGCGCACGAGGAAACCGACCTGGCATGGCGGGCCATCGACGCCGGCTGGAAGGTCGAGTACCGTGCCGACGTCCTCTTGGAGCACCCGGCCACCAGCCCGGCCCGGCACGCGGCGTTCTTCCGTATGAACGCCCGCAACCGGGTATGGCTGGCCCGGCGCAATCTGCCGTGGCCGATCGTGCCGGTGTACCTCGGAACCTGGATCGTGATCACCACCGCGCGGCGGCCGTCCAAGGAAGCCATGCAGGCGTGGCGCGGCGGTTTCCGGGAAGGCTGGAACGCTTCCTGCGGCGGACGGCGTCCCATGTCCTGGCGAACCGTTTGGCGGATGACCCGCTTGGGCCGCCCGCCCATCGTCTGATCTTCCACCTGCCCCCGAAGGCCCGAATCGAAAGTGTCATTGTGGCCAACAGCGCAACGACCGACGCTCTCCCCAGGAGTTCCCCGCCAGGCGACGGGGAGTCGCTCGCGGAACTCGCCGCCCGGCACGGGCTGACCGTCAGCGGCGCGCGCCCGGGTCTGGGCGCGTACGTCAAACAGCTCTGGCAGCGGCGCCACTTCATCGTCGCGTTCGCCAACGCCAAGACTCGCGCGTCGTACAGCGACGCCAGGCTCGGACAGGTCTGGCAGATCCTCACGCCGCTGCTCAACGCGGCGATCTACTACTTGATCTTCGGCCTCATGCTGAAGACCAACCGGGGCGTTCCGAACTTCATCGCCTTCCTCGTCACCGGCATCTTCGTGTTCGGCTTCACGCAGAGCGCGGTGCTGGCCGGGACCCGGTCCATCAGCGGCCAGCTCAACCTGATCCGCGCCCTGCACTTCCCGCGCGCCAGCCTGCCGATCTCGTTCACCATCGTGCAGCTCCAGCAGCTGCTCATCTCGATGATCGTGCTGTGCGGCATCGTGCTGGCCAAGGGCGAGCCGCTGACGCTCAAGTGGCTGCTGGTCGTGCCGGTGCTGATGCTGCAGTTCGTGTTCAACATCGGGCTCAGCATGATCGTCGCGCGGTTCGGCGCGGTGGTCACCGACATCAACCAGCTGATGCCGTTCATCCTGCGGACCTGGCTGTACACGTCGGGCGTCTTCTACAGCATCGACAACTTCACCAAGGACGCGCCCGCCTGGGTGCGGCACGCGCTGGACCTCAATCCCATCGCGGTGTACATCGAGCTGGTCCGCGACTCCCTGATCGAAAGCCACTCCGGTGTGCCAACCTGGACGTGGGGCGTGGCCGCCGCCTGGGCCCTCGTCATCGGCGTCGGCGGGTTCATCTACTTCTGGCGTGCGGAAGAGAGGTACGGACGTGGCTGACACCGCTGTCGCGGACGGCGCCGCGACGACCGAGAAGGTCGCCGAGAGTGCCCCCACCGTCGTCGTCGACGACGTGCACCTCGTCTACCGCGTGCACGGCGCCGGCGCGGGCAAGGGCAGCGCGACCTCCGCGCTGTCCCGCATCGTGGCCCGCAAGAAGGCGACCGGCATCACCGAGGTGCACGCGGTCAAGGGCGTCAGCTTCGTCGCCTACCGCGGCGAGGCGATCGGCCTCATCGGCCGCAACGGCTCCGGCAAGAGCACCCTGCTGCGCTGCGTCGCGGGCCTGCTGCCGCCGACCAGGGGCAAGATCTACACGGACGGCCAGCCGTCGCTGCTCGGCGTCAACGCCGCGATGATGAACGAGCTGACGGGTGAGCGGAACATCATCCTCGGCTGCCTCGCCATGGGCATGTCGCAGGAGGAAGCCCAGACCCGGTACACCGAGATCGCCGAGTTCTCCGGCCTGGAGAAGATGAGCCCGGGCATCCTCAGCCGCCCGATGCGCACCTACTCCTCGGGCCAGGGCGCGCGCCTGCGGTTCTCCATCGCCGCGGCCAAGACGCACGACGTGCTGATGATCGACGAGGCGCTCGCCACCGGCGACCGCGAGTTCCAGCTGCGCAGCGAGGCCCGCATCCGCGAACTGCGCGCGCAGGCCGGCTCGGTGTTCCTGGTCAGCCACAGCATGAAGTCCATCCGGGACACGTGCGACCGGGTCATCTGGCTGCACGACGGGACGATCCTCGCCGACGGGCCGACCGACGAGGTGGTGGCCGCGTACGAGAAGGGCCGCTGACGGGATTCGCTCGTCCGGGGGGAAGACCGGGGAATTGCGGGGGATTCCGTCACGTCCGGGAACCACACGGATACTCCCGGACGTGAACATTCGAGGACGAACTTCCCGGAGGTATCCCGCGTGACCGTGTACGCCCTGCCCGCCGCCAGCTCCGCGCCGCCGCTCGCCGCCGACAACGTCGACCTCGACGTCCTCAAGGGCGTCAACGGGTTCGCCGACGACACGTCGTGGGCGCACGGTGCGATGGAGTTCCTCGGCGAGTTCGGCCTGCTCGCGGTGCTCGGGCTGATCGTCGGCCTCGCGTGGTTCCGGGCCCGCAAGCGGCCCGACCACGACGTGGCGGTCGCGGGCGTGCTGTGGGCGCCGATCGCCGCGCTGATCGCGGAGCTGGCCAACATGCCGCTGCGCGACTGGGTGGACCGGCCGCGGCCGTTCGTCACGCATCCCGCGGAGATCCACGTGCTCGTGGAAGGCAAGGACGACCCGTCGTTCGCGTCCGACCACGCGCTGCTCACCATGTCCATCGCGGTGGCGCTGCTGCTGGTCGACCGGAAGCTCGGGGCCGTGGCGGTGCTCGTCGCGGTGCTGCAGGGCCTCGCCCGGCTGTACGTCGGCGTGCACTACCCGACGGACGTCATCGGCGGCTTCGCGCTCGGCGCGCTCGTCGCGCTGGCGCTGTCGCCGCTCGCGCTGCGCGCATTGCTGCCGCTGGTCCGCCGGTTGGAACGCACGCCGCTGCGGCCGCTGGTGGCCGCCTGAGCACTCGACGACCGCTTTCGCCGACCCGGCCGGTTTCCGGCCGGGTCGGTCGTTTTTTGCGGTTCCCGCCCGCCCCACCCGTCCCTCCTGCCAGACTCGCCCCGTTCGGCGGTGATCCGTCACCGGGTCCAGGCGTCACCCCTCCGCGCCGCGCCGGGCTTGTTTCCGCGTGCCCGCCGTCCCGCGGGACGCGTTTTGCCACGACGAGGGGTCCCCTGTGTCTGTCCGTCTGTCCGTCCGCGCCCTGCTCGCTCCGGTGACCTGCGCCGCGGCGCTGCTCGCCGCCGGTCCCGCCGCGGCCGCCGCCACCGCGCCCGCCGCCACCGCGCCCGCCGCCTCCGCCACTCCGCCCGCGGCCACCGCCGACCGCGTCCAGACGACGCTGCGCGACGTCGTCGACCTGCAACTCCTCCAGCCCACATGCGGCGAGCGCGGCGCCCTGACCGCCGCCGCGGTGGACGCCCTGCACACCATCGGCATCGAAGCCAAGCTCACCGGCCTGCCCACGCTCGACCTCGGGCCGCTCGGGTGGATCGGCTTCGGCACCCAGCACCCCGGGCAGGCGGTGGCCGTCGAACTCCACTTGCTGCCGAACGGCAGCGCGCCGGTCACCCTGACGCTGGGGGCGAAGCCGTGCCCGACGGCGGCCTCGGCGACGCCGACGGCACGCGCGGCGACGTCGGCGCCCGCGACCGCCGCTCCGGCGGGCAAGCCGGCCGCCGCGACGGCGGCGCCGCAGGCGGCGGCCGGTCCGGAACTGGCGCACACCGGCGGCAGCGGGACGCCGACGTGGCCGTACGTCGCGGTGGCGGGCGCGCTGCTGACGGCGGGGGCGGTGACGACCGGAGTGGCGCGGCGCCGGGCGGGACGGGGCTGACGGCTTTTCGCCGAACACCGCGTCCGCGCCCCGCCGTCGGCCGTCCGCCAAGCTGCGCCGTCCGGGCGAACTTGGATACGGTCGGGGAGGCCACGGAGGGACGTGAAGCGGGATGGACGAGCCGGCGGCGGAAACCGGATCGGAGGGCGGCAAAGGCCGCTTGGGGGAGCGGCTGAGTCTGCGCGAGCAGGTCGCCCGGGCGATCCGCGCGGCGCTGGTCGCCGGCGAAATGCGGCCCGGTGTCGTCTACTCCGCTCCCGGCCTTGCCGCCCGGTTCGGCGTCTCCGCGACGCCGGTCCGCGAGGCATTACTCGACTTGGCGAAGGACGGGCTCGTCGAACCCGTGCGCAACAAGGGATTCCGGGTCCGCGCCCTCTCCGCGCGCGACGCCGACGAGATCCACCGCTTGCGCCGGCTCCTCGAAGTCCCCACCGTCGCCGACCTCGCGCGTGACGGCTGCGCCGACGCGCTGCCCGCCCTGCGGGCCCTCGCCGACGACGTGGCCGAGGCCGTCAAGCACGGCGA
Source organism: Yinghuangia aomiensis (assembly GCF_039542225.1). Classification (NCBI taxonomy): domain Bacteria; kingdom Bacillati; phylum Actinomycetota; class Actinomycetes; order Kitasatosporales; family Streptomycetaceae; genus Yinghuangia; species Yinghuangia aomiensis. Next base: position 227,205 of record NZ_BAABHS010000014.1, on the reverse strand, counting down.
CGTCCTCGGCTACGTCCTCGCCGACCAGCGTTTCCACACCCGCCTGCTGGAACTCTCCGGCAACGCCCGCCTCGTCCGCATCGTCCTCGAACTGCGGTCGCAGGCCCGGCTCTACCGCCTCCGCCCGCTCGTCGAGCGCGGCGAACTGAGCCGCACCGCGCACGACCACCACGACCTGCTCGACCTGATCGAGGCCCGCGACCCGGACGGCGCCGCTGTGCTGATGGAGCGTCACCTGGTGTGGTCGCGCCGCATGGAACCCGAAGAGGCCGCCGCCGAGCACGTCGAACCCGTCACCGCGTCCGGCCCGTTCGCCGAGAGGCCCGCACCCGGATTCCCGGAAAAACCGTTCGGTGCCCCGTGACCCGGCGCGCACCCGCTCGTTCCTCACCTTGAGCGGTGGCGCGGCTGCGATGCCCGCGCCCGCGCGGCCGACGGGGCCGACCGAGGACCTCCAGCGGGAGTCGTGGGATGAAGTTCCGGATCGTGCTGACCGGTGCGTGCGCGGGTGCCCTGGTGCTGACCGGCTGCGGGGCGGGCGGCGGAGCGAAGCCGGCGTCCGCGGGACAGCCCGAAGCGGTCGCCGCGGTGCGCGCCGCCACCGCCACGACCGTGGACGCCGGCAGTTCGCGGACCCGCACCACGATGACCATGTCGTCCGGCGACCGCACCGTCACCCTCACCGGCCAGGGCCTGTTCGACTACCGCCGCCGGGTCGGCACGGTGAGCCTGGACGTCCCGAAGGACTCCGGCCTGACCGGCCCGCTCCAGGAAGTCGTCACGCCCGAGGCGCTGTACATGAAGAACGCGACGCCGGGCGTGCCCGCCGACAAGTGGGTCCGGATCGAGGTGCGCGGCCTCGCCGACGGCAACCTCATCAGCGGCGGCAGCGCCGACCCGACGACGTCCTTCGAAATACTGCGCGGCGTCAACGACGACGTGGTGCTGGCCGGGACGGAGAAGCTGGGCGCTGACGACGTCCGGAAGTACACCGGCACGCTCGACATCCGCAAGGCGCACGACCTGACGCCGGAGAACCAGCGCGCCCCGCTCGCCGCCGCGCTGAAGAGCTTTGCCAGCCCGACGATTCCGTTCGAGGTGCTGCTGGACGCGCAGGGCCGGCTGCGCAAGGTGCAGGAGGAGTTCAACCTGGCGTCCGGCGGTTCGGGCGGCAAGGCGGAGCGCACCGCGAAGGTCGTTTCGGCCGCCGAGCTTTACGACTTCGGCGTCCCGGTGCAGGTGCAGCCGCCGCGCCCCGACGAGCTGTACGTGGCCGACGGCGCGGCGACGCCGCCCGCGGGCGCCCCGGCGAGCCCGGCGGCCTCGCCGTCCGCGTCCGGCAGCGCGTCGCCCACCGCGTCGCCGACCCGCAAGCGCTGACCCACCCGCGCGGGGCGGGCCGGATCCTCCGGCCCGCCCCGTCGGCGTCTGCGGATGCCGCCACCGGAAATCCGAACGCCGCACCCACCGGCCCCGTATCGTGGCCGGACGGCCCCGTCCGACCCGCGCACCGGCGCGAACGCGGCGCGGCGGCCGCACCGCACCACTCCGCGCGCCGGTCGCGCGCCGCCCCGATGACGGCCGCGCCCCGCGGGAGCGGGCGGTGCGCAAATGGCCCATGCGTGTCATGCGCACGCCCTTCGGGCGCCCCTAGGCTGGGTGCGCCCGGCCGGGCGGACGTCCCTGCCCCGCCCGCGGCAGCCAAGGAGGTGGTGTGGGTGACACCGTTCTCTGATGTACGACTGCACGACCTGGTGGTCTTCGACGAGATCGAGCTCTACGGCGACCTGATCATCGCCGCGTCCCAGAGCGAAGGCCCGCTCACCCAGGCGGAAATCGACGCCGTCCTCGGCATCGCCGCTCCCCAGTCGGCCCCTTGGCCGACCCCGGCCCACCCGACCGAGGACTGACCCGACCGCGGACACCCTCCGGCGTGCCTGCCCGGTCGACCGCCGGAGGCTCGTTGCCGAGCCGAACCCGCGATGCCGGCCCCGCCCGAGTCTCCGGCACCGACGAGTTCCGGCCACACGGAGCATCCGGCCGCGGGCTCGCCCACCGGACCGGTCCACGGCGGCCACCACCGATCGCCGACCACCCCTCGCATCGCCGGGTGTTCGGAATCGCCCAGCTCGACCACCTATGACGCGTAGGAGACGTGCGCGCGACCCCACGCGGACGCCCGCCCAACGCAGCCTCCCCACGCCGACCGGGGCCGCCGCCTTGCTGGACAACCCGCTTCCCGCCCGCCCCAGGGTGCCCGAATTTCGTCCGTCGACAGCCCTGCCCGGCCGCGACATCGCAGCTCGGCCGCGCCGCCGGACCACTCCCGTCCCGACGCCGCGACCGAGGCCGAAACCGGACCCGGGGCCCGCCCGTCTTCGCTTCGCGCCCGCGGACCGGGCCGTCCGGTCCTCAGCTCCGCACCAGCCGCGCGATCGCCTGCGAAGCCTCCTTCACCTTGGCGTCCGCTTCCGGTCCGCCCTGTTCGACCGCGTGTGCGACACAATGGGCGAGGTGCTCTTCGAGCATGCTCAGGGCGAAGGCCTGCAGCGCCTTGGTGGCCGCGGAGACCTGGGTGAGGACGTCGATGCAGTACTCGTCTTCGGAGACCATCCGCTGGAGCCCGCGGACCTGGCCCTCGATGCGGCGCAGCCGCTTGAGGTGCTCGTCCTTCCGCGCGCTGTAGCCGTGGCCGCCATGGCCGTGGCCTGCGTGGTCGTGGCCCGCGTGGGCGCCCGAGGTGGCGTCGGCGGGGGTGGCTGCGGTGGTGCCGGGCGTCTCGGCCTGCGTGGTGTCCATGCCTCAAATTTACCCCCGGGGGGTATTTTCGGCAAGCATTCGGCAGCTCTCTCGGCCACCCCGGGGGCGTCATGCCGACAAAGTGATCGGATGTGACATGGGCAACACCGGCCGCCGAAGCGGAACTCCGCGAACCGGATCGTCCCGCGCGCCCTACTCTTCTCTGTGCGACGGGCACCCATCCGCCCGGAATGGCCGCATCCGCCGCGCCGTCCGGCCTCTGGGCCGGCCCGCGCGGTTCCGGCGGCCCTCCGGATGCGAGGGCCGGCCGTCGCGGTGCGCGTGTGCCCTGTTACGCCCGGGTACAAGCCGGACCGGTGCGGCCTCGGCCGGCCGTCCCCCGGTTTGTATTACGCCAGTGACGAGCGCCTAGCATCGTCAGGACCGCATTCCTCATCCCGGAGATCTCTGTGCGATTGCGTCTGACCCCCAGGGAGACGAGCTTCTACGACATGTTCGCCACCGCGGCGGACAACCTGGTCACCGCATCCAAGCTCCTGACCGAGCTGCTCGGCGCCGAGGTCTCCGCTCGTCCGGAGATCGCGGAACGGATGCGCGCGGCCGAACACGCCGGCGACGACGCGACCCATGCGATCCTGCGCCAGCTGAACTCGTCGTTCATCACCCCCTTCGACCGCGAGGACATCTACACCCTGGCCTCGCAGCTCGACGACGTCATGGACTACATGGACGAGGCCGTCGACCTCGTCGTGCTGTACCAGCTGGACGAACTGCCGCCGCAGATCGCCGACCAGATCGAGGTCCTCGTCCGGGCCGCCGAGCTGACCGCCGAGGCGATGCCCAAGCTGCGCACCATGAAGGACCTGACCGAGTACTGGATCGAGGTCAACCGCCTGGAGAACCAGGCCGACCAAGTCCACCGCAAGCTCCTCGCGCACCTGTTCAGCGGCAAGTACGACGCGCTGACGGTGTTGAAGCTCAAGGGCATCGTCGACGCCCTCGAAGAGGCCGCCGACGGGTTCGAGCACGTCGCGAACACCATCGAGACCATCACGGTCAAGGAGTCCTGACCGGTGGATCTCGTCCTGTTGAGCACCATCGCGATCATTTTGATCGCCCTGGCGTTCGACTACACGAACGGGTTCCACGACGCGGCCAACGCCATCGCCACCTCGGTGTCGACCCGGGCGCTCACGCCCCGGGCCGCGCTGGCCATGGCCGCCGTGATGAACCTCGCCGGAGCCTTCATGGGGCACGGTGTCGCGAAAACCGTGGGCAGCGGCATCATCGACGCGCCCAAGGGCAACCAAGGCCTGGTGATAGTCGCCGCGGCACTCTTCGGCGCCATCACTTGGAACCTCATCACCTGGTACTTCGGTCTTCCCTCGTCCTCTACGCACGCCCTCATCGGCGGCCTGGTCGGCGCCGCGCTCGCCGCGTCGCAGACCGTCAAGTGGGACGGCGTCTGGGACAAGGTCGTCATCCCGATGATCGTGTCGCCGATCCTCGGCTTCGGCATCGCGTACTTGCTGATGGTCGCCATCCTGTGGATCTTCCGGAAACGGAACCCGCACAAGGTGACCCGCGGTTTCCGCATGGCGCAGACCCTGTCCGCCGCCGCGATGGCGTTCGGCCACGGTCTGCAGGACGCCCAGAAGACGATGGGCATCATCGTCATGGCACTGGTCGTCGGCGGTTACCACACCGGCGACGACGTGCCGGCGTGGGTGACCGTGTCCGCCGCCATGGCGATCAGCGCGGGCACGTACGCGGGCGGGTGGCGCATCATGCGCACCCTCGGCCGCAAGGTGATCGAGCTGGACCCGCCGCGCGGGTTCGCCGCGGAGAGCACCGCGGCCGGCGTCCTGTACGTCGCGGGCATCGCCTACCAGGCCCCGGTGTCGACCACGCACACCATCACGTCGTCGATCCTCGGCGTCGGCGCCACCAAGCGGCTGTCCGCCGTGCGGTGGGGCGTCGCCGGCAACATCGTGACGGCGTGGCTGCTGACCATACCGGCCGCGGCGATCGTCGCCGCGGTGTCCTACTGGATCCTGCACGCCATCGTGCTCTGATCCGGGCCTCTCGTAGACGGAACGGGCGGTTCCCCTCGCACTGCCGAGGGGAACCGCCCGTTCCGCGTCCACCGGGTCGTCCGCCGGGTCGTCCGGTCCGTGCTCAGCCGAAGCGGCCGGCGATGTAGTCGGCGGTCGCCTCGACCTCGGGCGCCGAGAAGATCTTCTCGGTGTCGCCGATCTCCACCAGGCGGCCCGGCTGCCCCGGCCCGGCGAGGTTGAAGAACGCGGTGCGGTCGCTCACGCGCGCCGCCTGCTGCATGTTGTGCGTGACGATGACGATCGTGTACCGCTCCTTGAGCAGCGCGATCAGGTCCTCGATCGCCAGCGTCGAGATCGGGTCGAGCGCCGAGCACGGCTCGTCCATCAGCAGCACCTGCGGCTCGACGGCGATCGCGCGCGCGATGCACAGCCGCTGCTGCTGGCCGCCGGACAGGCCGGAACCCGGCTTGTTGAGGCGGTCCTTGACCTCGTTCCACAGGTTGGCGCCGCGCAGCGAGCGCTCCACGATGGCGTCGAGGTCGCCCTTCTTCTTGGTGCCGTTGAGGCGCAGGCCGGCCGCGACGTTCTCGTAGATCGACATCGTCGGGAACGGGTTCGCGCGCTGGAAGACCATGCCGACGGTGCGGCGCACCGCGACCGGGTCCACCTCGGGGCTGTAGAGGTTCTGGCCGTCGAGCTTGACCGAGCCCTCCACGCGCGCGCCGGGCACGAGTTCGTGCATGCGGTTCAGGGTGCGGATGAAGGTCGACTTGCCGCAGCCGGACGGGCCGATGAACGCCGTGACCGTGCGCGGCTCGATGGTCATCGCGATGTCTTCGACGGCCCGGTGGGCGCCGTAGTACGCGTTGAGTCCGGTGATTTCGATGCGCTTGGTCATGCCTGCCTCGGGGGCCTCGTCGCGGGCGCCGCGGCCCGGGGTCGGAAGTGCTGTGCGGGAGTCTGCGGTCTGCGGGTGCGGGATACGCGTGGTCGCCATCGTCAACGTCCTGCCTTCGGGGCCTTCCAGCGGGCGATCAGACGCGCGGCCAGGTTCAGCACCATGACGATGACGATCAGCGTCAGCGCCGCGGCCCAGGCCCGGTCGGGCGAGAACTTGTTGCCGGCGTGGTTCTGGTCGAACACGTAGAGCGGAAGGGCGCTCTGCCACCCGTTGAACGGGTCGCTGTTGATCGACTGCGACGCGCCGACCAGCAGGAGCAGCGGCGCGGTCTCGCCGATGACGCGGGCGATCGCCAGCATGACGCCGGTGATGATGCCGCCGAGCGCGGTCGGCAGGACGACCTTGAGGACGGTGCGCCACTTCGGCACGCCGAGCGCCAGGCTGGCTTCGCGCAGTTCGTTCGGGACGAGCTTGAGCATTTCCTCGGCGGACCGCACGACGGTCGGCAGCATGAGGATGAGCAGCGCGAGCGAACCGGCGAAGCCGGCCTGCTCGAACCCGAGCATCATGATCCAGAAGGCGTACACGAACAGGCCGGCCACGATCGACGGAACGCCGGTCATGACGTCGACGAAGAAGGTGATCGTCTTGGCGAGCCGGCCGCGGCCGTACTCGACCAGGTAGATCGCGGTGAGCAGGCCGATCGGCACGGCGAACAGGGTGGCGAGGCCGACCTGTTCCAGCGTGCCGATGATCGCGTGGTAGATGCCGCCGGTGTCGTCGCGCGGACCGACGCCGCGCATCGAGTGCGAGAGGAAGTAGGGCGAGAGCTTCTCGGTGCCCTTCATGACCGTGTAGCCGAGGATCGACACCAGCGGCACGATCGCGAGCACGAACGCGGTGGAGACCAGGCTGGTCGCGAAGCGGTCCTTCGCGCGGCGGCCGTCTTCCAGGCGCCACGAGGCGACGGTGACCGCGACGATGAAGAACAGGCCCGCGTAGAAGGCGCCGAGCGCCCAGTTGTCCTTGAGGGCCTTGGTGAGCACGCCCAGGCCGACCGCGCCCGCGCCGATCGCCCACGGGATCCAGCCCGGCATGGTGCGGCGGGTCAGCAGCAGCGGGCCGGACTCCGCGGGGGCGGGGACCTTTTCGGTGACGACGGTGGTCATGCGTTGGCCCCCGAGAACTCCTTGTGCCGGTTGATGACGATCCGCGCGGCGCCGTTGACGAGGAGGGTCAGCAGGAACAGCACGAGGCCGGAGGCGATGAGTGCGCCCCGGCCGAGTTCGTTGGATTCGCCGAACTGGTTCGCGATGTTCGCGGCGATCGTGTTCCCCTTGGGATCGAGGATCTGGTACACGACCTCCTGGCTCGACGACAGCACCATGGCGACGGCGATCGTCTCGCCGAGTGCGCGGCCGAGGCCGAGCATCGACGCCGAGATGATGCCCGGCTTGCCGAACGGCAGGACCGCGGTGCGGATCATCTCCCAGCGGGTGGCGCCGAGGGCCAGCGCGGCTTCCTCGTGGGCGCGCGGCACCTGGAGGAAGACCTCGCGGGTGACCGCGGCGATGATCGGCAGCACCATGATCGCCAGGATGATCCCGCAGGTGAACAAGGTGCGGGCGGTCTCGCCCGTCTCGTCCTTGTGGAAGATCGGGATCCAGCCGAGGTAGTCGCTCAGCCACATGTGCAGGTCGATGAGCTTCGGCGACAGGAACACCAGGCCCCACAGGCCGAAGACCACGCTGGGCACCGCGGCGAGCAGGTCGATGATGTAGCCGAGGGTCTGTGCCACGCGCCGGGGCGCGTAATGCGTGATGAAGAGCGCCACCCCCACCGCGACCGGCACCGCGACGAGCATCGCGATGCCCGCGCTGATGACCGTGCCGGTCACCAGGCCCGCGACGCCGAAGCTCGGCTTGGCGCCGTCGGTGATCCACGTGGAGTCGGTGAGGAAGTTCCCGTGGTTCTTGCCGAGCGCGTCGATCGCTTTGACGACCAGGAAGACCGCGATCGCGGCCATGATCACCAGCAGCAGGATTCCCGCGCCGCGCGACGAGCCGAGGAACAGCCGGTCGCCGAGCCGTACTTGGGTCTTGTTCGGCTTCGGGGCCGCGCCGGGCGCGGCAGCCGCCCGGCCGGGGCCGGAGCCGCGCTGCTTGTCGCGCGACTCCGGCGTGGTGGAGGTGGACATCTCTTCTCCGTGACTGTCGATCGTGTCGATCGGGTCAGGTGGTACTGGCTGTGTCGGCGAGGCCGTCAGGACAGCGACGCGACGGCGGTGCGGACCTTGCCGGCGATCTCGGCGGGCAGCGGCGCGTAGCCGTTGTCCTTGAGGATCGCCTGGCCCTCGTCACTGGAGGTGTAGGTGAGGAAGGACTTCACCAGCGGCAGCTTGTCCGCGGGGGTGCCCTTCTCGCACACGATCTCGTAGGTGACCAGGAGGATCGGGTACGCGCCCTCGGCCTTGGTCGCGTAGTCGAGCTGGAGCTTCAGGTCGTTGCCCTGGCCGGTGATCTTCGCGGCGGCCACGGCCTTGCCCGCGGCCTCCGGGGTCAGCTCGACCGGCTTGGAGGCACCGGTGTTGATCTGCGCGATGCCCAGGGAGTTGTTCTCCGCGAAGGAGGTCTCCATGTAGCCGATGGCGCCGTTGGTCTGCTTGACGACGCCGGCGACGCCCTCGCTGCCCTTGGCGCTCTGCCCGTCCTGGGTCGGCCAGTCCTGCGCCGCTTCGGGGGTCCACACGCCGCCCGAGGCCGCCTTCAGGTACTTGGTGAAGTTCTCGGTGGTGCCCGACTTGTCGGAACGGTGCACCGTCTGGATCGGGCTGGACGGCAGCTGCGCGCTCGGGTTCAGCGCCTTGATCTCGGCGGCGTCCCAGGTCTTGATCGAGCCGTTGAAGATGCCCGCGATCGTCTTCGCGTCCAGGACCAGGTCCTTGACGCCGGAGACGTTGTAGGCGACGGCGATCGGGCCGGTCACCATCGGCAGGTTGATCGCACTGCCGGTCTTGCAGGCCGCGGCGGCCTTCGGCGCCTCGTCGTCCTTGAGCGCCGAGTCGGAGCCCGCGAGGTTGACCTGGCCGTCGAAGAAGGCCTGGCGGCCCGCGCCCGAGCCGTTCGAGTTGTAGTTGACGGTGGTGCCCGAGCACTTCTGCTGGTAGCGCTTGATCCACTCGTCCATGGCGTTCTTCTGGGCGCTCGAACCGGCAGCGGCGAGCGTCCCCGAGGCGCAGTCGAGCTTGGCCGCCGGAGCCGCGGAGCCTCCGCTGCCGGACGCGGACGACGGCGTGTCCGTGTTGGACTTCGTGCCGCTGTCGTTGTCGTCGGAGCCGCAGGCGGTGAGCGTGAGCGCGCCGGCGACGGCTATCGCGGCGAACGCGGTGCTGCGCCGAGCGAGTCGGGGCCGAGTGGTCACGGCTGTTCCTTCCGGTTGCTTCATGAGCTTCGGGCGATGACCCGTTGGTCACCGTCGATGCCGACGTTAAGTCGACTGCGTGAAGCAAACGGCGGGAGAAAGTGAACCCGGCATGAACACAGGCGGGCCATCAGACTCCGCGCCCACTGTCCGGTTTGTCGCCGCGATTTCCCAGCGGCGAGCCTCTGGCCTGCGACTTTCCCGCGGATGTCGATCAGGGTTCACGAGGCGTTCACCAACGCGGAGCCGCGCGTTCCGCCCCCTGTGTCCGTTTCTTGACCGCCCCCGGCGCACCCCGGGGTTTACCCCTCGATCGGATACGGGGCGTGACGATCGGCCGCCGCCACCACGCCGCCCGCGGAATGCAGCACGACGAACTCCCCGGGCAGCAGCAGCTCGCCCCGGCTCCGCCCCGGCTGCGCCGCGCGCCCGGCCGCGCCCAGCAGTGCCGGCAGCACCGGCCGGTGCGAGCACACCACCACCGGGCCGCCGTCCGCGACGAGATGGCGGATCAGGTCGCCCGCCGCCGACGCCCGGTCGGCGTGCCCGTCCTCGGACAGCGCGGGCACCACTTCGACCGCGGTCCCCGTCGCGCGGCAGTACGGGTCGACCGTCTCCAGGCAGCGCAGCGACGGCGAGCTGAGCACCGCCGCCCGCCCGAACGCCGCGAGGATCCCGGCCAGCCGCTCGGCCTGCACCCGGCCCGCCGCGGTCAGCGGCCGGTCCGCGTCGCCGTCCCACTCCCCGCCCCGCGCCACCGCGCCGCAATGCCGCAGCACGATCACCGGGACCGTGGCGTACGGCGCCGCGGTCAGCTCGGCGGGCACCTTGGCGTCGCGTCCGTGCGTCATGAGGGTCGCGACCTCGTCCGGCGGCAGCCACGCGATCCGGTCCACCTCGCGGTTCACCGCGAACCGCCCGCCGCGCGCCTCCGCCGCCCAGTACCGCACCAGCTTGAGCCGGTCCTTCACCGCGTACGACTGCACGCCCAGCTCGCGGCCCAGCACCACGTCGAACCCGGTCTCCTCCAGCACCTCGCGCACCGCGGCAACGGCCGCGTGCTCGCCCGGCTCGATCTTCCCCTTGGGCAGCGACCAGTCGTCGTACTTCGGGCGGTGGACCAGCGCCACTTCGATCCCCGACGCACTGGGCCCCTCCGCGCGCCGCCACAGCACCGCGCCCGCGGCCCGTACCGGAACACGCAGCTTGTCGACGGGGTCCGCGGGCGCCGCGCGCGGGCGCGGGCCGCCGAACCAGCCGGAGAAGCCTAGGCGCCCCACCGCTCCACCTCGTCGAGCCGGTCGCGCAGCTCCGGCCACAGCGTCGCGAACGTGTACCGCGCCTCGGCGACCGCGAAGCGCTCGAGCACGTGCAGCTCGCCGAGCACGAACGCCGCCGCACCGCCCAGCCGCGGCGACACCGCGAGGTCGCGCGCCACCGCGGCGGCGAGCGCCGCGTCCTGATGGGTGCCGAGGGACTCGGTGACGGCCTTCATCCGCTTGGCGAGCCGCTTGGCCGGGGCGCCGAACTCCGGTGCGCACAAGTCCGCGGCATACCGGGCGCGCTTGCCGAGGATGCGCACGCGGTGCCAGGCGTGGTCTTCGTCGTCGGCCAGCGGCACGGGATGCCCGTACGGCACCGCCGCGGCGTCCAGCGGCAGCTTGGCGGCCCCCTTCGCCAGCTTCCCGAAGGCCTTCGCGGCGAGCGCCGGGACGGCCTGCGCGGCGGGCTCGGCGGCCTGCGCGGTCAGCGTCAGCCGCAGTCCCGGCTCGGCGAGCCGGGCGGCGAGCTGCGAGAAATCGGGGGAGTCGAGCGTCCGCAACGCGGTGGTGTGCCCGGCGGCCAGCCCGCCGCGCAGACGCCGTTCGATCGCGCCGCGGGCCCGCGGGGTGCCCGGCCGCGGCGGCAGCCGGTCGATGCCGTCGAGCAGCCGGGCCAGCAGGACTTCGTTGTCGCGTTCGCCGGACAGGCAGTCGGCCGCCCACCGCAGATCGGCGGACAGGGCCGCCGCGGGGTCCGGGTCGACCAGCGACTTGCAGGTGCGCAGCGCGCTGCGCATGCGGCGGGCCGCCACGCGCATCTGGTGGGCCGCGTCCTCGCCGCCCTCGCGCAGCCGCGGGGCCTGGCCGAGGAAGGCGGCCGCTTCGCCGGAGAGATGGTCCATGAGGACGTCGCCTGCGGTACGCACCTTCGTGCCGCCCTTTTTGCCGGCCTTGCCGGTGGTGCCGGTGGTGCTGCCGTCCGTGCCGTCTTTGTGCGCCCGCGGGCGCGGAACCTGGGGTTCCGCCGCCGTGCCGTCGGGATCCGCCGTGCCGCCGTCCGCCTTGGTCCGCCGCTCACTCCGGCCCACGCCGCCGCCTCCTCAGTTCGATGAGGTGCTCCTGCACGTCCCGCAGCACGCTGCCGTCGGGGGCCGTGGCGTGCCGCGTCCACGTCCCATCGGGGCCGAGGTGCCACGACGCGGTCTCGGCGCTCATTCCGAGGTCGACGAATTCGGCGATCTGGTCCCGGTGCCGGCCGCTCAGACGTACCGCGGCCTCGACCCGCCGGTCAAGGTTCCGGTGCATCAGATCCGCCGAACCGATCCACACTTCGGGCTCGCCGCCGTTCGCGAACACCCAGACCCGCGAGTGCTCCAGGAAGCGGCCCAGGATGCTGCGCACCCGGATGTTCTCCGACAGGCCGCGCACGCCCGGCCGCAGCGCGCATATTCCGCGGATCCACAGGTCGACCGGCACACCCGCCTGCGAGGCCCGGTAGAGGGCGTCGATCACGGTCTCGTCGACTATCGAGTTCGACTTGAGCCGGATGTACGCGGGATCGCCCTTCTCCTGGTTGGCGATCTCCCGCTCGATGCGTTCGACGAGGCCGTTGCGCAGCGAGTGGGGCGCGACGAGCAGCCGCCGGAACGTCTGCGCGCGCGAGTACCCGGACAGCCGGTTGAACAGGTTCGACAGGTCCTCGCCGACCTGCGGGTCGACGGTGAGCAGGCCCATGTCCTCGTACAGGCGTGCGGTCTTCGGGTTGTAGTTGCCCGTGCCTATGTGGCAGTAACGGCGCAGCGTGTCGCCTTCCTGCCGGACGACGAGCGACAGCTTGCAGTGCGTCTTGAGGCCGACGACGCCGTGCACGACGTGGCAGCCCGCCTGCTCCAGCTTGCGGGCCCATTCGATGTTGGCGCTCTCGTCGAAGCGGGCTTTGAGTTCGACGAGGACGAGCACCTGCTTGCCGGACTCGGCGGCGTCGATGAGCGCGTCCACGATCGGCGAGTCGCCGGAGGTGCGGTACAGGGTCTGCTTGATGGCCAGGACCTGCGGGTCGGCGGCGGCCTGCTCGAGGAAGGCCTGCACCGACGTCGCGAACGAGTCGTAGGGGTGGTGCACCAGCACGTCGCGCCGCCGCATCGCGGAGAACACGTCGGCGGAGTGCGCGGTCTCCACCTCGGCCAGGTCGCGGTGCGTGCCCGCGATGAACTTGCGGTACTTCAGCTCGGGGCGGTCCAAGTCGGCGATCGCGTGCAGGCCGGTCAGGTCGAGCGGCGCCGACAACGGGTAGACCTCCTTCTCCGCGATGCCGAGTTCGCGGACGAGCAGGTCGAGGACCATCGGGTCGATGGTCTCCTCGACCTCCAGGCGCACCGGCGGGCCGAAGCGGCGGCGCATGAGTTCCCGCTCCAGGGCTTGGAGCAGGTTCTCGGCGTCGTCCTCCTCGACTTCCAGGTCCTCGTTGCGGGTGACCCGGAAGGCGTGCCGGCCGAGGATCTCCATACCGGGGAACAAATCGCCCAAGTGCGCGGCGATGACATCTTCCAGCGGCACGAACCGGGCCGGGGAGACCTCGATGAAGCGCTGCAGCAGCGGCGGCACCTTGACACGCGCGAAGTGCTGGTTGCCGGAGCGCGGGTTGCGGACGACCACGGCCAGGTTCAGCGACAGGCCGGAAATGTAGGGGAACGGGTGCGCGGGGTCGACGGCCAGCGGCGTCAGCACCGGGAAGATCCGCTCGCGGAAGAGCGTGTAGAGCGACTGGTGCTCGCCCTCGGTCAGATCGTCCCAGCGCAGCAGCTCGATGTCGGAGTCGGCGAGCGCGGGCAGCACGTCGTGGTGGAAGCAGGTCGCGTGGCGCGCCATGAGGGCGCGGCTGCGGGACCAGATGTTCTCCAGCACTTCGCGGGGCTGAAGACCGCTGGCCGCGCGCACGGCCATGCCGGTGGCTATGCGGCGCTTGAGGCCGGCCACCCGGACCATGAAGAACTCGTCCAGGTTCGACGCGAAGATGGCCAGGAACCGGGCCCGCTCCAGCAGCGGCGTCGCGGGGTCCTCGGCGAGTTCGAGGACACGTTCGTTGAACGCGAGCCAGCTTCCCTCCCGGTCCAGGAACCGGTCGGCGGGCAGGTCGGACGGGACACGGTCGGATCCGTCGACGGCGACCGCGGAACCCCCGGCGGCGTCCGCGTCGCGGGCCCCGGCGTCGACAGGGGTGACGACGGGGGCGACGGCGAGGTGGCGAGGACGGGCGGAGGCGGGCAGATCGGCGGTCATCGGATCATCCTCTCCGGCGTCGATGTCTCCAAGGTAAAGAGCAAATGGCGAAACAGCCTGCCGGGAGGTCCGGCAAAGCACGGGGAGCCGCCGCGTGGCGGGCCCGCCCCCGCCGGGCGGCGGGGGCGGCGGGAGGCCGTCGGGTGGTCGGGTTGTCGGGTGCGGCGGCGCTGCGGCGCCGGACGGGTCAGCCGGTGTACCGGTACATCACGTCCACGGTATGCACACGGAAGCCCAAGCGGGTATAGACGGAGACCGCGGCTTCGTTGTCGGCGTCTACGTAGAGCAGGACCTCGGCGAGCGGCCCGCCGTCCGCCTCCGTCTGGGCCAGATGGCGCAGTCCGACGGCGGTGAGCAGTTTGCCCAGGCCGCCGCCCTGCGCGGCCGGGTCGACGCCGACCACGTAGACCTCGCCGAGCGGGCCCTCGTCGGCGGTCGCCGGGTGCACCTTGGTCCAGTGGAAGCCGACCAGGCGCCCCGATTCGTCCTCGGCGAGGAAGAACCCGGCCGGGTCGAACCACGGCTCGGCGATCCGGCGGCGCAGGTCGTCCTGCGTCCAGGCGCCCTGCTCGGGGTGGTGCGCGAAGGCCTTGGCGTTGAGCGCCAGCCACGCGTCGTCGTCCTGGCCCGGCACGAAGGTGCGGACCGAGATCCCGGGCGGCGGGGAGGTGTCCGGCACCGCCAGGTCGGTGGCACGGCGCATCTGCCACAGCTCACGGAAGGCGGTGAAGCCGAGTTCGGTCGCCAGGTGCTCGGCGGCGCCCTGCTTGCCGTGCGCCCATACCCGCAGCCGCCCGGCGGTGTCCTTGTGCCGGGCCTCGTCGAGCAGCGCGGCGACGAGCTTGCGCCCGTTGCCGCGACCGCGCGCGGCGGGGCCGACGAACACCTCGCCCGCGGGGCCCTCGGCCGGGTCGGACACCTCGAGGTGCGCGTAGCCGGCGACCGTGCCGTCCGGTTCCCGCAGCAGCAACTCGCGGGCGCCGGGCGCTCCGTGCCGCAGCTCCAACCGGGTCTGCTCGGACAGCGGTGCCGCCCCGTCGACCCGCGCGGCCTCCTCGGCGAGCGCCAGCACCGCCACCACATCCGCGGCATCCGCGCGGCTCGTCCCGTCGATGAAAGTCTCGGAGTGCACCATGTGCCCACGGTACGGGGCGGGTCTGCCGGCAGCGGACGGCGCGGCGGGCCTACCGCGGGACAAGAGCGGATGAATCATCCGTAACCGGTGCACAGGCGCCGTCCAACTCGGAAGCTGGACCCCTGACTTGGGCGGCGACGGGGCCGGGCCCGATAACGTGTCGAGGCTGATCGCAGCAGATCCCCCAAGAACAGGATTCGACCATGTCGTACGCGCCTCCGCCAGGCCCGCACGGCGGCATCCCCGGTCAGCGCCAGTGGGGTGCCGCGCCATCGCCGCAGGCTTACCGAGGACCGGCCCGACCGCGGAAGTTCCTGGTGGTCGTGGTCGGGCTGCTGGTAACCGCTGCCGCCCTCGCGGGCATCGCGACGACGGTGCTGTGGTGGGACAACACCATGCGACAGATGGGCGTCACCGACACGAACACCGTCAAGGACAAGCTGCCCGGCCCGCGCGGGCTGGGTACCGACCTGCCACCGTCGTTCGCGCCGTCCGCCGCGGGAGGCCGTTCGTGACGAACCCGCCGCCGCCGTTCCAGGTACCGGACGACAACGAGCCGCCGCAGAACGCCGACCCGGCGCCGCCGCCGGCCGGACCCGGCGCGGCGCCGTGGGGCCAGGGCGCGCAGTACCCGCCGCCGCAGGGGCAGGCGTACGGGGCCCCGCCCCAGCAGCCCTACCCCGGGCAGCAGCCGCAGCCGGGACAGCAGCCTTACCCGGGACAGCAGTTCGCGCCCCCGCAGGCACCGCAGCCGCAGAACCCCCAGTTCGCTCCGCCGCCGCCCGCGCAGCAGTACCCGCCGCCGGGGCAGCAGTACGGGCCGCCGCCGGGGCAGCCGTCCGCCCAGCCCTACGCCGCGCCCGGGCAGTTCGCCGCGCCGCCCCCGGCGGGCGGCCAGCCGCCGCAGCCCGGTTCCCCGTTCGCACCGCCTCCGGCCGCCGCTCCGCAGCCGTCCGCGTGGGCTCCGCCGCCCCCGGCCGACGCCCAGCCGCAGCCGTCCGCGCAGCAGTGGGCGCCTCCGCCCGCCGCGCAGCCGTCTCCGCAGTCGTCGCCGCCGATGGGCGCCCCGTCCGCGCAACCGTTCGTGCCGCCGCAGAGCGGCCCCGGGCAGTGGCAGGGCGGGCCCGGAGGTCCGGCTGCCGCCGCGGCCGCAGGCGGGGTAGGGGCGGCCGCGGGAGCGGCCTGGGCGCCGCCGCCTTCGCCGGCCCCCGGCGGGCCCGCAGGCGACCCGTGGGGCGGTCCTGGACCGGCGTCCGGGACGATGCCGCCGCCGTCCGGTGCGCCGCCGTACGCGGCGGCCCCGTACACCAGCAGCCCGCAGCCTTCCGGGCCGTTCGACGCGATGCCGCCGCCCGGCGCGTACCCGCCGCCGCACCAGAGCTTCGGCACTGGTGCGCCGTCCCACGGGACGCCGCATTCCGGCCCCCACGAACTGCACTTGGGTCCGCCGCGTGCGCCGCGCCCGCCGAAGCAGAGGCGGTCGGTCCTGCTGGCCTCGGCGATTGCGGCGGTGCTGGTCGGCGCGGCCGCGGTGCCGTCGGCGATCCACCAGGCGAACCGCGAC
Organism: Yinghuangia aomiensis; assembly: GCF_039542225.1. NCBI lineage: Bacteria > Bacillati > Actinomycetota > Actinomycetes > Kitasatosporales > Streptomycetaceae > Yinghuangia > Yinghuangia aomiensis. The sequence goes on along the minus strand of NZ_BAABHS010000014.1, from coordinate 210,827 downwards.
ACGTCCGACGGTCTGGGCGAGTCCCAGCAGCAGGGCGACGTGCTCTGGTCGATCATGGAGCACCGTGACGGGCCGACCAGTCCGGAGAAGCCGGCGTTGGAGCGCCCCGGCGCGTGGTTCACCGACACGACGGTCGTGGTGGCGGAAGCGGCCCGGCTCGTCTCGTACAACCAGGACACCGGCAAGACCGAGTGGGAGTACAAGGCGCCGGAAGGCGCGCAGGTGTGCGACGTGACGCCGCAGACCGACACGACTTACGCCTTGGCCGCGTTCGGCAAGGACGACCAGTGCACAACACTGCAGGCCGTCGACCTCAAGACCGGCAAGAAGGTCTGGTCGGTCGACGTCGGCACCGACCCCGACGCGATCCCGGGCCTCTCCGGCTATGGCCTGAGCAAGGGCATCGCGGTCACCGGCGACACTGCCGTCTTCGACGGCAAGGCGTACCGGGTGTCCGACGGCAAGCCGTTGTGGGACTCGGAGACCGCGCTGCCCAAGGGGTGCACCGACCCGGAGTACCTCGGCGGCAAGCGCCTGGTGGCCAAGTGGACCTGCGGGTTCCAGTCGCCGACCTCGGTGGCCGAGATCGATCCGGCGACCGGAAAGCCGAAGTGGACGTTCACGGCGCCGAAAACGGCGTCCATGTTGGACGACGTCAAGATCGCCGCGGTGGATCCGGTCATGGTCATGCAGGGGCAGGCCATAGGACTCGGCAAGGAGCCGCCGACCGTCATCGTGCTGGACGACAGCGGCAAGGAGAAGTTCCGCCTGCAGGACCACCCCGTCATCAATCCGCCGGGGACGTCGATCAGCGCCGCGGCTCCGGTCCTGGCGACCGACAAGGTCGTGTACGTGCCCGGCAGCGACATGTCCGCCTTCATGGGGACCGGCGGCAGCGACGTCAACCAGATCACCGCTTACGACCGCGAGAGCGGCAAGAAGCTGTGGACCAAGACCGTCGCGGGAACCAATACGGTCGGGATGAAGCAGCAGGCGAAGGTCTACCCGATCCGGGTCGACGAGAACGGCGACGTGCTGGTGGCCGCGGCGGGCATGGCGCGCCCGATCCACTTGGTGAAGCTGTCGGCCTCGGACGGGACGGTGACCAACCTCAAGGAGTTCCCCGGCCGGGTCGGGTGGGGCACGAACTTCATGTGGGGGCCTAGTGTTTTCGAACGCAACGGTCAGGTGACGTTCGTCGGCGCGCCGTCCGAGCAGAACATCAAGGTCAGCTCCAAGGACATCGTCGGCAAGACCGTGGAGTCGGACACCGCGTACTACCGGGTCATCACGATGCGCTAGCCGCACCGACGCACGAACGAGGGGTGCCACCGCACATACGGTGGCACCCCTCGTTCGTGCGCGTGTTCCCTGCCGTGGGCGGTCCGGTCAGCGCGAACCGTTGGGGCCGCTGCGGAAGTTGATGCCGTTCCACTTGTGGAGCCGGGACATCTCCCATATGGCGAGTACCGAGATGATGGTGGCGCCCAGAACGCCGGTACCGGCCTTGACGTTGTCCGGGACGGTGTTCGACCCCGCGGCAAGGCCGTTGAGCAGGCCGTCGCCGAGCTTGAGGGTCAGGTCGTTGACGGTCATCGTCCACGCAAGCCAGATCGTCAGCAGCGGCAGCAGCAGCGGGTGCCCGTCGGCCGCCGCGAACAGGTGCTTGGTGACCTGCCAAAGCGCGCCGATGGCGAACAGGATGCACCACACGGCGATGAACGCGGCCACCCAGGACAGGATCAGTTCCTTCTGAGTGCCGTCCTTGTTGATCAGGAAGACCTTGTGTTTGGTCCCGGCCGCGTTGCGGACCAGCACATACGCGGTGATACCCATGGCCATGACCCCGCAGAAGATGAAGATCACCTTGATGGGATGCACCAACTGCCGGACCGTGTGGTCGCGCACATGGGGGTGGGCGAACAGCGACAAGAGGACGCCGATCAGCACGATGCCGAGGGCGCAGAAGATCGGTGCGAGGACGATGCGGTGGACGATCGACGAGACCGCTTCCTGGCCGACGCTGAGCGCGTCCAGCATGTTGTTCGCCTTGCCGACCATGTCGGTGCTCTGGTCCTGCAGCTTCTGCAGCCCCGGGTCCACCGTCCGCCCGGTCGGGATGCCGGTCGGCATCGCCGTCGAGAAGTTCGTCGGCATCTTGGGGTAGCCCGACGGGAACAGCGAACTGAAATCCGTCGGGTAGTTCGTGGGGAAGTTCGTCGGTAGCCCGGTCGCCTGCGGCATCGGTGTCGGGAGCGCGCCGTTCGCCAGTGCCTCGCCGATGGGCGACGACGTCGGGCCCGGGGCCGGCATGCCGTTGGTGACCGGCATGTTCGGCATCAGAGGTGTGTTGTTCTTCCGGTGCCGGTAGAAGATCGCCAGGAAGACGCCGAACACCAACGTGAGGCCCAGCCACGCGCGGACGCGGTTGACGTTCTCCATCATCGGGTCCGGGCGGCCGTGCCGGTACTTCGGCTTGAGCAGCTTGCCGGCCAGGATCACCGGGAAGGTGACGGAGACGATGTTTCCCAGCCACCGCCGTTCCGTCTCGATCGGTGTCTCGCCCCGGGCGTTGCGCGGTGGTTCCGGGGGGTGCAGGCCCGGTGCGGCCGCCGTGCCCGGCGGGTAATGCGTCGGGTTCGCCATGCGGATGAAGCCCCTCCCCGTGAAGCCAAGATGTGGAACAGGGAGGGAGCTTAGCGACGGATGGAGTCTGCGGGGCGGCCGCCTTCTCCATCAACCGTTTGGTTCAGTCCGGCAATTGCCCCGGCGGCGTCAGCAGCCGCAGCTGCGGCGGACCACCAGGCGCGCCGGGAAACTGCGGATCCGCACCTCGCCCGGTGCGGCCGGTTCCCGTTCCATGGCCAGGTCGACGGCCGCCTCGGCGATCGCCGCGCGGTCGGCGGCGACGGTGGTGAGCGGGACGTCCGCGAAGGCCGCCTCGGCGATGTCGTCGAAGCCGACCACCACGAGGTCGTCGGGCACCCGCAGCCCCAGTTCGCGGGCCGCGCGCAGCACGCCTATCGCCTGGTCGTCGGTCGAGCAGAACAGCGCGGTCGGCCGGTCCGGCTCGGCGAGCATGTCGCGGGCCACGCCGTAGGCGCCGAAGCGGTTGAACGGCGCCCCGCGCAGCAGCCCGTCCGGGGCGATCCCGGACTCCGCCAGCGCCCGGCGCCAGCCGCTGACGTGGTCGGTGACCGGGTCGCCCAGGTCCGGCGTCGACGGCGGGCCGCCGAGACAGTGGATGCGGGTGAGGCCGTGCGCCTCGATCAGGTGCCGGGTGGCCAGGTAGGCGCCCTGCACGTCGTCCAGGACGACGGCGTCGCCGTTGAGCGCGTTGGGCTGGCGGTGCATGAGCACGACGCGGACGTCGCGCGTGGCGATCTCGGCCGCGGCCCGCTCGGACAGGCCCTGGCTGACCAGCACCAAGCCGGAGACCTGCATGCCGAGGAACGCGCGGACGTAGTGCAGTTCCCGGTCGTCGTCGTAGTCGGAGTTGCCGATGAGGACCAGGCGGCCCTTGTCGAACGCGGCCTTCTCCACCGTGTGCGCGAGTTCCGCGAAGAACGGCTGCCGGGTGTCCGGGAGGACCAGGCCGATCAGATTCGTACGTCGGCTGGCCATCGCCTGCGCGACGCTGTCGGGGCGGTAGCCGAGCTGCTCTATTGCGGCGAGGACGCGCTCGCGCGTCGCGGGGGCGACAGGCCGCGGTCCGTTGTTCACCACATAGCTGACCACCGCGGTCGACGTCCCGGCGAGGCGGGCAACGTCGTCGCGGGTCACCTTGGGCACGGACCCATTGTAGGGACGACGGCCGAGGCTCATATCCGCACCGTCTCCGCTCGTTCCGCGCTCCGTGACCGAATCGCGGCCGGAATGTCCTCGATGTGCGGCATGTCGATGTCGTGTTGCGACCGCATGCTGCCGGAATCACCGGCGGAATTCGACCGGAATCGTACGCAAAGCAAACCAAACGCTCCCAGTGAACTCTCAGGAAGCCTGACCGGGCACCGGCTCGCCGACCGGCACACCGGTGCCGCGCGTATCGGCTTCCGCACTGCGGTCCGGCACCACGAACCGGTAGCCGACGTTGCGTACCGTCCCGATCAGCGACTCGTGCTCCGGCCCGAGTTTCGCGCGCAGCCGCCGCACGTGCACGTCGACGGTGCGGGTGCCGCCGAAGTAGTCGTAGCCCCACACCTCCTGGAGGAGCTGGGCGCGGGTGAACACCCGGCCCGGGTGCTGCGCCAGGTACTTCAGCAGCTCGAACTCCTTGAACGTGAGGTCGAGCACCCGGCCGCGCAGCTTCGCGCTGTACGTGGCCTCGTCGATCGTCAGGTCGCCGTTGCGGATCTCGGTCGGCTCGTCGTCCGCGCCCTGCGCCGCCTGCAGGCGGCCGATGGCCAGCCGCAGGCGCGCCTCGACCTCGGCCGGGCCGGCCGTGTCGAGCAGCACGTCGTCGACGCCCCAGTCGGCGGTGAGCGCGGCCAGGCCGCCCTCGGTGGTGACCAGGATCAGCGGCGCGCCGACGCCCGTGGTGCGCAGGACCCGGCACAGGCTGCGCACCTGGGGCAGGTCGCGGCGGCCGTCCACGAGGATGACGTCCGCGGGCGGTGCGTCGACCAGCGCGGAGGCCTCCGCGGGCGCGACCCGCACCTGGTGCAGCAGCAGACCCAGCGCGGGCAGGACCTCGGCCGACGGCTGGAGCGCGTTGGTGAGCAGCAGCAGGGCACTCAAGTGGGCTCCCCTCGCCCGGCGCGGACGATGGTGTCCACACCTGTTCGGTGGCGGGCGCGCGACGGCGTAACGGACGTCGTGGGTCCGGTTCCGCACCGCATGACACCTCCACGAAAACACGAAAGGACCCGGGGCGTCGTCGCCCGGATCCTCATGTCGGGTCCGCTGGGGGTGGTGATAGCCGGTGCGGAGACATCAGGTCGGCACCTTCCAGCCCGGCCGGGCGAACCGGCCGTTTCCACCCCAGTGGACTCGCGAGTCAGGATAGCCGACATGGCATGGCTTTCCGATGGAGAAGGCGAACGTCCCGTAATGCGGACGGACGCGACCACAGAATCCGGGGCACCCGGTCACGATGTGCTGATCAGTGCGGACGGCGTCCGCATCTCGGCCGTCCACCATCCGGACGCGGCCCGCGGCCTGTGTTTCGTGGTGGCGCACGGGTTCACCGGATCGTGGCGCCGTCCCAAGGTCGCCGCCGTCATGGCCGGGCTGCACCGGCACGGTGGCGTGGTCGGATTCGACTTCCGCGGCCACGGCGCGTCGGGCGGCGCCAGCACCGTGGGCGACCGAGAGGTCCTCGACCTGGACGCCGCGGTGGCCTGGGCCCGCCGGCTCGGCTACCGGCGTGTCGCGACCGTGGGGTTCTCGATGGGCGGCTCGGTCGTGGTGCGGCATGCGGCGCTGTACGGGGGAGTCGACGCGGTGGTCGCGGTGAGCGCGCCGTCGCGCTGGTACTACCGGGGGACGCCGCCGATGCGGCGGCTGCACGCGGCCATCGACCACCCGGTCGGCCGCTTCGTCATCCGGACGGCCCTGCACACGCGCGTGTCGGCGCGCCGCTGGAGTCCGATCCCGGCGGCGCCCAAGGACGTCGCGGCCCGACTGTCGCCGATTCCGTTGCTTGTGGTGCACGGGGACAGCGACACCTACTTCCCGATCGACCACCCCCACCAGCTGTATGCGGCGGCCCGCGAACCGAAGGAACTGTGGATCGAACCGGGGCTCGGGCACGCGGAGAACGCCGTGGGGCCGGAACTGGTCGAACGGATGGCGCAGTGGGTGGGGGAGCACGTGGCCGAGAGGTGAGGCGGCCGCGGTATTTCGGCCGTCGCGTGCTGGTTCCCGAGGCGCCGGTCGGGTGCGGACAGCGGCTCCGCGGGCGGGATGATGGGGCACTCTTGGGGGACTCTTGTGGGCCGCTGTCGTTGAAACAGTGGTTCCGTCGAAGGAAGTAGGCGCGATGGCGGTCGGCACGATGCGGTACTGGGCCGCGGCCAAAGATGCCGCGGGCACGGCCGAAGAGCCGTACGACGCGGCGACGCTCGCCGACGCGTTGCGCGCGGCGGGGGAGCGGCACGGCGGCTCCCCGCGCTTCGCACCGCTGGTGCGCACGTGCTCGTTCGTCGTGGACGGCCACCCGGTCGGCAAACGCGACCACGCCGCGGTGGCCCTGACCGAGGGCGGAACCGTCGAGGTCCTGCCGCCCTTCGCGGGCGGATGAGCACGCCGCCGCAGCAGGGGCCGGGCTACGGGGAGTGGACGCCGGGCGCCTCATACGACTCCTATGACGAGTACGCGGGTGGGGGCGAGTACGCGGCCGGGCCGGGGCAACCGGTGACGCCGGAGTATGCGGACCCTGGAGCACCGGGGGGCGTCCCCGCACAGCAGGCCTACGGATACGAGGCGCAGTACTACGCCGGTGAGCCGGCCGCCGGGCCGGACTACGGCGCTTCGTACGGCTACGCGCCCGCGCCGACGCCGGTCGGCGGCGGCGACGGGTCGCCGTACGGAGACGCGGCTTCGTATGCCGCCGACCCGGGCGACGCCGACTACGGCTACCCGCCGTCGGCGGACTGGTCCGAGCAGCCCGCCGCGTGGCCGGAGCAGGACGCGTGGGATGCCGGCTGGAACCCGGGCGGTGCCGACCCGGCTTGGGACGACGTCGATGCCGCCGCCGAACCGCTGCCGATTCCGGCGCCCTCTCCGCCTCCGGAGGCCGAGAGCCTGCCCAAGCAGGAGAAGCCGAGCCTGCGGGACCTGGTGCCGATCTGGCATCCGCCGGGGTTGGTTCCGGCGGCATTGACCGGCGGCGTGGCCGTGCTGCTCGCGGTCACCGCCCTGGCCGGTGGACCGGTGGCGGTGGGCGGCGTGTTCGTTCTGCAACTGCTCACCGCCGCCGGATGGTTCCGCCTGCACGGCATGTGGCCGGCGCGGCAGGGCATCGCGATCGGCGTGCTCGCGGGCATCGCGGCGGATGTCGCGGTGCTGGCGGGCGGGGATCACGCGGTGCGGGTGCTGCCGGGGGTGCTGGCCGGCGTGCTCGCGCTGGCGCTGGTGCAGCAGCTGGTGCGGCGCGACGGGCGGCCCGAGCTGCTGCCCGCGCTGACCGTGACGGCGTCGGCGGGGCTGCTGACCGCGTTGGATGTGCTGTACGTGGTCGCGGCCGACCTGGACGGGCCGGGCGTACGCGACGGGGGCGCGGTGGTGGTCGCGGCGGCGGCGGTCGCGGTGGCGGTGCTTGCCGCGGCGCTGCCGGTGCCGGGGGTTGCAGGACACGGGCTGGGACTGGCGCTGGCGGCCGGTGTGGGGGTTGTCGGCGGGTCGGCCGTGGGGCTGGGCAGCTCCGCGGTGGTACTGGGGGCCGGGGCCGGGTTGCTGGGGCTGATGGGGCGGCGGACGGCGGGGTATGACCATCCGTCGCGGTTCGTGCATATGACGGCGGGGGTGGCGTTGCCGTTGGCTTTGGCGGCGCCGGCGGCCTATTTGCTGGGGCGAGTGGCTATCGGCTGACCCTGATAGGGCCCTCCCTCCTCCCACCTTCTCTGGGATTCGGTTTCGTGTCGACGGCCCCTCCCCCGCCCCCTCCACCATCGCTCTCCAGCACTCAACCGAAGCCCGACCCGCCCAGTCTGCTCCGGCAGCCCCCGTCGCTGCCCGGCGCCTTGTGGATAACCCCCGCCCTGTGGACAAAGGGCCTTCCCTCTATTCCCCCCGGCAAGATCCCGGCAAGATGCCCTCATGTCGTGGAGACGCCGCCGGGAACGCCCGAACTCCGCTGAACCGCCGCCGGGTTCCGCACGTGCCGACGGTATGAGCGGTGAACCGGTCCTCGCCCTCCCGTCCTCGGGCGTACTCGCGCCCGAGGACGCCGCAGCCCTGCCCGGGAACACACCCGACGACCCTGCCTTCCGCCACCTCTCCACCGCCGACGAAGCCGTCATCCGCGCGCTCTACATGGAGCACGCCGGACCCCTGCTCGGCTACGTCCTCCGCCTCAACGGCGGCGACCGCCCGTGGGCCGAGGACATCGTCCAGGAAACCCTGCTGAGGGCTTGGCGCCACCCCGAGGCGCTCGACCCGGCGCGCGGCCCGGTCCGCGGCTGGCTCTGCACCGTGGCGCGAAATCTCGTCATCGACGGCGGACGCGCCCGCCGGGCCCGGCCGCCGGAGACCGGCGACGCGCCGCTCGCCGCGGTCGCCGACGTGCGCGCCGAGGACGAGTTCGACCGCGCCCTGCTGTCCTGGGAAGTCGCCGAGGCGCTCGGCGCGTTGAGTCCGGAGCACCGTGCGGTGCTGATCGAGACGTACTACCGCGGCCGCTCCGTCGCGGAGGCCGCCAAGGTGCTCGGGGTGCCCGCGGGCACCGTCAAATCGCGTACGTACTATGCGCTTCGCGCGCTGCGCGTCGCCCTGGAAGAACGGGGGCTGGTGCCGTGACCGGCAACGACGAGCCGCACGCTTTCCCGCCGAGGCCCGCGGAACCGCCGCGGCGTCCCGAACCGGCGACGCCCGAACCGGCGGACCCCACGGACCCCACGGACACCGCCGACACCGCCGACGCCGCCCCCGAGCCGCCGGAGACCGCCGCCGTCCCCGCGACGACCGCCGCTGCCCCGGCCAGCCCGGCGACGCCCGCGCCCGCCGCCCCGGCCAGGCCGGCGACGCCCGCGCCCGGCGCCCCGAAGGAGACGGAGCCCGCACCCGTCCCCGCCAAGCCCACTGCCGCCCCGGCCAGGCCGGCGGAGGCCGCCCCCGCCGAGTCCGAGCCCGCGTTCCCGCCCGCCACTCCCACCCCCGACCAGCAGATCTGCGGCGCGCTCCGCCTGGACCTCGGCGCCTATGTCCTGGGCACCCTCGACGAGACCGAGACCCGCTGGGTGCGCTCGCACGTCGCCGTCTGCCCCGAATGCCGCGCCGAGTACGACGAACTCGCCGTCCTCCCGGCCTTCCTGGCCCGCCTCACGCCCGCCGAGGCGGAAGCCACCGGCACGTCGCTCACCACCCCGCCCGAGCGGGTCTTCGCGGACGCCGCCGAGAAGCTGCACCGCGACCGCCGCACCCGGACGGTCCTGCTGGCCGCCGCCGCGGCCTGCGCCGTGCTGTTCGGCACGCTCGGCTGGGTGCTCGGCAGCAACGACGACACCAAGTCCGCCGCCGCGCCGCCGCCTTCGAGCACGTCCAGTGCCAAGCCCGCGCCGCCCGCCCCGTCCGCGGCACCGGCCGGCGAGCAGCGGGTGTCCGCGAACAGCCCGTCCGGCACCGCCGTGACCGTCGCCTACCGCCCGGTCGACTGGGGCACCGCGATCGACATGAACCTCAAGGGCGTCGCGCCCGGCACGCGCTGCCAGTTGGACGTCTACGGCACCCGCAACCGCAACGAGACCGCTTCGTCGTGGATCGTGCCGCCCGGCGGCTACGACGCCCCGGCCGGAGTGTCCGTCCCGGGCGGGACGAGCATCCCGCCGGCGGAGATCACCCGGTTCGTGATCTCCGTCGTCGGCCAGGAACGCGTACTCATCGCCGCCACCCCTACTCCCACACCGCAACAAAACGCGACAAACAACCCCTGACTCGGGCCGGAAATCGGCCACCATCTCGACATTCGGGCATTTGCGTCTCGAAATGTGGAACGGGCATGACAGTCGCGGTCATACCTCCCTACGATCGGTGGCGTGAAGCGACAGGCAGACCTCACCAAGCGGCGCGCAGTGGACCTGTGCCGCACGGCCACCTGCCTGTGTTGCCCGCGCTGACGCGCACCCGGGAGCACAGGTCGGCCGCACCCTCGATGTGACCGTACCGACCGTGATCCGCGGCCGAGCGCCGTCCCGCGGCATGTATCCGCATGCCTGCCGGGAAACCGCGCCGCCGTGCACCGGACGACCCCCGCCGCACCTGACCGGGCCCCGAGCCCGCATTCCGGCGGACCCGCGCGTCGCCACAGCGCCCCCCGAACTTTCCCCTGCCCGTGCAGAGCCCCTTGGGCCTGCCGCCTCCGTGCGGCTGCGCCCACACACCGGAGGTAAACAATGAGCCGCTCCGACGTACTCGTCGACGCCGCCTGGGTCGAGGCCAACCTCGACAACCCGAAGGTCGTCCTGGTCGAGGTCGACGAGGACACCGCCGCGTACGAGAAGAACCACATCCGCGGCGCGGTCCGCATCGACTGGCGTTCGGACCTGCAGGACCCGGTCAAGCGCGACTTCGTCGACCAGGAGGCGTTCTCGGCGCTGCTGTCCGCCAAGGGCATCGCGAACGACGACACCGTCGTCCTGTACGGCGGCAACAACAACTGGTTCGCCTCCTACGCGTACTGGTACTTCAAGCTGTACGGCCACGGCGACGTCAAGCTCCTCGACGGCGGCCGCAAGAAGTGGGAGCTGGACTCCCGCGAGCTGGTCGTCGAGGTGCCGGAGCGCGCCGCGACGAACTACGCCGCCAAGCCGCAGGACACCTCGATCCGCGCCTGGCGCGACGACGTCCTCGCCGCGATCGGCACGACCAACCTGGTCGACGTCCGTTCGCCCGACGAGTTCTCCGGCAAGCTGCTCGCCCCGGCGCACCTGCCGCAGGAGCAGTCGCAGAAGGCCGGCCACGTCCCGACCGCGAAGAACATCCCGTGGTCGAAGGCCGCCAACGACGACGGCACGTTCAAGTCGAACGAGGAGCTGACCGCCCTCTACTCCGGCGAAGGCGTCGACCTGTCCAAGGACACGATCGCCTACTGCCGCATCGGCGAGCGTTCGGCCCACACGTGGTTCGTGCTGCACGAGCTGCTCGAGCAGGGCAACGTCCGCAACTACGACGGTTCCTGGACCGAGTACGGCGCGCTCGTCGGCGTGCCGATCGAGCTGGGCTCCGGCAAGTAAGCGCTTCAGCGCAGCAATCAGCAAGGGAGCAAAGAGATGTGCGGCGCTAAGGCCGGCGGGCCGGATCTGGCAGGAGTAGACGTGGCGAACGAGACGATCATCCAGGGTTCCGTGACCAAGGGCGGGCAGCCGATCAACGGCTACGTCCGTCTCCTGGACGCGGGCGGCGACTTCACGGCCGAGGTTCCGACCTCGGCGACCGGGCAGTTCCGGTTCTTCGCCGCGCCGGGCAACTGGACCGTGCGCGCGCTCGTCCCGGGTGCGACGGTCGACCGTTCGGTCGTCGCCACCAAGGGCGATGTCGCCGAGGTCGAGATCGCGGTCTGACCGAGGCTTTTCACGCGGCACGACCGCACAGCGCGGGTCTCCTTCGGACGTACACCCACGGGCATCCGAATGCGGCGGTCGTGTCGGACGCCGGGCGGCGTCCCTCCCCATCCGGGAGGGGCGCCGCCCGGCGCGTTTCCGGCCCCCGGGTGCGCGTGGCGGGGCCGTACGTCGGGCAAGATCGGCGTTGTGACAAACCCATCGTCGGCAGAAACGATTCCGGTGCCGGAGCGCGGCGGACTGCGAAGGAGGGGCCGCTGATGGCCTGGCTGCTCGTCATCATCGCGGGCTTCCTGGAGACCGGGTTCGCGCTGCTGCTCAAGGCCAGCCACGGGTTCACCCGGTTCTGGCCGACGGTCGGGTTCGCGGCGTGCGCGATCAGCAGCTTCGGGCTCCTCACGCTGTCCCTGAAGACCCTCGACGTGGGCCCGGCCTACGCGGTGTGGACCGGCATCGGCGCGGCGGGCACCGCGATCATGGGCATCTGGCTGTACGACGAGCCCGGTTCGGTCCTGAAGCTGGTCTCCATCGGGCTCATCCTGGCGGGCGTGGTCGGGCTCAACCTGTCCGGCATCAGCCACTGACGCCGCGGGACGTACCGTGGAAGCGTGCGCACGCGCAAGAAGCTCTACTTCGCGCTCATGGGGACGTGCCTGACGCTGTTCGTGCTCTCCTGGGCGGCCATCCGCTTCGTCTCGGTGCCCGCGGCGGTGGCGATGAGCGTGGTCGCGATGGTCATTCCCCCGGTGGCGGCGATCGTGGCCAACCGCCGCGGGCCGGGGGACAAGTGGTGGGACGAATAACGGGGCGGGTCCGGAGCGGCGCCGGCGGACGAGCGCCGCACGGAGAAGAGTGCCTCAGTAGACGAGCGCCTGCGCGCCGTCCGCGAGCGACTCCTGCACGAAGACCTGCGCGCCGGCGATCCGGACCCCCGGGATCACGTCGTCGCCGGTGATGTTGCGGCGTGCCGCGCACTGCGAGCACAGCGTGACCCGGCCGCCGGCCAGCACCGCGTCGAGGAGGTCGGGCAGCGGGGCCGCCTCCGGGAGATCGAACTCGGCGGCGCGGCCCGGCAGGGCGAACCACGCCGACTCGCCGGCCAGCCACAGCGAGACGTCGACGCCGCCCGCCACTGCGACGGCCGCGACGTTGAACGCCTGGGAGCAGCGCTCGGGCGCGTCGAGGCCTGCCGTCACCTTCACCACGAGAGATCGCTTCATCCGGATCACGGTAGTGGCGTGCGGCGCGGCGGCTTTGCGCCGTTCGCCGCGCGGCAACGTGTCGTACGGCACCCTGACCGCCTCCGGAGTGGGTCCCGGCCGTACACTGATGCCGATTTGGCCCGGCACGCGGCTACGCGCGGCAGTTCCGCACGAGCCGACGAGCCACGAGTCCGCGCGAGGAGCACCACGTGCACGTCTTCTTCATCACGCTGCTGGTCCTGGTCGGCATCCTGGTCGCCTGGTTCGCCGCCCTGACCGTCGCGAAGCTCTACAAGGGCCAGAGCTGACGGGTTGCCGGTAGGCTCGGGGCTGCCCGAAGTCCCCGTACCAGGCCGGATGACATGATCGAAATTCCGGACGACATGCACCCCGACGTCGTCCCGCTCGCGTTCCTGCTCGGCACGTGGGAAGGCGCCGGCGTCGGCGACTACCCGACGATCGACGCGTTCCGCTTCGGCCAGCAGGTGACTTTCACGCAGGACGGCAGGCCGTTCCTGGCGTACACCTCGCGGACCTGGCTCTTGGACGACGACGGGAACCGGGTGCGTCCGCTGGCGACCGAGACGGGCTACTGGAAGTCCAAGCTCGACGGCAGCGTCGAGGTCACCCTCGCGCACCCGACCGGCATCGTGGAGATCTGGCTGGGCGAGACCGACAACGGGCGGGTGGAGATCCGCACCGACGTGGTCGCGCGCACGGTCGACGCCAAGGAGTACACCGCGGGACACCGCCTCTACGGCCTGGTCAAGGGCGAACTCATGTACGCCTACGACATGGCCGCGATGGGGCAGCCGCTCCAGGCGCACGTCTCCGCGCAGTTGAAGAAGGTCGACACGGAGATCGCCGCCGACTAGGCCGTCCGCGCCGCGTTCCCGCGCCGCGGACGCACGGCGGTCAGCGGATCATCGACGGCTCCGGCAGTTCCGCGTTGGGGTACCGCCGCAGGTAGATGTCCATGCTGTCGTCGCGCAGGTTGTCCCACAGGAACTTGCTCTGCTCCGGGGCCAGGACCGTCGCGTCCTGGCCCTGGATCGTTTTGAGTTCGGACACCGGCGCGGTCAGGAACTTCACGTCGTCGCCGTGCACCCGGCGCAGGCTCCACGCCAGGTCGCGCAGGTCGCCGTTGGACATGCGGTCGTCGACGCTGACCGCCGCGGTGAGCGCGTCGAGCAGGTCGGGCAGTCCCAGCGGGTCGCGCAGGGTGCCTTTGGACAGCAGCTTCTCCATCACGGCGCGCATGAAGTTCTGCTGGCGCTGCACGCGGTCGAGGTCGCCGCGGGGGAGGCCCTTGCGTTCCCGGACGTACATCAGGGCGTCCTCGCCGTTCATGTGGTGCTTCCCGGCGGTCCAGCCGCGGGCTTCGCCTTCCTGCGGGATGTCCTGGGCGATCTCGACGTCCACGCCGCCGAGGGCGTCGGTCAGGCGTTTGAAGCCTTCCCAGTCGATCGCGGCGAAGTGGTCGACGCGGATCGCGGTGAGCGTCTGCACGGTGTCGATGAGCATCGGGGGGCCGCCCCACGAGAACGCCGCGTTGATCTTCGCGTCGCCGCGGCCGGGGACGGTGACCCACGCGTCGCGCGGGATCGACACGACGTACACCTGCTCCCGGTCGGCCGAGATGTGCAGGAGCATCGTGGCGTCGCTGCGTTGCGCGCCTTCCTGCCACAGCGGGCCCTTGGCGTCGCGCCCGGTGGTGGGCATGTCGGAGCGCGCGTCGAGGCCGACGAGGACGAAGTTCGTGCCTTTGCCGCGCGGCGGCTGGTCGGCGGTGACCGGGAAGGCGTTCTGGATCCGGTCGACCCGGCCCGCGTAGTGGTCGATGAACCACCACACGCCGACGGCGGCGAGCAGGACGAGCGACAGCATCATCACGAGCATCGACACGAGGACGGTGCGGACGCGCCGGCGCCGCCGCCGTTTGCGCCGGGCCGGGTCGGCGCCGGGAGTCTCCGGCGCGGCCTCCGGGTCCGCCTCGGGGTCCGCCGCGGGACCCGCGTCGCTGTCCGGGTCCGCGGGGATCTCGAGGATCCGCAGCCCGGCGTCGTCCGGTATGTCCCCCACCCGGGACTCGTCGTCGTCCACGAGGGGCATTGTGACGCCGCGGGGTCGCTCGCACGTGCGAATCCGCCAAGTCCGCGGATTGCCTAGAATTCAACGGTGACCACGGACTGGACGCAGGAGCTGCGGCAAAAGGGCTATCGGCTGACACCGCAGCGCCAGCTCGTCCTGGAAGCGGTGACCGCCCTGGGGCACGCCACCCCGGACGAGATCCTCACCGAGATCCGCAAGACCGCGAGCGGCATCAACATTTCCACCGTGTACCGCACGCTGGAACTCCTCGAGCACCTCGACCTGGTCAAGCACACCCACCTGGGGCACGGCGCGCCGACCTACCACCCGGCGGGCCGCAGCGACCACCTCCACCTGGTATGCCGCGACTGCGAAGCGGTCACCGAAGTCGAGCTCGGCCTCGCCGAGCCGCTCGCGCACACCGTGGAAGCGCGGTTCGGCTTCGACATCGACCTCCGGCACTTCGCCATCTTCGGCCGCTGCGCGTCGTGCACGGAGGCGCGCGGCTCGGGTGCGGCGGGCCCTGCGGCGGATGCGGAGTCGGCCGCGCCGCCGCCCGCTCCGCCCGGTGCTTAAGCTGGACGGCATGGCCGTCACGAGTCCCGCCGTCAGCCCGCTGCTCTCCCTCCCCGGCGCGGTCGCCGCCGAGGCGCCCGACGAGGGCGTCGCCGCGCATTACGGCGACCCGCTGCGCGAACAACGCCGCCTCGCGAACGGCCAAGGCTTCGTCGACCTGTCGCACCGCGGCGTGGTCCGCGTCTCCGGCCCGGACCGGCTGTCCTGGCTGCACTCGCTGACCACCCAGCACCTCACCGAACTCCCGCCCGGACAGGCCACCGTCACGCTCGTGCTGAGCCCGCACGGGCACATCGAGCACGCGATGTACGTGGTGGACGACGGCGAGGCGCTGTGGGCGCACGTCGAGCCGGGCACCGCGCCCGCGCTGGTCGCGTTCCTCGACCGCATGCGGTTCCTGCTGCGCGTCGAGGTCGAGGACCTGACCGACGCGTACGCGGTCGTCTACGAGCCGGTCCCCGAGCCGCCCGCCGACCCCGCCGTGCTGGCCCGCGTCACCGACACCGGCCGCGAGCTGTTCCTGCCCCGCGAGCGTCTCGCCGCCTACGGCGCCGAGCACGCCAACCCGGCGGGCGTGTGGGCCTACGAGGCGCTGCGGATCGAGGCGCACCGCCCGCGCGTCGGCAACGAGACCGATCACCGCACGATCGTCCACGAACTCGGGTGGATTCCCTCGGCCGTGCACCTCGACAAGGGTTGCTATCGCGGGCAGGAGACGGTCGCGCGCGTGCAGAACCTCGGCCGCCCGCCGCGCCGCCTGGTGTTCCTCCATCTGGACGGCACCGAGGAGAAGTTGCCCGCGACCGGGGCACCGGTCGAACTCGAAGGCCGGCAGATCGGTTTCGTGACCAGCGCGGCACGCCACCACGAACTCGGCACCGTCGCGCTCGCGCTGGTGAAGCGGAACACGCCGGTCGACGCGGTGCTGTCCGCGGACGGCGTGCCCGCGTCGCAGGACGTGATCGTCCCGGCGTGATCCGGGCGCGACGCGGCCGGCGCCCGGCTCCGGGCGCCGGCGGCCGCGCCGTCAGGGCAGGCGGCGGTTGCGCATGTTGCGGATCCGGCGCCGCTGCCCGCGGTCGAGCGTCAGCCACGCCACGACCGGGATCCCGATCAGCGCGCCGAACACGAACCACGCCAGCCAGCCCGGGATGATCCACAACGCGATGATCGCCAGGACGACCCCGGCGGCGATGTACGGGCCGCGATTGGACATGTCGAACCATCTCCTTGGGAAGGTCCTTCGCTGTGCCATTGTCCGCCATCGGCGGGCGAGACTTGGCGACGGATATCCGTCAGATTTCCAGGTATTCCTACCTGGAAGGTCCGTCTCGGTGTCACCAGAGTGCGAGTTGCGCTGTGGTGTCCTGGGTACGGTCTCGCGTTTCTGTCTGTCGCGGGTGCGGCAGGGTTGCGCCACCTGCCCGCCCCGTCGCGGCTGTGGGGCTGCGGCGGGTGGTGCGGGTCTTCCGGTCGGCTCCGCGCGGTTTCGGCGTTGGTGCGCCCTGGTCTCCGGCCACTCCGGTACCAGTGGTGACGGCCGCGGCGAGGGCGGCCAGGTTGCGGGCGGCGTTGTGGTCGCGGTCGACGGCCAGTCCGCAGGTGTCGCAGTGGTAGGTCCGGACGTGCAGGGGCAGTTTGGTTTTCACCGCGCCGCAGCCGGAACAGGTTTTGGACGAGGGGTACCACCGGTCGGCTGCGACGATGCGGCAGCCGTTGCGGCGGGTTTTGTAGGCGAGTTGTCGGCGGATTTCGGCGAAGCGGGCGTCGGCGATGCTGCGGGCGAGGCGCCGGTTGCGGAGCATGCCTGCGACGTTGAGGTCTTCAACGACGACCGTGCCGTACTCTGCCGCGATAGCGGTGGTGAGTTTGTGGAGGGCGTCGGTGCGGAGGTTCGCGACGCGGTGGTGCACCCGGTTGCGTTCCCGGTTCGCTCTCTCCCAACGGACCGACGCCTTGGCGCCGGTGCGGCGGTCGGGTCCGCGGCGGCGGGAGACGCGGCGGGACAACCGCTTGAGCGTCACCAGTGCGGTGTCGAGGTGCCGGGGGTTGGGGATTTCGCGGATCCGGCCGGTGCTGTCGGCCATGACCGCGAGGGTCTTCACGCCCAGGTCGATGCCGACGACGGCGTCGGGGCGGGACACCCGCATGAGGTCGCGCTGAACCTCGACCTGGAACGCGACGAACCAGCGACCGCGTTCATACCTGACCGTCGCTGACAACACGCGGGCCGTCCCAGCGGCGATACGGCGCTGGAGCTTGCGGGTGTTCTCGTGCACGCGGATGGTGCCGAGCCGCGGCAACGTCACATGACGGCGGTCGTCTTCCAGCCGAATGGTGCCGGTGGTGAACCGGCACGACAGCGTGGCCTGCCGCTTCGACCGTCGGCGTGGCATGCCCACCGCCCGGCCGCGGCGTCGGCCCTGCCGGGACCCCGTGTAGTTGTCGAACGCGGCAGCGGCGTTCGCCAGGCCGGTGTTGTACGCCTCCTTCGAGTTGTCCTGCCACCACGAGGCGAACCGCCCGTCGGTGTGCTTGATCCGGTTGAACTCCCGCCGCAGCGCAGGCAGCGACCACGAA
Source organism: Yinghuangia aomiensis (assembly GCF_039542225.1). Lineage (NCBI taxonomy): Bacteria > Bacillati > Actinomycetota > Actinomycetes > Kitasatosporales > Streptomycetaceae > Yinghuangia > Yinghuangia aomiensis. Next base: position 193,162 of record NZ_BAABHS010000014.1, on the reverse strand, counting down.
CGCCACGCCGTCAGGTCCGCGGCCTCGATCCCGTAGGTCTCCTCGGCCCGGCGCTGCCACCACACGGCCTCGACCCACGACACCGCCCAGTTGTACGCCGCCCGGGCAGCACCGCAATGCGACCGAAGGGCCCGCTCTTGGGCGGCATTCGGATCCAACGCAAACCGGAACGCCTGCACCACCCAGCCCGGCCGCGGACGGAATTGCGTTGCCCGGGGCGCTTCGCGACTAGTGCTTGTGTTCACGATCCGATTATGAAGTCTTGCAAAGGGTAACCGTGGAGTCGTTTGCCAAAACTGGGCGCAGCTGCGAGCCGATGTACCGCGGCGCCGCGTGCGGCGGTGGTCAGATGTCCAGGACCAGGGTGATCGGCCCGTCGTTGACCAGCCCGACCTTCATGTCGGCGCCGAAGACGCCGGTCTCCACGTGGGCGCCGAGCGCGCGCAGTTCTGCGACGACCGCGTCGACCATCGGCTCGGCGACCTCGCCCGGCGCGGCGGCGTTCCAGGTGGGGCGGCGGCCCTTGGCCGCGTTTCCGTAGAGCGTGAACTGGCTGACGACCAGGAGCGGGGCGCCGAGGTCGGAGCAGGACTTCTCGCCGTCGAGGATGCGCAGGCTCCACAGTTTCGCGGCGAGCCGCTTGGCGTGCTCGCGGGTGTCGTCGTGGGTGACGCCGACCAGGACGCAGAGGCCCGGGCCGAGGATCGACCCGACGACCTCGCCGCCGACCGTCACGGATGCTTCGGAGACACGCTGTACGACTGCTCGCATGCGCCCATTGTCCCGGGCCCTTCGCGCGGACGGACGGTTGGTCCCGACCCGTCCGGGGCCAATCGCCCGCGCGCGGCACGCGCGGGTCGGCGGGGCGTGGCACGATGCGTCTCATGGCAGACCCGCTGAAGCCGTCCGCGCCGCGCTCCGAAGGCGTGCCGGCCGTGCCGTCGCCCGAGGCGGTGCGCGCGCTCGACCTCGCCACGGTGCGCACGCTGCGCCGCGAGGCGCAGCTGGAGGAGAGCGACCTGTCGTATCTGCGGCGGCTGCTCCAGGGACGCATCGACATCCTGCGCGCCGAGTCGGCGCGTCGCCGGGACCCGGCGGCGGGCGGGCCGGCGCCGGTGATGGAGCAGTTGTCGGAAATCCTGTCCGAGACGCCCGCGCCCGCGCGCGGCGGCGCCCGGCACGTCACGGTGCATCCGCCGGGGACGTCGCGGTACCGGCAGCGCATCGAGCGGGTGCTGGCCGATGTCGAGTGGTCCGACCTGCCGGCGCTGGACGACGCCGGGCTGCTGGCCGCGCTGGACCGGCTGACGGGATACGAGCACGAGGTGTCGGCGCGCCGCCAGGAACTCCAGCGGGTGGCCGACCAATGCGGCGCGGAGATCGCGCGCAGGTACCGTGAAGGGGAGGCCAGGGTCGACGACCTGCTCTCCGGCCGCTGACCGGCGGTCCGGGCAGTGGGCGGCGGGGCCGGCCTCCGCGCCGCGGACCGTGCGTCCGCGGGCGCGCCGACCGTGCCGATCTTGTCCCCGAGAGAGCGTCCGTCCATGACCGTTCCGCCGTCCCCAGGTTCCCCGGAGTCCGCGATAGCCGCCGTGCCCGCGGCGGCGTCGGGGCCCGGCGCGGACCGCTTCCCCGAGGACGCGCCGCCGGTGCTGGCCGAAGTGGTGCGTTCGGGGTTCGTCGAGGGGCGGCACCGCGGCGCGCTGGTGGCGCTGGACGCGGACGGGTCGGTGGCGTTCGCGCTCGGCGACGTGGACCGCCCGGTGTTCCCGCGGTCGTCGGCCAAGCCCGCGCAGGCCGTCGCGGCGCTGCGGGCCGGGGTGGAGCTGGACGGGGAACTGCTGGCGCTGGCCGCGGCGAGCCATTCGGGCGAGCCGTTCCACCTGGACGGCGTACGCAAGATCCTCGCCGCCGCGGGGCTGGACGCGGGCGCGCTGCGCACTCCGCCGCAGCTCCCGTTCGGCGAAGCCGCATGCGAGCAGTACCTGCGCGCGGGCGGGCAGCCCGATCCGCTGGTCATGAACTGCTCGGGCAAGCACGCCGCGTGGCTGGCCGCGTGCGTGGTCAACGGGTGGGACACGCACTCGTACCTCGACCCGGTGCATCCGCTCCAGCAACTGGTGCTGCGGACCGTCGAGGAGCTGGCCGACGAGCGGATCGCGCACCTGGGCGTGGACGGCTGCGGGGCGCCCGTCCCGGCGCTGAGCCTGACCGGGCTGGCCCGGCTTTACCGGGCGATCGCCGCGTCGTGCGCGGGCACGCCGCAGTCGCGGGTGGCCGCGGCGATGCGCGCACACCCCGAGTACGTGGCCGGGACCGGCCGCGTCGACACCCGCGTCATGCGCGGCATTCCCGGGGTCGTCGCCAAGATGGGCGCCGAAGCGGTCCAGGCCGTGGCCCTGCCGGACGGCCGGGCGCTGGCGTTCAAGGTCGACGACGGGTCGGTGCGCACTCTCGGCCCGATCCTCGCCGCGGCGCTGCGCCGGCTCGGCGTGGACGCGCCGGTGCTCGCCGAGCTTGCCGAACTCCCGCTGTACGGCGGCCCGCACCCGGTCGGTGCGATCCGCGCGGCGTTCTGACCGGACGGTCCGCCGGAGGCCGCGGCATCCGTTGACGCCGAGTGCGGCGCGGGGCAGGCTTCCGCCATGCCTGATCCGCGCAACCTCGTCGACGCCGGAACTCGCCACTACGGCCGCTTCGGCGCGCGGCCCGCGAACGTCAACCCGCTCGACGAATTCGGCGGCCTCACGCGCGTGCTGCGCGGCCTCCGGCTCAAGGAGTGGATCGGTTTCACGTTGCTGCACCCGGACTGGTACGCGTCGCTGATCATGCAGGACGCGCACTACCTCGCCAGTTCGGAGTTCTACGCCTACGACCGGGCCCGCGGCGCGCTGCACCAGCACGCGGCCAACGCACGCGGCGGATCGCTCGGCCTGCCCGCGGACCTGCTCGGCGGCAGCCGGTGCGCGTTCCGGCGCGGCGGCTACGCGCTCGCGTACGAGTTCGCCCAGGCGTCCGGCCGCCACCGGCTGCGCTTCGACATCGCGGCGACGGCCAAGGCACCGGCGGTCTCCGGCGAACTGGAACTCGACGCGGCGGCCGCGACGGCTCCGCTGTCGGTGAGTTCGCGGCTGCCGGGAGGCGGGCGGATGTACACGCACAAGGCGGTGTTCCCGGTGGAGGGCACGCTGCGGGTGGGCGACGCGGAGGTCGTGTTCGACGGGGAGCACGACCTGGCGATCCTCGACGAGCACAAGTCGCTGCTCCCGTACCGCACGTCGTGGCTGTGGGGGACTTTCGCGGCGCCCAGCGCCGCGGGCGTGGTGGGTGCGAATTTCGCCGACCGTGCGGAAGTCCCCGGCGAGCAGGAGGAGTCCTGCATCTGGTCGCCGACGGCGGCCGAACCCCTCGCCGACATCACCTTCACCCCGGAGTCCGACGACCCGGCCGCGCCGTGGCGGATCCGCTCCGCGGACGGCCGCCTGGACGTGCTCTTCGAACCCGAGGGCCGCAAGGTGGTCGAACACCAGCTCGGGATCCTGGCCATCGACTACTTCCAGGCCTTCGGCACCTACACCGGCACGCTCCGCACGGCGGGGGCGACGCACACGGTCAGCGGGGTCCACGGCGTCTGCGAGAGCATGCGCGCGAGGCTCTGACGGGCCGCGGCGGTCCCGGACCCGGGTGCGGGGCCGGCGGCTTCGCGGTGGTGGCCGTCACCGGTCCGGGGCGAGGAACCGGCCGATGTCGTCCGCCGCGGCGGACAGCTGCTCGCCCGCCTCCAGCCACGTCGTGGCCGATGCACTCCAGGCGCCGTCCGCCGACCGCCAGGGCCGTACCGTCCAGGTGATGCCGACGTGGCCGCGGGACCGGAACACCGCGGTGAGCGCGAGATCCCGGTCCGTGGTGCGCCAGGTGCGCTCGCCCGTCCAGCCGCGGAAGTCGTGCGCGAGCGCGGCCAGGAACGCGCCGAGGTCGCCCGACGCGGGCCAGGCCACGATGTCGTCCAGTCGGGCGGCCAGGCCCGGTGCCCGCAGCTCGACGGCGTAGTGGACGGAGTCGGGGACGAAGCCGGTGCGGTCCCGGAAGCGCACCTCCACGAGCGGGTCGTCGGCGCAGCGAAGGGTGACGCCCGCGGTTGCGTCGGTGCCGGTCTCTTCGGAAGGCATGGGGCGACGCCAGGGCCACGCGTCCCTCTCCGTCTCCCGGGTCCGCCGGCCGCGACACCTCGTACAGTTGCAAGCAACCTGCTTGCAAAAGTTAGCATCGGCGAGGCATGGTGGACGGCATGGCCGGCCTGAATGTGGGATCGCTGGGCGAGTACATCCGCGAGCAGCGGCGCAGTGCGCAGTACTCGCTGCGGCAGCTCGCCGACGCGGCGGGCGTGTCGAATCCGTACCTGAGCCAGATCGAGCGCGGGTTGCGGCGGCCGAGCGCGGAGATCCTCCAGCAGATCGCGAAGGCGCTGCGGATCTCCGCGGAGACGTTGTACGTGCAGGCCGGGATCCTCGAAGAGCGCCCCGAGGGCGTTCGCGAGGTGCAGACCGCGATACTCGCCGACTCGCACATCAGCGAACGGCAGAAACGCGTGCTGCTGGAGATCTACGAGGCGTTTCGCAAAGAGAACGCCGTGGCGGACGTGCAGGCCGCCGCTCACCCGAACGCGCAGGACGGCCTCGACCCCGAGGAGTGAGGAAACACCATGGCGATTGCCACGGACATCAGGAAGACCCTGGCGGACAGCACCCCCTTCCACGCGGTCGTCGGCGCGGGTGACCTCGCCGTCGAGAAGATCCGCGGGGTGCCCGAGCAGGTGGCGGGCATCGCCGCGAAGGCGCCGAAGCTCGACGTCGCGAAGCTGAAGGCCACCAAGATCGACGTGCCGAAGTTCGAGATGCCGAAGTTCGACGTGTCGGCGGTGCCGACCGACCCGAAGGTGATCCGCGAGAAGGTCGCGGGCACCGCGAACGACGTGCAGGACTTCGCCAAGACGCAGTACGGCAAGGCGCGCGTGCAGGTCGAGACCCAGTACGGCAAGGCCGGCGACTACGCCGAGCGCCTCCGCGAGATCTACGCCGAACTCGCCGCCCGCGGCCAGAAGATCGTCGAGGAGCGCCTGGGCACCCAGGACGACGCGGCTGCCGCGCCGCGGCCGGCCGTCGCGCAGCCGCCCGCGGCCACTGAGCCCGCCGCTGCGCCCGCACCGAAGCCGGCCAAGCCGGCCGCCCGCAAGGCGCCCGCGAAGCGCCCCGCGAAGAAGACCCCGCCGCCGGCCGAGTGACCGCGGGCGGGCGGCCGCGCATGGTCCCGTCCGGTGCGCCGCCGTGCGAGACTGGCGGCACCGGGGGTGCGCGAGCGCCCTTCGGGTCCGGGACCGGGCCGTCCGGCCGGATCCGGAAGACGACGACGGTGGTGGAGGAGGAACGATGCCGGGTCAGGTTCTGGCCGGCGGGGTGCTGCTGAGCACGTTCGGGAACGTGGTCGCGTGGCTCTTCCTCGGCCTGCTCCTGTTCAAGGTGTTCTGCTTCGTCGACGCGGCGTTCCGGCGCGAGGACGCGTACCGGGCCGCGGACAAGCAGAAGAAGGTCTTCTGGTTGGTCATCCTGGGTGCCGCGGTCGCGTGGGACCTGCTGCTCGGCTCGCTGATCGGGGTGATCGCCGGGATCATCGCGGCGATCGTCTACATGGTCGACGTGCGTCCGGCGCTCAAGGAGGTCGGCAACGGCCGCCGCGGCGGCGGTCGGATGGGACCGTACGGCCCCTGGTGACCCGCCCGCGGCCCCGCCGCGGAACACCACCGGGCGCGCAACGGAGCACGTGAAAAGGCCGGAACACCCCCCGAGGGTGCTCCGGCCTTTCGCGTGCGTCGATCCTAGGGGCTCCCCGCCCGGCGCGGGAGCGCCGGGCGACCGGGATCAGGTCGGGCCCGTGGACGTCGCGGTGGTCGTGGACTTCTCGCTCGCCCCGCTCTGCGTCGCGGTGCCGGTCGCGGGCGGCGTGGTGTCCGGCGCCGACGAGGTGCCGGACGGGGTGCCGGTGCCGCCGGGCGTGCCGGACCCGCTCGGGGTGCCGCTGCCGCTCGGGGTTCCGGACCCGCCGGGTGTGCCCGTCCCGCCCGGCGTCTCGGTGCCGGGGGTGCCGGTGCCGGGCGACGTGGTGCCGCCGCCGGGCGTGGTGGTCCCGCCGCCCGGGGTGTTGGTCGGGGTGTTCGTCGCGGGCGGGGTGCTCGGTTTGCCCGTGCCGGGGTTCGACGGCTTGGGCGCGTTGGGCATGTTCGGCACCGGCGGTGCCTGCACGGTGCCCGCGCCGCCGTCCGGCCGGACCACGCCGAGTATCGGCATCGAACCGGCCTGCGCGATGGTGACCCAGCGGCCCGGCCGCGGCGCGTGCACCATCAGGCCGTTGCCCAGGTACATCGCGATGTGGCTGGCGTCCGCGAAGTACACGATCAGGTCGCCGGGCCGCATGTCGGAGACCGGCACGCGCGGCAGCCGCGCCCACTGCTCCTGCGAGGTCCGCGGAATCCGCAGGCCGGCGGACAGCCACGCCTGCGAGGTCAGACCCGAGCAGTCGTAGCCGGCCGGGCCGGTGCCGCCCCACACGTAGGGGATGCCGATCTTGCTCAGCGCGAACGAGATCGCCTGCTTCGCGGCGGGCGTGGTGAGCTGGTCGGGGCGGGTGAGTATGCCGTACTGCGCCAGCTGGGCGTTGTTGGTGTTGGCGATCTGGGCGTCCAACGCCTCCAGCGCGGCGAGCTGTTCGGGCGTCAGGCCGGCGATGAGCTTCTCGGCCTCGGCGACCTTCGTCTCTACGTCCGTCTTGGCCTTTTGCGATTCCTCTTCGAGGCGCGCGCTCTCGGCGAGCTGCGCGTCCTCGCTCTTCTGCATGTTCTTGAGCTGCTGCTCGGCCTGCTTCTGCCGCCGGATGGTGTCTTCCTGCGACTGGCTGATGCGGGCGAACGTCGGGGCCTGCTGGAGGAATTGCTGCGGGTTCGAGGACAGCATCAGCGACATCAGCGGGTCGACGCCGCGCGTCGTGTACTGCAGACGGGCGATGCGGCCGATCTCGTCGCGGGATTCGGCGATCTGCTGCTGTGTCCAGACGATGCCCGCGCGGATGTCGTTGACCTTGACCTGCTGCGTGCCGCGTCGCTCGTTGCTCGCGTTGTAGCGCTCGGTGGCCTGCTCCGCTTGGCGGTACAGGTCCTGCAACTGCGTCTGCACGGTGGCCAGATTGAACGGTTCGAGCGGCTGCTGACCCGGGTCCGGGGCGGCGGCAGCCTGCCCGGCGAAGAGCACCGCGCACAGCAGTGCCACTCCCCCCGTGGTCGCGGCACGCCTCATGCGCCGCCGACGGCGGACCCCCGGTATCGCCATGCGCTGACCCTTCCGATCAGTCGGATGCGCTCGCGCCGCGCCTCTGTTCGGATTCCGAACGCGGTCGAACCGGTTCTCAAGAGGACGGAGGTGGCTCTTGAGAACCGGTTCCAGCGACGGATCCTTGCATGTTCCGGCAGGGAACGGCAGAGGAGTTTGCGTGATCGTCCGGATACTTTAAGGGTTGGTTCCGGTGAAATCCGGATAAACCGCAGCCGGAAAATCCGTGTCGCGGCCGGATTTTGCCGGGTTACCCCGCAGTCCAGTGGCGCAGTGATGTGACGAACAGTCAGATCGGCAGGGGGGATACGGCATCCCAGTCGAGTGTCACTTCGCCGCCGCGCGCCCGCGCCGGCGTGGTGCGCACCGGCCAATCCGGCGCCAACGACCGTACCGCGGCGGCCCATCGCTGCCGCGCGCCCAGCGGGGCCAGCGGCGCGAACGTGTCCCACGCGCGGTCGAACGCGGTGAGGAACGCGTGCACCGGCTCGCCCGGCACGTTGCGGTGGATGAGCGCCTTCGGCAGCCGTTCGGCCAGATCCGACGGACGGCCGAGCGTCGCCAGCCGCGCCGCGAGGGTGAGCGTGCGCGGCCGCGCGTCCGCACCGACGGCCACCCACGTGGCCAAGCGCCCGAGTTCGTCGCAGGTGCCCTCGACGAGCACGCCGTCCGGCGCGAGCCTTGCGCACATCACCGACCAGGCCTGCGCGACGTCGCCCTCGCCGTATTGGCGCAGCACGTTGAACGCCCGGATCAGCACCGGCCTGCGGCTGCCCGGCAGCGGCACTTCGAACCCGCCGCGCACGAACGACAGTCCGGGGCCGGCGAACGGCAGCGCCGCCGCGACGCGCTCCGGATCGATCTCGATGCCGACCATGTCCACGTCGCCGCGCACGGCGGCGAGGCGGCGGCGGAACTCGACGGTGGTGACGGGGGAGGCGCCGTAGCCGAGGTCGACGACGAGCGGATCCGCGGCCGAACGGAGCAGCCCGGCGTATTCGGCGGCGACCCACCGGTCGATCCGGCGGAGCCGGTTGGCGTTGGTGGTGCCGCGGGTGACGACCCCCGTCGGTTTCGCCGTCGCGCGGGGGCCGTGTGCACTCCCGGCGCCGCGCTTGACCATGCGGGGAAGTCTAGGTCGTGGCCGGGCGCCGGGCCGGAAGCGGGCCGCCCGCGGACCGGCGTTCGGAGGGGCGGCAGAACTTAGCGCATATGTTCGATTGCCCAGCGTGTCCGACATCACGCATGGGGGGTGGGAATCGGCGGCAACCACCTATCGGTTATCACTTGACTAGGGGTGTTGTCGTCCGAATTAACGGCGGCGCCCGGGAGGGGAACCGGATCGAGGTGCGCCCGCCGCCCGGCGGCCGGGTGCCGAACGGCGTGCCCGGCGCCGTGGACGGCGGGACCGGGCGTGGGCACGGGCACAGGTATGCAGTCGCAGGCAGAGGAGGACCTGGTGGGCGAGCGAAGCGAGACGCGCGGATGAGCCATCACGTGCCGCGGGCGGCCGCGCCCGGAGCGCGCAAGCACACGCTGGCCGGGCGTCGGGGGGCGCCGCGCCGGATCGCCACGCTGAGCGTGCACACTTCCCCGCTGCATCAGCCGGGCACCGGCGACGCGGGCGGCATGAACGTCTACATCGTCGAGATGTCCAAGCGCCTGGCCGCGCTCGGCGTCGAGGTGGAGATATTCACCCGCGCCACCGGCCGCGACCTGCCGCCCGTCGTGGAGATGGCGCCCGGCGTGCTGGTCCGGCACGTGACCGCGGGCCCGTTCGAGGGCCTGTCGAAGGAAGACCTGCCGGCGCAGCTGTGCGCGTTCACCTCCGGTGTGCTGCGCACCGAAGCCATGCGCGAGCCCGGCTATTACGACCTGGTGCATTCGCACTACTGGCTGTCCGGGCAGGTCGGCTGGCTCGCCAAGGAGCGCTGGGGCGTCCCGCTCGTGCACAGCATGCACACCATGGCGAAGGTCAAGAACCTGTCGCTGGCCGCGGACGACCCGCCCGAGCCGTCCGCCCGCGTCATCGGCGAAAGCCAGGTGGTCGAGGCGGCCGACCGGCTCGTCGCGAACACCGTCGAAGAGGCCGAGCAGCTCGTCGGCCTGTACGACGCGGACCCCGAGCGGCTGGCCGTGGTCAATCCCGGGGTCGACCTCGACACGTTCCGGCCGGGCGAGGCCGCCGAGGCCCGGCGCCGCGTCGGGGTGCCGCAGGACGCCACGGTGATCCTGTTCGCGGGCCGCATCCAGCCGCTCAAGGCGCCGGACGTCCTGCTGCACGCCACCGCGCACTTGCTGCGCGCCCATCCGTCGCTGCGCGAGAACCTCGTCGTCGCGGTCGTCGGCGGCCCCAGCGGTACCGGCCTCGCCGCGCCCGAGCACCTGCACAAGCTGGCCGCGTCGCTCGGCGTGCAGGACGTCGTGCGGTTCCGCCGCCCGGTGCCGCAGGACGTGCTCGCCGACTGGTACCGGGCCGCCTCGGTCGCGGTCGTGCCGTCCTACAACGAGTCCTTCGGCCTCGTCGCCATCGAGGCGCAGGCGTGCGGCACACCCGTGGTCGCGGCGTCCGTCGGCGGCCTGCCCACCGCGGTCCGCGACGGCGTGTCCGGGATCCTCGTGGACGGCCACGACCCGGCGGACTACGCCGCCGCGCTCGGCACCCTGGCGCTCGCGCCGCGGCTGCGCGACCGGTACGCCGAGGGCGCGGTCCGGCACGCCGCCAACTTCGGCTGGGCGGCCGCCGCGGCCTCCATGGCCGACGTGTACGCACAGACCGTCGCGGAAGCCGGACGCGTCCGGAGCCTCGCGGCACGCTAGCCCGCGGGCCGGAGACCACCGATCCGGCCCGCGGTACGCCAAGGCGTGTCCGGGGTGTCAAGATCCCCCGGACAAGCCCTAGCGTGGACAGCCCGACAACCGACCGACATCCGAACCCTGAGGTGCACCGTGCAGCACACCCGGGCGCAGGCGGCCGAGACCATCCGGCTCGCCCTCGACGACGCCGAGGTCACCTGGGAGCGCCCCGACGACGACACGTTCGTCGTGACGCTCCCGGGCACCCGCAAGCTCAAGACCACCTGCGCCCTGAAAGTCGGCCGGCACACCGTCACGGTGACCGCGTTCGTGGTGCGCCGCCCCGACGAGAACCACGAGGCGTTCTACCGCTGGCTGCTGACCCGCAACGTGCGGCTGTACAGCGTCGCGTTCTCCCTCGACAAGCTCGGCGACGTGTATCTGACCGGCCGGGTCCCGCTGCACGCGGTCACGGCCGACGAGGTCGACCGGATCCTCGGCGTGGTCCTGGAAGCCGCCGACGACAGCTTCAACACGCTGCTCGAACTCGGCTTCGCCACGTCGATCCGGCGCGAATGGCAGTGGCGCACCGAGCGCGGCGAATCCACCCGCAACCTGGACGCGTTCACCCACCTCCTCGACACGCCGGGCGAACCGGCCGCGGAACCCCCGGCCGGCTGAACCGCGGAACGCCGCGGACCGGCGGGGACCGGCGGGGCGGGCGCGCCGCCGGTCCGGCGCCGCGGCCGGTCCAGACCGGCAGAAAGCCGTACCTCCGCCTCCATTACGCTCGCCCTCATGGCCGACACCGCATACAAGCTCGTCCTCCTCCGCCACGGTGAGAGCGACTGGAACCGCAAGGGTCTCTTCACCGGCTGGGTCGACGTCGACCTGACCGATACCGGCGAGAAGGAAGCCGCGCGCGGCGGACAGCTCCTCACCGACGCCGGCGTGCTGCCCGACGTGCTGCACACCTCGCTGCAGCGCCGCGCGATCCGCACCGCGCAGATCGCCCTGGACGCCGCCGACCGGCACTGGATCCCGGTGCGCCGCTCGTGGCGCCTCAACGAGCGCCACTACGGCGCCCTCCAGGGCAAGGACAAGGCCGCCACGCTCGCCGAGTTCGGCGAGGAGCAGTTCATGCTGTGGCGCCGCTCCTACGACACCCCGCCGCCGCCGCTCGCCGACGACGACACGTACTCGCAGGTGCACGACCCGCGCTACGCCGGCCTGCCGGACGAGATCCGCCCGCGCACCGAGTGCCTCCAGGACGTCGTCACGCGCATGCTCCCGTACTGGTACGACGCGATCGTGCCCGACCTCGAGGCCGGCCGCACCGTGCTCGTCGCCGCGCACGGCAACTCGCTCCGCGCGCTGGTCAAGCACCTCGACGGCGTCTCCGACGAGGCCATCGCGGGCCTGAACATCCCCACCGGCATCCCGCTGCTGTACGAGCTGGACACCGACCTGCACCCGGTCACCCCGGGCGGCCGCTACCTCGACCCGGAAGCCGCCGCCGCGGCGATCGAGGCGGTCAAGAACCAGGGCCGCAAGTAGCCCGCACGGCCCACCCGGCCGAACAGCAGAGCGCCCGCCCCGCAGCACGGGGGCGGGCGCTCGCCGTTTCGCGCCTTTCCGGGGTGTCGCGTGCGGCCGGCGTTCGCCCGTCGGCCGCGCAGCGGGGGATCAGCCGCAGCTGCCGCCGCAGTTGCACGCGGAACCGGCCTTGCAGCCGCAGCCGCACGACGACGGGCAGCTGCACCCCGGCGTCGGCGCGGGCGGCGTGCGCAGGACCGCGGACCGGGGCGTGATCTCGACGGCCACCGGGGCCGCGCGGACGGTGGTGGGCGAGTCGGGCAGGGAGCCGGGCATGGACGACCTCCGTTCACCGGTGGACGTGCCCGGTCCGGCGCCGCACGGGCGTGGACGTCGAACGGGTGTGCGGTGCGAGGCGCGGCGCCGCCCCGGCGGCGTGTGGCGTGGGCCACACCGGCTCCGGTGGCGACGCGCGCGGCCCGCGGTGTGCCGGACCGTGCACGGTGCGTATTCGAGTCAACCCGCCCCGCTCGGCGGCGTCAACGCCGGATGTGGCCAAAGCCTGCGACCAGCCGTTTTGTGGATATTTGCGGAGATCTGGTCAGGCTCCGGACCGCCGCCAAACGGGCTGAACCGGGTGCGGCGCGGCGATGAACAGTCGATGAAGTCCTCAGGTCAAGGCCATCGGGAGGGGTTTCACCCGTTCGTGTCCCCTTTACTCTGGGTGCCGTGGACGTGAACGTGGCCGCGGCGGCCGTAGCCGCCGTGTGTGGGCTGGCTGTCGGCGTTGCCGGGACCCTGGCGTTCCGGTGGAGCGAACGCTCCCAGGGCCAAGGCAGCGGCACGGCGCCCTCCGGGCCCGTCCTCCCGCCCGGCGTGGCGACCGTGCTGTCCGTGCTCCGCTCGTCCGCCGTCGTCCTCGACGAGCACGACGCGGTGGTCAAGGCCAGCTCGGCCGCATACACCTTCGGCCTCGTCCGCGGCGACCAGCTCGTCCCCGACGAACTCCTGCGGATGTCCCGCGACACCCGGCGCGACGGCGAAATAAGACAGCGCGACCTGCTGCTCCCGCGCCGCGACGGCCAGGAACTCGAAGTGTCCGCCCGCGTCGCCCCGCTCGGCTCCCGCCTGGTCCTGCTGCTCGTCGAAGACCGCACCGAGGCCCGCCGCGTCGACGCGGTGCGCCGCGACTTCGTCGCCAACGTCAGCCACGAACTCAAGACCCCGGTGGGCGCGCTGTCCCTGCTCGCCGAGGCCGTCCTGGACGCGAGCGACGACCCGGAGGCGGTCCGCCGCTTCTCCGGCCGCATGCAGGTCGAGTCGGCGCGCCTGACCAACCTCGTGCAGGAACTCATCGACCTGTCACGCGTGCAGAACGACCACCCGCTCCAGGACATCGCCCCGGTACCGGTCGACGACCTGGTCGCCGAAGCGGTCGACCGCTGCCGCCAGGTCGCCCAGAACAAGCAGATCACCCTCGCCGTCGGCGGCGACCCCGGCCTGGTCATCCCCGGCGACCACAACCAGCTCGTGATGGCGCTCGGCAACCTGGTCGAGAACGCCGTCAACTACAGCCCGGAGCGCACCCGGGTCGACATCGACGTGCGGGTCACCGGCCGCAAAGCCGTGATCGCGGTGTCCGACCAGGGCATCGGGATCCCGCACCGCGACCTGGACCGCATCTTCGAACGGTTCTACCGCGTCGACCCGGCCCGCTCGCGCGCCACCGGCGGGACGGGCCTGGGGCTCTCCATCGTCAAGCACATCGTGGCCGGACACGGGGGAGAGGTCACCGTCCGCAGCCTGGAAGGCGTGGGAACCACGTTCACTCTGGTGCTGCCACTTCTGCCCGCCGACGACCGGGGCACGGGCCCCGACGCGGCGTCCACCGCGGCCCAGCCGTCCCCGACCGGGCCGGCTCTGTCGTACAACTCCCGGGAGGCTTCCGGATGACCCGAGTGCTCGTCGTCGAGGACGAGGAGTCCTTCAGCGACCCGCTTGCGTTCCTGCTGCGCAAGGAAGGGTTCGAGGTCGCCGTCGCGGTCACCGGGCCCGACGCGCTGGAGCAGTTCGACCAGGGCGGTGCCGACCTCGTGCTGCTCGATCTGATGCTGCCGGGCCTGCCCGGCACCGAGGTGTGCCGCCGGCTGCGCGCCAAGTCCAACGTGCCGGTCATCATGGTGACCGCCAAGGACAGCGAGGTCGACAAGGTCGTCGGGCTGGAGATCGGCGCGGACGACTATGTCACCAAGCCGTTCTCGTCCCGCGAACTCGTCGCCCGGATCCGCGCCGTGCTGCGCCGCCAGGGCGAGCCCGCCGAGGTCGAGCCGACCGCGCTGGAGGCCGGCCCGGTCCGCATGGACGTGGACCGGCACCGCGTCACCGTCGACGGCGTCAAGGTCGAGCTGCCGCTGAAGGAGTTCGACCTGCTCGAACTGCTGCTGCGCAACGCGGGCCGGGTGCTCACCCGCATGCAGCTCATCGACCGGGTGTGGGGCGCCGGCTACGTCGGCGACACCAAGACGCTCGACGTCCACGTGAAGCGCCTCCGCGCCAAGATCGAACCGGACCCGGGCGCGCCGCGGTACCTGGTGACGGTGCGCGGCCTGGGCTACAAGTTCGAGCCCTGATCGGCCGGATCACCCGCAGAGAGCCGTCTTCCGCGCGACGCGGAGGGCGGCTTTCGCATGTCGGCGGAAGGCACGTGCCGGTCTGATTTCCGACCGGTGGAGTCCCCCTGGCGGGCCCGGTCCGGCACGCGAGGGGTGGGGTTTGGCGGCGGTTGTCCACACAGTGGTGGTTGTCCACAGGGTGTGGGGGCGTTCGCGCCGTGGGGAGGTTGCCGGGTGGGCACCCGGCCGGGTGCCCCGCGGCGGGTGTCAGGCCGCGTTGCGCTGTTGCGCTGTCCCCCGAACGCGCGAGCGGCTGCGGCCCCGGCAGGGGCGCAGCCGCTCGCGTGGCGTTGTCGTGCGTCAGCTCGCGTTGGGGCTGACGGTGTTCGCCGGGCGGGTCGCGGTGCCCGTCGCGGTCGCGCCCCCGGTCGGGGCGTTGCTCGCGCCCCCGGTCGGGGCGCCGGTGGCCGGCGCCGAGGCGGGAGCCGAAGCGGGGGCCGAGGCCGGGGCGGACGGCGACGCCGGAGCGGTGGTCGGCGGGGCGGCGGGCAGGCTCGGAGCCGGGGCGGACGGCGCGAGCTGCTTGTAGTAGTCCTCCGGCGAATGCACCTGGACGCGCACCGAGCCCGAGCCCGCGGTCTTGAAGGTCAGCGTCACCTTGGCGTACTTCCCGGGGGTGACCGGGCTGTCCCCGGACACCGAGGCGACCTTGGCGACCACGCTGTCCGCGCCGCCGGTCAGGTAGACCGCGCCGTGCGCCGGGATGGTGATGGCGCCCGTGCCGGACGCCGACTTCAGCTCGGCGTTCCCGGTCGCGCCGTCGACGGCCACCTGCGTGAGCGTCTCGGCCTGGTCGCCGTCGTTGATGAACGCGCCGCCCAGCGCCATGGCGCCGGACGTCGGACCGCCGCTCACCAGCGTCAGGTTCTGCACCTTGACGTTGCCGACCTGGACGGAAGCGGTGTCCGGCTTGATCTTGGTGGTTTCCGCGTCCGTGCCACTGGAGCAGGCGGCCGCCAAGGGGGCCAGCGCGAGGGCGATGGTTGCGGCGACGGCACCCCGTCGAATGCTGCGGCTCACGGCGGGCGAATCTCCTTGGTCCTTTGTGTCCTTGACAGCCTCGGCGGTCCCGGACAAGGGGGACCGGCGCAAGCCTACTCAGGCGGGATGGGCCACTTGTACGCGGCTCGGATCCCGAGGGTGAAACGGGGACAGCCCGGGCGGGGACACGGCACCCGGCCGTCGGATCACCCACGGAGCACACACGGAGCACACGCGGACAAGTCGGGCGACCCGCCGTCCGGCGCACTGCTGTCCAAAAACAGATGCCTCGGCCCAGTGTGTCCGGTAGGGCCGATAGTCGATTCCGTGTTCGAATGGAGGTGGGTGCAAGTTGACCGTTTTGCCCGGTTTATGGATCACCATGCCGGTCCCGGCGGGGCGGCGCATGCATGTCCGAGTGGCCGTTGTCAAGCCCTGACTAAGGCCCTGACCTGCGGAAACGCCATTCAGGCGCGGCGTGACCCGTGTTACCCTAGAAAGCCACGGAAGGGGTACCTGTCACATGACGTTCAAGGTTGGCGACACGGTGGTCTACCCCCATCACGGGGCCGCACTCATCGAGGCGATCGAGACTCGCACCATCAAGGGCGAGGACAAGATCTACCTGGTGCTGAAGGTAGCCCAGGGTGACCTCACGGTCCGAGTCCCCGCTGACAACGCGGAGTTCGTCGGTGTGCGCGACGTGGTGGGCCAGGACGGCCTCGATCGCGTCTTCGAGGTGCTGCGGGCTCCGCACACCGAGGAGCCGACGAACTGGTCGCGACGCTACAAGGCGAACCTGGAAAAGCTCGCTTCCGGTGACGTTATCAAGGTTGCCGAGGTCGTGCGCGACCTTTGGCGCCGGGAGCGTGACCGCGGCCTTTCGGCCGGCGAGAAGCGGATGCTCGCGAAGGCTCGGCAGATCCTGGTGAGCGAGCTGGCGCTCGCGGAGAACACCAACGAAGACAAGGCAGAGGCGATCCTCGACGAGGTTCTCGCCTCCTGACGCGCGATGCCGGGCGGAACGGAGCGGCGGCCCCAGGCCGCGGCCCCGTCTGTACCGGCACGGTGGATGTGGCCCGTCGGCCGGAGCGATCCGGCGGACCGGGCACGTTTTCGCCACGGGCTTGCGCGGCCCGGTCCGTCGGCGCGCGCCGTATCCGTTCGGCGCGCGCGGCGGCGGACAGCCGTCGTCGGCGCACGGCCGGCGACGTACGGCGATACGCCCGGCTCTCGGTGCCTCGCGGCGCTTCTCGGCGGCGCGGGTTGACCCGTGCGGGTGATGCATGACGTCCGGTCGGCAGGAGGTCGGCGACGGCGGTCTGCTGCTCGGGGGTGCCTGCGGAAGGCCTTCCCCGGCGGCTGCGCGGATACACCCGGTTGCGGCCCGGTACCTTCGGGTGGTCGGTCTCGGGGCGGTGCTGCCGTCCCGGGTTCCAGCGCGCCAAGTGAGGGTGTTCGGTGAGAGCTGCTGTTCTGGTGCCCGCGGCCGGGCTCGGGCTGCGTCTGGGCGGCGGTCTGCCCAAAGCTCTGCGGGAACTCGGCGACGTGCCGATGCTCGTGCATGCGCTGCGGTCGCTGCTGGCCGCGCCCGGTGTCGGTGCCGCGGTCGTCGCCGCGCCGCCGGACGGTGTCGCGGACGTGCGCGGCCTGCTGGCCCGCGAACTCGGCGCCGACGCGCCGGTGACGGTGGTGGCCGGCGGCGCGACGCGCCAGGAATCCGTCTCTCTTGCCTTGGCCGCACTCGACGGCGACTGCCCCGTGGTGCTCGTGCACGACGCGGCGCGCCCGTTCGTGCCGGTCGGCGTCGTGGAAGCGGTCGTCGCCGCGGTCGAGTCCGGCGCGCCCGCGGTGGTGCCCGCGCTTCCGGTGGTCGACACCGTGAAGGAGGTCGCGGCGGAGGACGGCGCCGAACGCGTCGTGCGGACCGTCGACCGGGCCTCGCTGCGGGCCGTGCAGACGCCGCAGGGGTTCCGGCGGGATGTGCTGGCCGCCGCGCACGCTGCGGCGGCGCCGGGCGGCGACACGACCGACGACGCGGGCATGGTCGAGCGCATGGGCGTGGCCGTGACCGTGGTGCCCGGGTCGGAGGAGGCCTTCAAGGTCACCCGGCCGTTCGATTTGCTGCTCGCCGAAGCCCTGCTGGCCAAGCGCCGGGCGGAGCGCGCGTCCGATGCGGAGGTCCCCGTTGTCTGAGCCGTCCGAGCCGTCCGAGCCGTCCGCGGTGCCGGTGAGGGTGCTGGTGCCGCGTACCGGCATCGGCGTCGACGTTCATCCTTTCGAGGAGGGCCGCGACCTGTGGGTGGCGGGGCTGCACTGGCCGGGGGAGACCGGGCTGGCCGGGCACTCGGATGCCGACGTGGCCGCCCACGCGGCGTGCGACGCGTTGTTCTCGGCGGCCGGCATCGGCGACCTGGGCGCGCACTTCGGCACGTCGCGGCCGGAGTGGTCGGGGGCCGCGGGCGTGACGCTGCTGGCGGAGGCCGCGCGGCTGGTGCGCGAAGCCGGGTTCGAGATCGGCAACATCGCGGTGCAGGTGGTGGGCGTGCGGCCGAAGGTCGGGCCGCGGCGGGCCGAGGCGGAGAAGACGCTGTCGGAGGCCGCGGGGGCGCCGGTGTCGGTGTCCGGGACGACCACCGACGGGCTCGGGCTGACCGGCCGCGCGGAGGGGTTGGCGGCGATCGCGACCGCGCTCGTGGTGCCCGCCGGGTAACACGTCCCGGTTCCGGTTCGGGGCCCGGGGCGGAATCCGGGGGCTTCCCGGCGTGCGCACCCCGTAAACTCGCAGGGTGAGCATGCGCCTATACGACACCAGCACCCGCACGGTCCGCGACTTCGTGCCGCTCGTCGAGGGCACCGTCTCGATCTACCTGTGTGGCGCGACCGTGCAGGCGCCGCCGCATATCGGGCACGTCCGCTCGTACCTGAACTTCGACGTGCTGCGGCGGTGGCTCGAGTACCGGGGCAGCGACGTCGTGTTCTGCCGCAACGTCACGGACATCGACGACAAGATCATCGCCAAGGGCACCGAGGCCGGTGTGCCGTGGTGGCGGATCGGCTATCCGAACGAGCGGGCGTTCAACGAGGCGTACGACACGCTCGGCTGCCTCCGCCCGACGATCGAGCCCCGGGCCACCGGCCATGTGCCGGAGATGATCGAGCTGATGCAGCGTCTGATCACCACGGGGCACGCCTACCCGTCGGACGGGGACGTCTACTTCGACGTGCACTCGTTCCCGGAGTACGGCGCGCTCAGCGGCCAGCGCCTGGACGCGATGCGCGACCAGGGCGACGGCGGCGCGGGCGCCAAGCGCGATGTGCGCGACTTCGCGCTGTGGAAGTCGGCCAAGCCCGGCGAGCCTTCGTGGGACACCCCGTGGGGCCGCGGTCGCCCCGGCTGGCACCTGGAGTGCTCGGCGATGGCGCACCGCTACCTCGGCGAGCGCTTCGACATCCACGGCGGCGGCCTCGACCTGGTGTTCCCGCACCACGAGAACGAGATCGCGCAGTCCAAGGCGGCGGGCGACGGCTTCGCCAACTACTGGATGCACAACGCGTGGGTCACCATGAGCGGCGAGAAGATGAGCAAGTCGCTCGGCAACTCGGTGCTCGTGTCGGAGATGGTGAAGCGCTGGCGGCCGATCGTGCTGCGCTACTACCTGGCGTCCCCGCACTACCGCTCGATGATCGAGTACAGCGAGGATGCGCTGCGCGAGGCCGAGGTGTCGTTCTCCCGCATCGAGGGCTTCCTGGAGCGGGCGGCGGAGCTGACCGGCCCGGTGGAGCCGGACGCGCGGGTGCCCGACGCGTTCGCCGAGGCGATGGACGACGATCTGGGCGTGCCGCAGGCCATGGCGGTCGTGCACAACACGGTGCGCGAGGGCAACACCGCGCTGGCCGCGGGCGACAAGGACGCGGTCGCGGCGCACCTCGGTGCGCTGCGCGGCATGCTCGTGGTGCTCGGCCTGGACCCGGCGGCGGAGCCGTGGGTGTCGGGCGACGCGGGAGACCGCACGGGCGATCTGCGGCACGTCGTCGACTCGCTGGTGCATCTCGCGCTGGCGCAGCGGCAGGCGGCGCGCGAGCGCAAGGACTACGCGGCCGCCGACGCGGTGCGCGACCAGCTGACCGCGGCGGGCGTCGTGGTCGAGGACACCCCGCAGGGGCCGCGCTGGACACGGGAGCGGCACCGGCAGTAGGCCGGGGACTGCCCGGGGCCGCACGGCCGCCGGGTTTCGGAGCATCGGACGAGTAGCCGCCCGCGGGCGGTGGGCGTGCGACGGATTCGACGCGGCCGGGCCACGGGCCCGGCCGTACCGTTGTACGTGCGAGACGAGCACATCGAAGGGACGTCATCACATGGCCGGCAACAGCCAGCGCCGCAACCGCCGCAACCCGGGCAGCAAGAAGGGGGCCCAGGTCGGCACCGGCGGGCACAGCCGCCGCGCGCTGCGCGGCAAGGGGCCGACGCCGCCGGCCGAGATGCGCAAGGGGCACGCGAAGCAGCGGGCCGCGAACGCCGCGGCGAAGCGCGCCCAGCAGGACGGCGGCAGCGGCGGGCGCCGCGGGGTGCAGCGCGGCCGGGGCGGCCGGGGCGACAAGGAGATGGTGTACGGCCGCAACTCGGTGGTCGAGGCGCTGCGCGCGGGCATTCCGGCGAATGCGATGTACGTGGCGCAGTTCATCGACTCGGACGACCGGGTGCGCGAGGCGCTCAAGCTCGCCAACGACATGGGGGTGCCGCTGCTGGAGGCGCCGCGTCCGGAGCTGGACCGGCTGACCGAGGGCGGGCACCACCAGGGGCTCGCGCTGCAGATCCCGCCGTACGAGTACGCGCACCCGGACGACCTGGTCGAGGTCGCGCACGACAACGGCGAGGTGCCGCTGATCGTGGTGCTCGACGGCATCACCGACCCGCGGAACCTGGGTGCCGTGATCCGCTCGGCGGCGGCGTTCGGCGCGCACGGTGTCGTGGTGCCGGAGCGCCGCGCGGCGGGCATGACGGCGGGCGCGTGGAAGACGTCGGCGGGTGCCGCGGCGCGGGTGCCGGTGGCGCGGGCGTCGAACTTGCGGCAGGTGCTGGAGTCGTACCAGAAGCAGGGCCTGTTCGTGGTCGGCCTGGCCGCCGACGGGTCGGTGGACTTGGGCGACCTGGACACGGCCGAGGAGCCGCTGGTGGTCGTGGTCGGCTCGGAGGGCAAGGGCCTGTCGCGTCTGGTCACCGAGACGTGCGACCAGACGGTGGCGATCCCGATGGCGGCCGGCAACGAGTCGCTGAACGCGGGCGTGGCGACCGGGATCGTGCTGTACGAGGTCGCGCGGCAGCGCGCCTGAGTTTCCGGCGGGGGTTGGTGGACCGGCCGTTCGGCCGGGCCCGCCAACCCCCGCTGTTTCCTGGCTATTTGCGGGTTTTCCGGGCGGGATTTCGGGCGTCGGCTCGGTCGGATGATCAGATCGGCCGGAAGATAGTTCCGCCTCCGGCCGCATCCTCGTGCCCCGTTCGGCGGTTAGTGCATGCGTGGAGACCAGAACGGACGGCGGCTACTCCGGCGGCCAAGGTGCTCAGAACAAGCGGCGCCCCGACCTCGCGGGGCCTTCGGATTTCGGCGGTGTCGGCGGTGTCGCGACGCTGGCGCGGGATGCCCGCGCCGCGTCCACGCGCAGTCTGCGGGTGGTGATCGGCCCTCCGCCGCTCACCGGCCGCGACGCGCTGCTGCCCGGTCAGCGGGCCGCCACCGACCCCATGGCGGTCACCGCGGAACTTCCGCGGATCACCGAGGATTTGCGGAAGGTACGGCGCAGTAACGCGCTGCCCCGGGCGCGGGCGAAAGCCGCCGAGCGCCGGGCGGCCGGGGTGCGTTCGGCGCCCGCGGCCCCGGCGCGTGCCGCCGGTGCGGCGGCCAAACGCGGGCCCGTGCAGCCCGGGATGTTCCTGCTTCCGCTGCGGGTGTTCCTCGGGTTGGCGTTCCTGCTGGAGGGCCTGCGCAAGTTCTACGACCCGGGGTTCCTGGACGCGGACGCGCCGGATTCGTTCGCGCACCACATCCAGGCCCTGCACGACGGCAGTTGGTTCCCGCCGGTGATGGACCTCGCGGCGGACCACGCGATCACTACCGGCCTGCTGTTCGCGTTCGGGCAGGTCCTGGTCGGCGTCGGTGCGCTGCTCGGGCTGTGGACGCGCCTGATGGGCCTGATCGGCATGCTGCTGGCGTTGGGCGTGCTGATCGCGGTGGGCGGCAACTCGTCGCCGTACCACGGTGCGTACGTGGTGTTCCTGGCCGCGTGGAGTCCGCTGGCGCTGGCCGGCGCGCCGATGTACTCGGTGGACTGCTGGCTGTCGCTGCGGAAGTGGCGCGGCCCGCTGACGACTCCGGTGCGGGCGCGGCGCCGCAAGCTCGGCTACGGCTCGATCATCGCGGGCCTCGCGGTCGGCACGACCCTGCTCGCGGGTGCGCTGTTCGGGCACCCGGCGCGCGACGGGTCGGCGCCGGGCGCGGACGAGACGACGGTCACGGGGCCGCCCGCGGTGCGGACGTCGACGGGCCCGGCGGGCCCGGCCCCCGCGGCGCCGCCTGCCGCGTCGGCGCCGCCGGCGGCGAGCAGCACCGCGTCCGCGACGGCCAAGCCGACCGCCGGGGCGGGCAGTTCCGGTACGGCCGCGCCGAAGGCGTCGGCGAGCGCCCAGCAGAAGACGTCGGCCGAGGGCACGACGACCCGCAAGCCCGCCGCGGGCGGCGGCAACGCGGCCCCGACGGCGCCGAAGTCGCCGCGGTCGGTGGCGGAGAAGCCGTCCGACACCAAGACCATGGGCGGCAGCGCGCCCCTCGGCGGGCTGCTGGGGGGGTGATCGGGGACGTCGGCAATGGCCGGTTGGGCGGCTGAGCTTCCTCTCGGGAAGCGGAAGCCGTCGGCAGCGGAATCGGGGGAGGGGGCGCCGGGATCACCGCCCGAGGCGGGAACGGCGCGAGCGCGCGGGCAGTGCGGCGGAACCGCGGTTCCGGTCCGCGCCTCGCGCGGGAACGGCTTCGAGGCCGCGGCGGCACCCGCCGGATGCGGCGCGGCCCCCGTCCGGGAGATCCGGGCGGGGGCCGCGTGCGTGGTGCGTCGGGCCGACGGTGCCGACTCTGTCGGCTGTGCCGGTTGCGTCAGTCGGCCAGGCGCTCGCCGGTGACGGTGCTGAACAGGTGGGTCTCGCCGGAGTGCGCGACGACGTGCAGGGTCACGCCCTTGCGCGGGACGTTGCGGCCGCTGACCCGGACGACGACCTGCTTGGGCTCGCCGTCGATCTTCGCGGTGCCGTAGACGTAGGCGTCGGAGCCCAGCTCCTCGACGACGTCGACGGTGACCGGCAGGCCGTTGCCGGACTTGTCGAGGCTCTCCTCGCTGCGGATCTCCAGGTGTTCGGGGCGGATGCCCAGCGTCACCTTGGTCTCGCCGGCCGCCGCGGCGCTCTCCCGGGCCTCGCGGGACACCGGGAGGACGGTGTCGCCGAAGCGGACGCCGTCCTCGGCCAGGTCGACGTCGAGGAGGTTCATCGCGGGCGAGCCGATGAAGCCGGCCACGAAGACGTTCGCCGGGCGGTCGTACATGTTCCGCGGGCTGTCGACCTGCTGGAGCAGCCCGTCCTTGAGCACCGCGACGCGGTCGCCCATGGTCATGGCCTCGACCTGGTCGTGCGTGACGTACACGGTCGTGATGCCCAGGCGGCGCTGGAGCGAGGCGATCTGCGTGCGGGTCTGGACGCGGAGCTTGGCGTCGAGGTTCGACAGCGGCTCGTCCATGAGGAACACCTGCGGTTCGCGGACGATCGCGCGGCCCATCGCGACGCGCTGGCGCTGGCCGCCGGAGAGGGCCTTGGGCTTGCGGTCGAGGTATTCGGTGAGGTCGAGGATCTTGGCGGCTTCCTCGACCTTGGCGCGGATGGTCTTCTTGTCCACGCCGGCGATCTTGAGCGCGAAGCCCATGTTGTCCGCGACCGTCATGTGCGGGTAGAGCGCGTAGTTCTGGAACACCATCGCGATGTCCCGGTCCTTCGGCTCGAGGTAGGTGACGTCCCGGTCGCCGATGTGGATGCCGCCCTCGGTGACCTCTTCGAGGCCCGCGAGCATGCGCAGCGAGGTGGACTTCCCGCAGCCCGACGGGCCGACGAGGACGAGGAACTCGCCGTCGGCGATCTCCAGGTCGAGGGCGTTGACGCTGGGGCGCTCGGCGCCCTTGTACGTGCAGGTCGCCTTGCGGTAGCTGACCGAAGCCATGAGAAAACTCCCCTTCACCGGCAGGAACGTGCCGGACGATCCGAGTGGAGGGTGAAATTGGTCTAGTCCACCTGAGTGGACTCCGCTCACGGTACCTGCCGTGTCCGCTTTTTGTCAGTACTGGGGTGGCTTGCCGTTCATCACAGACCCGGACAGGGCTCGGGCGCGGCCGATCGGATTGCAAGTCCTTGCATGATCTGCAAGGCCTCTGCTGATTCCTGCATAATCCGTCAACTACGCTGGATCGTCATGAAGACACGGTTGGCGGATATCGCCGCGCAAGCAGGTGTGAGCGAAGCGACCGTGAGCCGCGTGCTCAACAGCCGCCCCGGGGTCGCCGAGGACACCCGCCAGGCCGTCCTGACCGCGCTCGACGTGCTCGGCTACGAGCGCCCGTCCCGGCTGCGCCGCCGCAGCGCGGGCCTCGTCGGGCTGATGGTGCCCGAGCTGGACAACCCGATCTTCCCGGCGTTCGCGCAGGTCATCGAGCGGGCGCTGGCGCACCACGGCTACACGCCGGTGCTGTGCACCCAGACGCCCGGCGGGGTCACCGAGGACGACTACGTGGAACTCCTGCTGGAGCGCGGCGTCTCCGGCATCGTCTTCGTCTCCGGCCTGCACTCGGACTCCGCCGCCGACACCTCACGGTACGTGCGCCTGGTCGACCGCGGCCTCCCGGTCGTCTTCGTCAACGGCTGGGCCGACGGCATCGACGCGCCGTTCATCTCCAGCGACGAGGCGGTCGCCGTCGAGCTGGCGATAGGGCATCTGGCGTCTCTGCGGCACCGGCGGATCGGCCTGGCGGTCGGCCCCGAGCGGTACGTGCCGACCGCGCGCAAGATCGCCGGATTCCGGCGCGGCCTTGCCGAGACGTTCGGCATCGGCGACGCCGACCCGTGGATCGAACGCTCGCTGTTCTCCGTGGAAGGCGGCCAGGCCGCGGGCGGCGCGCTGGTGGACCGCGGCGCGACGGCCGTGGTGTGCGGCAGCGACCTGATGGCCCTCGGGGTGATCCGCGCGGTGCGGCAGCGCGGGCTGAGCGTGCCGGAGGACGTGTCCGTCGTCGGGTACGACGACTCGCCGCTCGTCGCCTTCACCGACCCGCCGCTGACCACCGTGCGGCAGGCCGTCCCGGCGATGGGCGCGGCCGCGGTGCGCGCGCTGCTCGACGAGATCGGCGGCGGCCGCGCGCCGCGCACCGAACTCGTGTACCGCCCCGAACTGGTGGTGCGCGGTTCCACCGGCCACGCGCGCGACGGCAACGGCCCCGCGCCCGCACCGGTCGTGCTGCGGATGGCCGACGCGGCTCCGCCTGCGGTCTCGGGTGCCGCGCCGGCGGCTCCTTCGGAGGTCTGACGACCCGCCCGACGTGCTCCGTTAGTGTCGATCACCGTCCGGCGGCGCTCCTCGCCCGTTTCCCGCAGGCGCCGACGCCCTGGATGCGATCGGGGCGGAACACAGGCCGTAGGCAAGCAAGGGGCGGGGGCGTACCACCGTGGGATTCGAGGACGCGCCGGGTCGGCAGCCGCACGAGTGCGGTCATCCGGCGGAAGGCATCGGCGACGCGACGCAGGAAGCGCACGGCGAACTGGCCATGGCCAGACTGGCGCTCGACGACGGGGAGACCGAGCACGCCGCGGTCCACGTCGCCAACGCGATCTTCTGCGAACCCCGGTTGCCGGAGGCCCACGAGATGCTCGGCGTCCTCGCGGCGCGGACCGGCGACGGCGGCGTCTCGCTGTACGGGCCCGACGAACGCGGCGGCATGTTCGCGGGCAGCGCCGCCGCGCTCGCCCACCTGCGCGCGGCCGCCGGGGACTTCGACCGTGCCTTCGGCGGCCTGGCGCAGGTCGCCGCGCACGAACCGCACCGCCCGTGGGGCGCGTCCGCGGCCTGGCTCGGCCGCGACCTGACCGCCCGGCTCGACGCGGACGCGTTCGCCCGCTCGGTGCTCGGCATGGTGCAGGTCCTCGACGACCCGGTCGACGAGGACCACCGGGCCGCCCTCGCGCCGTTCGCCGACCTGCTGCGCGCCATGGTCGCCGAGCACCCCGGGCACGGCTTCCTGCTGTGGTCCGGGTCGTCGCTGATGCGCCGCCTCGACGAGATGGACGACGCGGTCGACTGGGCGTTCCGCGCGTGGACCCGTGACCGGTCGCTCGAAGCAGCGATCATGCTCGGCAACGCGTGGCGCCGGGTCGGCCGCGCCGCGGACACCGAGAAACTGTGGGCGTCCGTGCTCCGCGACCACCCCGGCGACCTCGACCTGCACGTCGACCTCGGCGAACTCCTGGCCTCCCAAGGCCGGTTCGACGAAGGCCTGGACTGGATCGAACGCGCTCTCGCGAGCGACCCCCGGCACCCCAAGGCGGCGCCCGCCGCGCACGGCGTGCGGTGGGCCCGCGACCGGGACATCGCCCACCTCGTCGCGCTCGTCGACCACCTGCGCCACCACCCGGACCACGGCTACGCCCACGAAATCCTGGGCCGGGCCTGCTCCGGGCCGTGGCTGCGGCACGTGCCCTATCCGACCGAGGCGCTCACCAACACGCTGCGCCAGCTCCTCGACCAGGTCGAGCCGGGTGACGCGGACATCGCCATCACGCTGAGCGCGCTCGAACCGCCGAGCGCGCTGCTCGCGGTCCGTGCCGCTTTCCCGCGGTTCGGGCTGACCGTGCAGTCGGTGCCGCAGCCGGACGCGCGGGAGCCGCTGCGGCGCGGGACATGGGCGGTGTGGCGGTACGCGCCCGGCGCGACCGAGGCCGAGGCGGTGCCGCCGCCGCCCGGCACGGCGGCCGCGGAGGCGGTGCGCGGGATGGCGGAGGCGTCGTGGCCGCATCCGGCGCTCGCCTACGACCGCGCGGTGCTGCTGTCCGGGCACCCGCTCGACGACCTCCTCGGCGTGCTCGCGCACCCGCCCGCGCCGGACGACACGGAGCTGGGCCGGACGTTCGCCCGGCACGAGCCGGCGCTGTGGATCCGCATGGTGCAGGTGTGGGCGTGCCTGGGGATCGCGCACCACCGCGGCGACGAGCCGTGGGCGGAGTCGGTGCGGCGGTCGGTGCTGCTCGACCTGGCGTTCGGGCCCGAGGACTGGGTGTCGGACGCGGCGCTGTTCGCGCTGGTGGCGACCGCGTGGCTGGTGCCCGAGGCACGCGTCGACGTGGCGACGGCGGTGGCGACCCGGTTCCTGGACGCGGAAGAGGCGTACCGCACGCGCGAGGTCACGGTGCTGCGGTCGCTGGCCGCGCTGGTACTGGCGACGCCGGAGATGCCGGAACGGGTGGCGGAACTGGCGCGGGAACGGGCGGCGGCGCTGGACGCGGAGGACTGAGGTCCGGGGGCGTGGGCCCGGGATGGTGCGGGCGGGGATCGGCGCGACGTGCGCGATTCGCGCTCGATCCGCGGGCCCCGACCCGTCATCCCTGCGGATCACGCAGACCCGCCTGGCCCGCCGAACCTGTCGGCGCTGCCGATTCGTCGGCTCGGCGGACCCAGCGGTGACCCGGCGGCCCGGCGGATCCGCCGATCCGTGTGGCGTGTGCGAGCGGCGCCCTCGACTCGCGGGCCCCGGCGCATCGTCCCTGCTGACAACGCTGACAACGCTGACCACGCCGACCGGTCCGACCGGCCCAACCTGACGGCATGGTCTGACACCTTGGCCTGGCGGACCTGCCGCCGAGCCGCCTGACGCGCGTGATCCGGCCCCTCGGCCCGCGGGCCCCGACGAGTCGCCCTGCGGACCACGCCGACCCGCCTGACGCGTCCGACCTGCCGGCCTTCCCCGACCCGTCGACCCGCGGCGGAGCTGCCGGACCGCCTGGCGCGCGTGCGCCGCGGACGTGGGAACGCGGTGCCGCGACCGGTGGTCAGGTCGCGGCACCGCGAGTCGGAGGGGCGGGGAGTCGGGGGCCGGGGCGGGTCAGTGGTGGTGGCCCGCGTGGTTGCCGTGCGCGGCATGTCCGGCGTGGTCGGTGTGGCTCGCAAGGCCGGCGTGCCCGGCAGGGGTGTTGTGGGCGGCATGGCCCTCGTGGCCGGCATGCCCGGTGTGGTTCGTGTGCGCGGCGTAGGCGGTGTGCGCGTCGTGTGCGGTGGGCTGCGGGGCTGCCACGACGACGGTGAACTCCGCGGTGCGCACCACGCCGTCGTGCTGGAAGTCGAGGTAGAGCCGATACGTGCCGGTGCTCGGCGCCTGGGTGTGGAAGCCGATGCCCGGGCCGGCCGGGGTGACGCCGTCACCCGGCTCGCCCTGCGGGTGGACGTGCAGGTAGGCGAGGTCGCCGAGGCGCAGCGCGACGAGGTGGCCGAACGCGCCGAGGTAGGGCTCCAGATCGGTGACCGGGCGGCCGTCCTTGTGGACCGACAGGGTGATCACGGTGCCGGTCTCGGCGGACAGGTCGCCGTCCAGGACGACGGTGTAGCCGTCCACTTCGGCGGTGCGGGACGCCGCCGGGAGCGGGGTCGGCCGGTACACGCCGGAGACCGCGACGTCGGCGCCCAGGGTGAGCGGTCCGGCCGGGTCGCCGGACGGCGCGAAGTCGGCGAATACCCGGTAGTCGCCCGCGGTGGCGAACGTCAGCGGGATCGCCCAGGTGCCGTCGGCGCCGAGCACCGGGTGGACATGCCGGAAGTCGGACAGGTCGCGGCGGGCGACGATCAGGTGCAGTTCCTTGTCGTGCTGGACGTCGTACCGGGTCACCGGCTGCCCGTCGGGTCCGGTGATCCGGAACCGGAAGTCGCTGCGGGCGCCCGCCTCGACCGGGTTGCCGGCCGGGACCAGCGTGTAGCCGCGTTCCGAGACCTGCAGGCCCCCCGGGAGGCCGGCCTGTGCGTGGTTGCCGTGTCCTGCGTGCGCGTTGCCGCTCATGTCCCCGTGCTCCTCAGTGCGTGTCGTGCGGTGGTTCTCGGATGTCGGTCTCGGTGGTGCGCCGCTGCCGTGCTGCCGTGCTGCGGTTCTGCGGTTCGTTGGTGCGGCGCGGTGCGGCCTCAGCCGCGGCTGCCGCCTCCGCAGCAGCCGTCGGAGGCCTGGGGGAGGAGCGTGCGTTCGCGGGGGACGACCCGGTAGCCGGCTTCCGCGACCGCGGCGGCCACGGCCGCGTCGTCGATCGGGCCGTCGGCGGTCACCGTGACCCGGCCGGACGGGAGGTCGACGGCGACGTCGGTGACGCCGGGCAGCGTGCCCAGTTCGCCCTCGACCGAGCCGGCGCAGTGGCCGCAAGTCATGCCGGTGACGGTGTAGGTCGCGGTGGCGGGGGCCGTGGTGGTCATGGCGGTGCCTCTCTTTCCTCGGTTCGTTCGTGGCGCGGCCGCTGCGGTCCGCGGGGCGGGTCGGGCTCGGCTGCTGCGGTGCCGTCCGAGGCGGTGCCTCGTTCCGACACCCAGAACAATACCCTAGGGGGGTATCTAGTCAAGAGGGTTCGGCGAGGCCTTTTTCCGCTGGTCGCCTGGGTGTCCGATACGGGTACCCCCTAGTGGTGTCGTTCACGGTCCGCAAAAAGCGGCGGCGCCCGACCCGTGGGTGGGGGCGGGCGCCGCCGCTGTCCGGGCGCGGCCCGGGGCCGGCGGCCGGCCGGTCAGGCCGGGGTGCCGGTCCAGATGCCGCGTACCGCGCCGAGGGCGTCCGGGACGACCGTCGGCTCGGTGTCCCACAGACGGGTCGCCCGGTCCGCCGCGGTATAGGCGGGCCAGTCGGCGCCCGGGTCGAGGGTGCCGATGAACGCGACCCACGAACCGTGGACGGCATCGGCAAGCGCCTGCGGAGCGTCCGGTCCGGTGGCCTCGACCGCGCGCTCGGCGTGCAGCGCGTCGAACGCGAACGGCACGTCCAGGCAGTGGAAGGCCGCGGGGCCGTGCTCCGGGGACCCCGACTTCCAGTCGAACTCGTACAGCCACGTCGGGAGTCCGTGGGCGGCGCGGGCCTCGGCGATGAGCGTGGCCGGGCCGCGGAAGAAGGAGTCGGTGATGGCCTCGCCGATCAACTCGCCGGCGCTCTTGCCCTCGTGCAGGGCGAGGTAGGCGGGGATGGCCTCGGGCGCCACGCCGAACTTCGCCAGGACCGCGCCGGCCAGCTCGATCGGGGCCTCGGCCAGGTACGCGCCGATCATGTGGAACTCGTGGCGGGTCGCGCCGAGCATCAGCGGCACCGGTGCGGCCGAGCCGTCGCGGAACGCGTCGTGCACCTGCTCCGGGACCAGCTCGCCGTCCGCGAACGGGGCGAGGACGAGGTCGATCGGCACCACGGCGTCCGGCCCGGGGGCGTTCACCTTGTCCTGCAGGTCCTGGATGTCGTCGTCGCCGAGGTCCCGCAGCGCGGCCGCGGTGGCGGGCAGGCCGGTGCGCTCGGTGAACAGTGCGGCCACCGCGACGCCGTCCTCGCGGCTCTGCGGGACGCGCACGGCGCCGGACATCGAGATCGCGGCCCGGAAGAGGCCGTGCGCGGACGGGGTGGCCAGGAGCGTCTGGACGGCGCCGCCGCCCGCCGACTGGCCGGCGATCGTCACCTTGGCCGGGTCGCCGCCGAACGCCGCGATGTTGTCGCGCACCCACGTGAGCGCGGCGATCCAGTCGCGCACCGCGCGGTTGTCCGGGGCGCCGTCGAGGTGCAGGAAGCCCTCGATGCCGAGCCGGTAGCCGACCGTCACGACGACGACGCCGTCGCGGTTGAAGGCGGCGCCGTCGTACCACGGGCTCGACGAGCATCCGGCGATGTAGCCGCCGCCGTGGATCCACACGAGCACCGGGAGGCCGGCCGCGCCGTCCGGGTTCGGGGTGAAGACGTTGAGGTTGAGGATGTCCGCGCCCGGGATCGACGGCTCGGGGATGATCGTCGGCCCGTCGCCGAAGCTGCGGCGCTGCGCGGTCGGCCCGTAGGTGGTGGCGTCGCGCGGCTCGGTCCACGGCTCGGGGGCCACGGGGGCGGCGAAGCGGAGGTCGCCGACCGGGGGCTGCGCGTACGGGATGCCGAGGAAGCGGGCGGATTCGCCCTGCCAGGCGCCGAGGACGGGCCCCAAGGCGGTGGTGACGAGGGGTTGCTGCGACACGGGGGAGTCCTTTGCGCCGGGATCGTTCAGCCGAGTATCGACACCCCGCCCGATATTTTGCAAGGTCTGAAAAAAATAGTGTGGGGTGGATCATGCCGCGGCGCGCCTTTCGGCTCGGCGCGGCAGAATCGGGGACGTGACGCACCCCGCGCCGGCTCCGGCCGACACCGCCGCCGTACGCCGCCACAACCTGGCGCTCGTGCTGCGCCGCATCGCCGACGGGCCGTGCGCACGTACGGACATCGCGGCGGCCACCGGCTTGGTGCACGCGTCGGTCACCGGGCTCACCGCGGAACTGCTGGAGCGCGGGCTGGTCCGCGAGGTCGGCGCGGCGGCGACCGGCGGGCGGGGACGGCCGCGGCGGCTGCTCGAACTCGTCCCGGGGCGGGTGCTGACGATCGCCGCGCAGGTCACCCTCGAACGCGTCGAGACGATGGCGGCGGACTTGGCGGGCGCGGTCGTGCACCGTTCCTCGGCCGTGCACCGGGCGCCGTACGGGGACGCCGACGCGCTCGCCGCCGCGGTGGCCCGCGAGGTGCGGCTCGCCGCCGACGCGGTGCGGGACCGTCCCGGCGCGCACCTGGCCCGGGTCGTGGTGGCGATGGCCGGGCCGGTCACCGGCCCGGGGGAGACGGTCGCGGCGGCGATCGACTTCGGCTGGCGCGGGCACACCGACCTGCGCGCGCTGGTCGCCGCCCACCTGCCGCGGCTCGACCGGCCGCTCGACGTGGTGAACGACGCGAACGTGGCGGCACTGGCCGAGTACCACGCACGCGAGGACGAACTGCCGTACGTGGTGGCGTATGTGAAGGCCGACACCGGCGTCGGCGGCGGCCTGCTGATCGGCGGCCGCATCCACGCGGGCGCACACGGCGCGGGCGGCGAGATCGGCCACATGCCGATCGCCTTCGACGGCCCGCCCTGCCCGTGCGGCGCCCGCGGCTGCCTCGCCCAGTACATCGGCCCCGAACCCCTGCTCGCCACGGCCGGCTTGGCCGCCCTCCGCGAAACGTCGGGCACCGACGCGGCCCTCACCGAACTCGACCGCCGCCTGCACGCCGAGGACCGGGCCGCATGCGCGGCACTCCACGACGCGGGCGGCAAGCTCGCCGCGGCGATCCTCGCGCTCTCCGGCGTGACCGACGCCGGCGAGGTCATCCTCGGCGGCTACCTCGCCGACTGGTACACGTGGCTCCGCCCGGGCATCGACGAAGCCCTGTCCGCCCGCCGCACGCTGGTCCCGGACCTGACCCTGCGGGTGGCCCCGGGCGTTCTGGGCCGCGACGCGACGCTGCGGGGGGCGGTGGAATCGGGGCGGCTGGGGGTGCTGGACGATCCGACGGGGGTGCCGGTGGTGGGGTGAGGGTGAGCCGGAGGCGTTTGCCAGGGGGAGCGCGGCGGCGTCGGGCCGAGGGCAGGGCGGTGCCAGAGCGTGGCGTGGGGATGGCGGGGTGCACCGGCAGGGCCCCCTGCACGGCGCGCGTACTGCCGATCGCTACAACTGCGGACTGCGGCGTTCGATCATCACGACGTCGCGCCAGGTGCCGTGGTGGCGGCCGATGCGTTCGCGGACGCCGACGGTGCGGAAGCCCGCGCCGTGGTGGAGGGCGAGGCTGGCGGTGTTCTCGGGGAAGATGCCGGACTGGATGGTCCAGATGCCGGCTGCTTCGGTCGAGGTGATCAGGGCTTGCAGAAGTGCGCGGCCCACGCCACGGCGTCGGGCGTCGGGGCGTACGTAGACGGAGTGTTCGACGACGCCCGCGTACACGCAGCGGTCCGACACGGCCGAGGCCGCGATCCAGCCGAGTACGTGCTCGTGGCCCGCTTCCTGCGCCAGGGCGACGAATCGGTGCTCGGGCAGCCGGACTTGGTCGAAGTCGGCCCAGGTGGGGGCCCCGGTCTCGAAGGTGGCGTGCCCGGTGTCGATGCCCGCCTGGTACACGGCGAGGACCTGGTCGGCGTGGTCGGCGGTCATCACGGCCACGCGGACGACGCCGGTCGGCGACGCGCTCACGGCCGCCTCGCCCGGACAACGGCGGTCGCGTCGGCGGGGACTCGGTGGTCGTCGCTCATATCGTCTCCTCGCAGGGCACGGCCGACGGGGTGGGGGCGGGGTAGCCCATGACGGCGTCGGCGGCAGTCGGGAAGCGGGACAGGCAGTTCGCGTTCATCCGGTAGAAAACGGAGGTGCCGCGTCGCTCGGCGATGACGAACCGCACGTCGGCGAGCAGCTTGAGGTGGTGGGAGACCGTGGACTGCCCGACGTCGGAGCGCTCGACGATCTCGCCGACGCTCATCGGGCGTCGCTCGACCGCGAGCAGGTTGACCAGCCGGACCCGTGTGGGGTCCGCGAGTGCCTTGAACCAGGACGCGTAGGTGGCGGCGGCGTCGGCGTCGAGCGGTCGAGGGCGCGGATACCTGTCATTCATCGACAATCGACGATAGACGATGGACGACAGATGATGCAGTGCGGTCAGGCGGTGTCGGGCAGAAGTTCGGCGAGGAGCGTGCGGATGCGGCGCTCGATCTCGTCGCGGATCGGGCGGACCGTGTCGATGCCCTGTCCGGCGGGGTCGTCGAGGGCCCAGTCGAGGTAGCGCTTGCCGGGGAAGACCGGGCAGGCGTCGCCGCAGCCCATGGTGATGACGACGTCGGACGCCTGGACGGCTTCGGTGGTCAGGACCCGGGGCTGTCGGCCGGCGATGTCGATGCCGGCCTCTTTCATCGCCTCCACGGCGACGGGATTGACCCGGTCGCCGGGGATCGAGCCTGCGGAGCGAACCTCGACCCGGTCCCCGCCGAGGTGGCGCAGGAACCCCGCCGCCATCTGGGAGCGGCCCGCGTTGTGGACGCAGACGAACAGCACCGAAGGCTTTTCGGGGGACATGCGGGTGCCTTTCCGTGGCTCGGTTACGTGCTGACGCGGATCGCGAGGGGATTCGTGCGGCCGCTTCCCGGTCCGGTAACGTATCAGTCCATGATGACGTCAGTCGACACTGATCTGTTGAAGGTGCTGGCGGATCCGCTGCGCATGCGGATCGCCACGCTGCTGGCCCGCGAGGCGCTGTGCGTGTGCCACTTGGTCGAGGAGACCGGAGCCAAGCAGACCAATCTGTCGAACCACCTCAAGGTCCTGCGCGAGGCCGGGCTCGTCGACACCGAGCCGTGCGGGCGGTTCCTCTACTACCGGCTCAAGGCCGACGTCGTCACCGAACTCGCCGCGTCCCTCGGCCGGCTCGCCGATGCCGCGGCCCAGACCGCGACGTCCGACCGGAAGAGGCCCTGCACGTGACCGCCACCGAACCCCGGCACACACCCGCACAGCCCGACGCGGGTGCCACGGCGATCGTCGCGAAGCTGTCGACGCTCGACCGGTTCCTGCCGGTGTGGATCGGCGTCGCGATGGCTGTCGGGCTTGGGTTGGGCAAGCTGATCCCGGGCCTGGACGACGGGCTGAGCAAGGTCGAGGTCGGCGGGATCTCCCTGCCGATCGCGCTCGGCCTGCTGCTGATGATGTACCCGGTGCTGGCGAAGGTCCGCTACGACAAGCTCGACACCGTCACCGGCGACCGCAAGCTGATGGCCTCGTCGCTGGTGGTCAACTGGATCATCGGCCCGGCGGTGATGTTCGCGCTGGCCTGGATCTTCCTGTCCGACCTGCCGGAGTACCGCACCGGCCTGATCGTCGTCGGACTGGCGCGGTGCATCGCCATGGTCATCATCTGGAACGACCTCGCGTGCGGAGACCGCGAGGCGGCCGCGGTGCTGGTGGCGCTCAACTCGGTTTTCCAGGTCGTGATGTTCGGCGTGCTCGGGTGGTTCTACCTCGACGTGCTGCCCGGGTGGCTCGGCCTTGGTGAGGGTGAGCGCCTGGACGTGTCGTTCTGGAAGATCGCCCTGAACGTCGTCGTGTTCCTCGGTATCCCGCTCCTGGCCGGCTTCGTGACGCGTCGCCAGGGCGAACGCGCCAAGGGCCGCGCCTGGTACGAGACGCGGTTCCTGCCGAAGATCGGCCCGGTCGCGCTGTACGGGCTGCTGTTCACGATCGTGATCCTGTTCGCGCTGCAGGGCGACACGATCACGTCCGAGCCGGGCGACGTCGCGCGGATCGCGCTGCCGCTGCTGGTGTACTTCGCGGTCATGTGGTTCGGCTCGTACGCGCTCGGGCGCGGCATCGGCCTGCCGTACGACCGGACCGCCACACTCGCGTTCACCGCCGCGGGCAACAACTTCGAACTCGCGATCGCGGTCGCCATCGGCACGTTCGGCGTGACCAGCGGCCAGGCCCTCGCGGGCGTCGTCGGCCCGCTCATCGAAGTCCCCGTCCTGGTGGCGCTGGTGTACGTGTCGCTCGCCCTCGGGCGGCGCACCCGACGCCCGGCCTGACGCGTCGCCGAACGCGCGTCAGCTCCGGTCGGCGAGCAGACCCGACAGCGCGGTGAGGGCGGCCGGCTCGACCTTGTAGAACATCCAGCTCGCCTTGCGTCGGGCGGAGACCAGGCCGGCCTCGCGCAGCTTCTTCAGGTGGTGCGACACCGTCGGCTGCGACACCCCCACGTCCGGCAGGTCGCACACGCACGCCTCGCCGCCTTCGTGGGAGGCGATGAACGAGAACAGCCGCAGCCGCACCGGGTCGCCGAGTGCCTTGAACATGGCGGCCAGCCGGTCCGCGTCGACCGCGTCCAGCGGCTTGCGGGACAGCGGGGGGCAGCACGGAACCGCGTCCGCGGCGGTGTCCAGGACCGGCAGCTCCCGAAGATTCGACATACGTCGATATTGACACCCGTCGAGTGGCCCGGCAAGAAGCGCCCGGCCGCCGCGATGCGCGACTGCCCGGCGCTCGGGGTGCGGTTGTCGGCCTTGATGGTCTTGGCGAGCATCCGGGTTCCGGGGTGGCCTGCTTCGCCGTAGAGCCGGTGCAGGGCCGCTACCAGGTCCCTGCGGAAGCGGACGCGATCCGCCCCACGTAGAGGCCGCCCCGCGTCCAGGACTGGTCCAATTCACGCTCATGACATGAGCCAGAAGCACCGCAAAGCAGGCAGTCGTCCCCGGGCCGGTACCTTCTTGACGGTAAACCCGCCGACCGAATGGGGAGTCCACCTGTGGGCTGGACCAGCCGGCTCCCCGCGTCATGGCGTGCCGGGAGGGACCCGGCCGTTGCTGCGAACTGGCCGCACGGGCTTTGGCACGAGAACGCGAGCGGCATTCCCTCCAGCTATCCGCCCCCCGTGTGCTCTCCTCCCGGCCCGAATACGAACTGAATTGGACACCGCTCCTGGCCCGCACGGTCGGCACCCGGGCGCAACGTGAATTCGCCGCGTTTTACGAGGCCGGCCATGTCATCGCGGCACGGGAGTTCGAAGTCCCCGTGCTTGACGCCGGCATCATTTCCGATGCCTCGTCAGACCTTCGCGGTTTCGTGCTCTCGGGTGGCGCAACAGTGTCTTTGCTGGGTCAACTCGTACAGCTGGCCGCAGGTGTGAATGGGCTGGGACTGCGTGGCTACGCGAAACTGGCAAGTACAACGCCGAGACGGCCAGGGCCGCCGAGCGGGGTGCCTACCGCGATCGCCTCCAGGCCGTGGAACGCGCCGGTAAACACCGTTGCAGTACTAGCAGACGCACTCGCCCTGTTCCTCGACACCGACAACTACCATCGCTGCCACACCGCAATCGAAGGCCAACCCCCGATTACCCGCGTCAGCAACCCTGCAGGTCAATCGCAGCGGATCCGGCGCGGACCATCCCCCCGCCAGTGGTCCCCATGCTGGTTTTGACCGACGGGTAGGTCGGAGCCGCTGCCCCCGATTGAGCGCCCGCGCGCGTCGGGGAGGAAGTCGCTCCAGGATGCGTCAGCGGCTGCCGGGGGGCCACCGGGAAGCGGCCGCGATCAGTGAGCCGGCCAGATGGCCTGTCCTGGTGGCCATCTGCTCGGCGGACACGGGTTGGTCGTTCTCCAGCCACCAGGTGATCGCCTGCACGAACATGGCCCCTACGAGCGTGGGGACCAGGCCGTCGGCGGTGGCGGGGGAATCAAGGTGCTCGGCCACCATGTCGCCGAGCGAAGCCCGCATTCTTACGGTGAACCACTGGCTCCCGCTGCGGCTCAGGAGTGCGGCATACAGCCTGTCGTACCGTGCGATGTGCTCGAAGAACGATGTCCATAGCTCGAGGACCGGGCGGGCGTCCGGCGCGTCCACGGCGGCCAGCATCACGGCCATGGCGTCGTCGAAGATCTCTTCGACGACGTGGTACTTGTCGCGGTAGTTGCGGTAGAACGCGGCGCGGCTGACCATGGCGCGCTCGGCGATCTCGCCGACGGTGAGCCGTTCGAAGCTCTGTTCCTCGATCAGTTCGACCAATGCGCGGCGCAGCAGCGTGCGCGTGCGCCGTACACGCAGGTTCTCTCGGGGCTGGGTGGCATCTTCCGGCATGGGCGCCGCCTTCCGGATCGACACAATCGGAGCGCGTTGTCTCAGTAGGTGCGTCCCGCCTGATCTGAGACTTGTCGGGCGTCGAGGCGGGTCAGGAGACTGCTCGTCGGACGGCATGCTCTGAATGAGACATGTTGTCCCGCCCGGATCGGGCTGTCAACGATCAACTGTCCGCACAGTCGGCCGGGCCGTCATCCCTACTCGGCTCACGAAGAGAGCAGTGTCTCGTCATGGCTTCCCTGCTTTACCGGCTCGGCAGATGCGCATTCCGACGCCGATGGTGGTTCTTGCTGGCCTGGGTTGTGGCGCTGGTCGGTGTCGGGTTTGCCGCGGCCGCGGCGTCCGGACCGTCGAACAGTCCGTTGACCGTCCCCGGGACCGAGTCGCAGCGCGGTTTCGACCTCATCGACAAGCGCTTTCCGGGGGCATCGGCCGACGGGGC
Source organism: Yinghuangia aomiensis (assembly GCF_039542225.1). Taxonomy (NCBI): domain Bacteria; kingdom Bacillati; phylum Actinomycetota; class Actinomycetes; order Kitasatosporales; family Streptomycetaceae; genus Yinghuangia; species Yinghuangia aomiensis. The sequence continues at coordinate 155,631 of NZ_BAABHS010000014.1, read as the reverse complement.
GACCGCCCGGGTGGTCTTCAGCGCCGTACCCGGCCAAACTCTCGCATCGTCCGAGAACGTGGCCGCGGTGCGGAACGTGGTGGCCGAGCTGCGCACCGGGTCTTCGCAAGTCGCCTCGGTCGTAGGCCCATTCGATGACAGCCAGGGGCTTGGCCCGAGAGCGTTGAACGCCGACAAGACCATCGCCTACGCCGTCGTCACCTACACCACCACTGCCACGGAACTCTCCGACACCACCGTCGACGCGCTCAAACGGGCGGCTGCCGACGGGAGGCGAGCGGGCCTGCGCGTGGAGATCGGAGGCGACGCGCTAACCGAAGTGCCGGTCGCCGGACGAGGCGAGATCGTTGGTTTGGCGATTACCGTCCTGGTGCTGATCCTCACCTTCGGCTCCCTGATCGCAGCCGGCCTGCCGGTGGTGACCGCGCTGTGGGGAGTGGGCATCGGAATCGCCGGCATCACGGCGCTCGGCGGGGTCCTCCACCTTTCCGGCAGCACCGCCTTGCTGGCGTTGATGCTGGGCCTGGCGGTCGGCATTGACTACGCCCTGTTCATCGTCTCCCGCTACCGCGCCGAATTGGCGGACGGCCACGACGGCGAGCACGCGGTCGGCCGTGCCCTGGGAACGGCCGGCTCGGCCGTGGTGTTCGCCGGTCTCACCGTGGTTGTCGCACTCTCCGGACTCGCGGTGGTCGACATCCCGAATCTCACAAAGATGGGTCTGGCCGCGGCAGCAACCGTAACCGTGGCGGTCTTCATCGCGCTCACCCTGGTGCCGGCGTTCCTCGGATTTGCCAAGCGCCGCATCCTGCCTCGAAAGGTGCGCAAGGCGGAGAAGAACGAGGGCCGGGAATCGAAGGCTTCGCGGCAGCCGCGGTCGTCGACCGCGGGCTTCGGCGCACGGTGGGCACGTATCGTGATGGCTAGGCCGCTCGCAGTGCTGGTCCTGGGCATCCTCGGCTTGGGCGCCCTGGCTCTGCCCGTGCTGGATCTGCGCATGGCGCTTCCAGACGATGGGCACAAGCCGCGCGATACCACCCAGCGGAAGGCCTACGACCTGCTTGCCAACGGGTTCGGACCCGGCTTCAACGGGCCGCTGATCATCACCGTGAACACCGGCGAACACCGCGACGCTCGGATTGCTGCGGACAAGGCGTCCCAGATCGTCGGCGCCTTGAACGGAGTGGCGGCCGTCGGCCCGCCCACCGTCGACGCGTTCGACGGTGTCGCGATGGTCACCGTGGTGCCCAAGGCCGGCCCCAACGACTCGGCGACCAAGGATCTGGTCTCGCACATTCGCGACTATCGGGGAGAGTTGCGTGCGGCGACCGGCGCAGATGTGCTGGTAACCGGTCGTACGGCACTCAACATCGACATCGCCCATCGGCTTGCCACCGCGCTGATCCCGTACCTGGCGTTGGTCTGCGGGCTGGCGTTCGTACTTCTGCTGATCGTGTTCCGCTCAGTCGTCGTCCCGCTGAAAGCGGCCGCGGGCTTCCTGCTGTCGGTGCTCGCCTCGCTCGGCGTGATCGTCGGGGTGTTCCAGCACGGATGGCTCGGTGGCCTGCTGGGCGTCGACCAGACCGGCCCCATCAACAGTACGATGCCGATCTTCCTGATCGGTGTGGTGTTCGGCCTCGCGATGGACTACGAGGTCTTTCTGGTCAGCCGCATGCGCGAGGAGTACGCATCCGGTGCCCAGCCGCGCGCTGCTGTGGTCGCCGGCCTGGGCCACAACGCCCGCGTGGTGACGGCCGGGGCGCTCATCATGATCAGCGTCTTCGCCGGCTTCATCGGATCCACCGAACCGATGATCAAAATGCTCGGCTTCGGGCTGGGAGTGGCCGTGCTTCTCGACGCGTTCGTCGTCCGCATGACGTTGGTCCCCGCCGCACTGGCCCTGCTGGGCCAGGCCGCGTGGTGGCTCCCTCGGCGGCTGGCAGCCGTGCTTCCCAATCCCGACATCGACGGAGCTCGGCTCGGCGGCGAGGATGCCGCGGGCACGGTACCCCCACAGCGGCGGCCCGCGTCGCAAGCGAGGAAGTGAGCCCATGACCGAACCGACGAAAACCACGGTGCGTGCCGGGCGCTACGGGCGCTACGGACCTCCGGAAGTGCTCGAAGTACGGGACGTGACAGTGCCGTCCCCGCGCGCTGGCGAGGTTCTCGTGCGTGTGTGTGCCACCAGCGCGAATCCCGCCGAGGCGCAGGTCCGCGCCGGCAAGATGCGGCTGTTGAGCGGCTCCCGGTTCCCCGAAACGGGCCACAGCCAGGGGAAGCGCGTCGTCGAGATCCCCGATGCCCAGAAGGGCCCGGAGTAGACGCCCAGGGGAAGCGCGCTGCCGTGCCCGGGGCCGGCACATTGTGCCGGCCCCGGGCACGGCCGTCGGTGCGTCAGCGGCGAAGCCCGGCAATCACCGCCGGCTGGGATAACGCGGTGTTTGCGTTCCACCCGTTGCAGCATTGCCTGGGCAGCATCCCCTACGCCTAACCCCGACATGGAGTGGGCATGGGCGGTGCCGCGCACCCTGCGGACACCTGCACGACGTCGTGCTGATCGAACACGGCGACGGTGGGTCAGTCCCGCCGCCGCATGGCCGCCGATTTGGTGTCAGGGCCTCAAAAGGACGGCACCGACGGTCTGCCGGTTCTCGATAGCGGTGTGCGCCGCTGCAGCTTGCTCAAGCGCGTAGAACGCATGGATGCGGGCGGCTAGCTCACCCGCCGCGGCGTGCCGCAGCGCCTGCTCGGCGGCTGCATGCTGCGTGGCCTCCGGCTGCGCGAACGCAATGCCCAGCGGGCCGACGACGGTGAGTCCGCGACGGCCGATCGTGTAGGCGTTGAGCTTCGTCCAAGAGCCGGAGGCGAAGCCGTAGATGCCGATGCGGCCAAGTCCGTCGGCGGCCGCGTCGAGGGCTTGCGCGCCAACCGTGCCGCCGATGGCGTCGAGGACGACGTCCACGCCGCGGTTGTCGGTGGCGGCTCGCACCTGGCCGACCCAGTCCCCGTCCGAGTAGTCGACCACGGTGTCCGCGCCGAAACTGGCTGCCGCGAGGGCTTTCTCCGTGCTGCCGACCCCTGCGACGACGGTTGCTCCTTTGGCCTTGGCGAGCTGCACGAGCAGAGAGCCGATACGGCCCGCTGCCGCCGTGACCAGTACGGAATCGCCTGGGCTGACTCCCATAGCGGCCAGGATCCCGAGGGAGACCGCGCCCGCCTGGAAGGTCGCAACGGCTTGCGCCAAAGGGAGGCCTGCCGGGACCGGGTGGACCGACGTCGCGTCGGCAAGCGCCAACGAGGCGTAGCCGCCACACATTTGCGGCGTCGTCGCGACGACTGTGCGCCCCTCCATCGCTGCGTCCACGCCCTGCCCGGTCCCGACGATGCGGCCGCCGATCTCGAGTCCGGGTATGTAGGGCAGGGGGAACGGATGCCGACCAGACCGAACGATTGTGTCCCCGAAAACGACTCCTGCCAGCTCGACGGCGACAAGTACCTGGCCTGCCTCCGGTCGTGGAGCATCGACCTTCTCGGTAGTCAGAACGGACGGGGGCCCGAATTCGCGAACCATAACTGCCCGCAACGCACTCTCCTCAGCTCGAAGATGAAGGCCCCTCTCGACCGCGCGGAACGTCTCGGACGGGGCAGTACTTCACCCAGTGTCATGAGCGATAATCGAGCCAACAAGCATCATATTCACGCAAACGTCTGTACTGAGACATAGTTCGTTATTCGGCTCATTTTGCTAGCTGGTGGCTACGGCCGCGGCCGCTCCTATCGCCGCGCCGCCGCGGGGGGCCTCGGCTGGCCGGGTCGCCGGCATTACCAGAACATCCCTGTCCCCAGGGCCGGTTCACCGGGTCCGGGTTGCCCACCGCAAGCCGTGTCCTACCGTCGCGGCGGCATCGTCCGCATGGACGAGGCCGGTTCATCGGCGAACGGGGGTTCGTGATGGGACGGGATCTGGGGCCGGACGGCGCCGTCGACCACTTCACACTCGGCGAGCCGACTGGAAGCTGATGCGGAACAGCTTTGGATACTCCCGGCTCGGCTTCGCGGTCCAGATGGTGTGCGTCCACTGGCGCGGCACCGGCGACCGGCTCGCACTGATCGTGCGCGGCGTGCTGCACCAGGCCGAGAAGCTCGCCGTGTCCGAAGTCGCCGCCCGCTACCGGTACTCCCTGGACCCGCAGCGCGAGATCCAGGAGGGCCTCAACGTCGTCGAGGGCTGGAACGGCGCCAACGACGTCATCTTCCTCGGCAAGGGCGGCGATCTCATCTCCAACCGCCGCGACCAGCAAGAACTCGCGATCCTCGTGCTTCACCTGCTCCAGACCGCGTTGGTCTACGTCAACACGCTGACAGTCCAGGACCTACTCGCCGAACCCGAGTGGGCCGACCGACTCGCCGAAGAGGACCAGCGCGGTCTGACCCCGTTGTTCTGGTCCCACATCCAGCCGTACGGCGAAGTCCGGCTGAATATGAGCAACCGCCTGAACCTCACCGCCGCCGGGGGCGGCTCCCAAACCCCTGAACCTGCAGCAGCCTGACAGCGCATCACCGCGACGGGCCGCCGCCGACACCCTGACAGCCGCCAGCGACGACGACGCCTGGATGAGGCCCGCCCGAGACGACCATGGCGGAAGACGGCGCTCCACTCGCGGCCGTCCTCCCCGGCCTGCGGTCGAAGAGGGTTTCTGAAGTTACTCCGCAGTTACTTGTCGGCCTATGTGCCGCTCATTAACGGAACCCCCGCTCGGATGCGGTCGGCGGCTCGCTGATTCGACAGACGCCGATATTGACAATCGCCGAATCCGGGGAGATGCTCGAAGCGAGCGATATAGACAGACGTCGAAGCAATGGCGTCACCCGACTCTGGAGGTACCCGCCGTGTCCCGCGTCCAGCTCGCCCTGCGCGTCGCCGATCTCGACGCCTCGATCGCGTTCTACAGCAAGCTGTTCGGCACTGAACCGGCCAAGCTCCGCGACGGCTACGCGAACTTCGCCATCGCCGAACCCCCGCTCAAGCTCGTCCTCATCCAGGGTGCCGAGGGCGAGCCGACGGTCATGGACCACCTCGGCGTCGAGGTCGAGACCGTCGGGCAGGTCACCGCGGCCACCACCCGCCTCGCGGACGCCGGCCTGGCCACGATCGAGGAGAACGACACGTCCTGTTGCTACGCGGTCCAGGACAAGGTCTGGGTCCACGGCCCCGGCCGGGAGCCGTGGGAGGTCTACGTCGTCAAGGGCGAGGCCGACCGGATGGCCAAGGGCGACGACTCGGCGTGCTGCCTGCCCGCCACCGACTCCGGCGTCCCGGCGCCCTTGGCCGCCGGAAACCTCATCGACCTGCAGTCGGCGAACTCCGGTGGCTGCTGCGGGTGAAGCCCGGCCTGCGCGGAGAGCCCCATCCGGGACGGGATGCGGGGCTCTCGGTGTCGGGTATCGGTTGGAAATGGGAAAACCCCAGGTCAGAGGCTATCTGTCCTGGGGTTTGAGGTGAGCCCCGAGTCGGGTTCGAACCGACGACCTACGCTTTACAAGAGCGCCGCTCTGGCCAGCTGAGCTATCGGGGCGGAAATGCGCACGGACCATTGTGCACCGTGCGGGACACGGTACAAGCCACGGGCCCGGGCGGGCGATGCGATTTGGGGCCCCGCGGCCGAGGGGCCCGAGTGGTGGCGGGGCGGGGGTGCGAGCCCGCCCCGAGGTTTTGTCTCGTTTGTTGCGGTTATTGGGGCGGGTGTCGTCGGAGTTCTCCGCGGGCCTGTCGGCTGCCGCGTACCGAGCGGGAGGGATCGCATGTTCTGGACCATCATCGGCCTCATCTTCACCGGGCTGATCATCGGGCTGCTGGGCCGGCTGTTCCTGCCCGGGAAGCAGCGCATCGGGATGCTGGCCACGATCGGCGTCGGGATCCTCGGCACGCTTATCGGGTACGGCATCGCGGCCGCGCTGGGCGTCGAGGAGACCCGGGGCATCGACTGGATCCGGTGGATCATCAGCATCGCGGTGTCGGCGGGGCTTGTCGCCCTGGTCGCGGGCTATCTGAACAAGGGGCGTTCGCGGATGTGAGGACGCGGATGTGAAGGCAGTGAAGGCCGGGCTGGAAAGCGTGTCCCGCAGCAGGGGGCGGAATCGTGGATTCCGCCCCCTGACGCATCGTCAGATCGGGTTTGCGATCATGCGGGCATGGCCAGTGGAACAGCTTTGTGGCCGGGCATCGACCTGGCCGACTTGATAGCCGCCTTGCAACTCACCGACACCGGTGCCGCGGATCCGGCGCCGTACGCGGCCCGCTTCCGGGCCCGCAACGTCCCCTCGCGGCTGCCGACCACGCTCGGCAGCCAGGTGCTCGCGCAAGCCGTCGTGGCGGCCGAGCGGGTGGTGCCGGGGATGGCGGTGCAGTCGATCCAGGGCGTCTTCCCGCGCGGCGGGGTCGCGGCGGACCCGGTCGGGATCGACGTGGAGATCGTGCAGTCCGGGCGCGCGCTCGCCACGGTTGGCGTGACGTTCCAGCAGGAGGGCCGGGAGCACTGCCGCGCCTTGGTGATGCTGTCGCGCGACGAGCCGGACTTCCTGCGGCACCAGCGGCCCCTTCCCGACGACGTGCCGCGGCCCGATGCCTGTGCGGATCTCCCGGTCGCGCTGATGCCGTGGGAGGTGCGGACCTTCGGCGGGGAGGACGCGCTCGCGCCGGACCTCGCCGGGCCGCCCGCGCTGGACGTGTGGATGCGGTGCAAGGACGTCGACGACTCGCCGACGCTGTCCCGGGCGCTGCTCGCGCACGGCACCGAAGGCTTCCTCGGGCCGGTCGCGCTGCGGCCGTACCCGGCGGAGGACATCGCGGCGCGGGGCGGCAAGGGCACGTCGGTGATGCTCAGCCAGACGGTGACCTTCCACGAGCCGTTCTCGATCCACGAGTGGCTGCTGCTGCGCTGCGAGAGCGTGTACGCGGGCCGCAGCCGCATGCACGGCCGCATTCACGTCTATGCGGAGGACGGCCGCCTGGTCGCCTCGGTCTCGGCGGACGGGCTGATGCGGGTGGCGTGAGGCCCCACCCGTGACGTGGATCCCCGGCACGAGGCAGTCCCCGAGCGCGGGGCGGACGCCGTCCGCCCCGCGGCCCCGGCTACCTCTTCATCAAGTCCGCCGCCTTCTCCGCGATCATCACCGTCGGTGCGTGCGTGTGTCCCCGGTTGATGCGCGGCATCACCGAGGCGTCGACCACGCGCAGGTTCGTGATGCCGTGCACCCGCAACTCCGGGTCCACCACGGCGTCGCCGCCGGTGCCCATGCGGCAGGTGCCGACCGGGTGGTAGAGCGTTTCGGAATGCTCGTTGACGTAGCGGTTGATGGTGTCGTCGTCGTCGCCGATGCCGGGCCAAGGGGCCATTGGGGCGCCCACGTAGCGGCCGAGGGCGCTGGTCGTGAGCAGGCTTGCCGCGCGGCGTAGGCCCGCGACCAGAGTGGTGCGGTCTTCCGGGGCGCTCAGGTAGGCCGGGTCGATGACCGGGCGCCGGTATGGGTCGGGGCCGGACGGGACGATGGTGCCGGTGCTGCGCGGCTGGAGCAGGACGGCGGCGACGGTGATGCCGTGCCCGGCCGGGGGTTCGAGGCCGTGGTTGACGAACGGGCCCGGTGCGAAGATCAGTTCGATGTCCGGGGCGGGGGCGTCCTCGTCGGTGCGGATGAAGGCGACCGCCTCGCCGACGTTGGACGTGAGCAGGCCCTTGGCGAGCAGGAGATAGCGCAGCAGTTGGGCCGGGGACTCGGCGCCGGCGAGGGTCACCGGTTCCGTGCAGCTCGTCAGTGTTGCGGCGGCCAGGTGGTCCTGCAAGTTACGCCCGACGCCCGGGAGTTCGTGGCGGACCGGCAGCTCGGCGGTACGCAGCACGTCCGGGTCGCCGATGCCGGACAGCATCAGCAGGTGTGGTGAGCCGATCGCGCCGCCGCTGAGGACGACCTCGCGACGGGCGCGTACCTGGTGGATGCGGTCGGACGAGTCGGCGTACTCGACGCCGATCGCGCGTTTGTCGTTGTCGATCAGCACCTTGCGGGCGCGGGCGCCCGTGGTGACGGTGAGGTTGGGGCGCTTGCGGGCCGGGTGCAGGTAGCCGTCGGCCGCGCTCCAGCGGCGGCCGCGCTTCTGGGTCACAGGGGTCGGCGAATAGCCTTCGTTGTCGGGGGAGTTGAGTTCGCCGAGGCGCGGCATGCCTTGTTCGGCGCAGGCGGCCAGGAAGGCGAGCGTGGTCGGGTTGGGATCGCGCAACTCCTGGATGTGCAGCGGGCCGTCGGTGCCGTAGACGTCACCGTTGTTGGAGCCGGTGCGGTGCTCCGCGCGGCGGAAGTACGGGGCGACCTCGTCGTACGACCAGCCTTCCGCGCCGAGTTCGGCCCATCCGTCGTAGTCGGCGCGGTGCCCGCGCACCCACATCTGCGCGTTGAGCGACGAACTGCCGCCGAGTGTCCGCCCGCGCGGCCAGTACAGCTCGCGCTGCGCCAGTTCGGGCTGCTTGCCGGTGTGGAAGTCCCAGTCGTAGGCGGTCTTGAACAGTTTCGAGAACGCCGCGGGGACGCGGATCTCCTGCTTGCGGTCCGACGGTCCGGCTTCGAGCAGCAGGACCTGCACCGCCGGGTCCTCGGAAAGCCGCCCGGCCAGCACGCAGCCCGCGGAGCCGGCGCCGACGATGACGTAGTCGTACGTGAGCATGTGGCGGCCTTCCCTCGGCAGGGGTCGTGGGTCGCGTACGCGTACTCGTGCCGTACTCGCGTGGTGCTCGTGGAGACGCGCGCGGACTACTCGGGGGTAGTGACCGTGTGCGTACGCACAGGAGTCTGGCGCGTCGCGGCGCCGCCGGGTAGGGGCCGACCCGGGTCGGTTAACCGAGCGATCGGTAACGGCCGCGGAAATGCACCAGCGGCAGGCCCTCGGGGCTGGGGAGTTCGGCGGCCAGGACCTCGCCGATGACGAGGGAGTGGTCGCCTGCTTCGACGATTTTGTGGGTGCGGCATTCGAGGGTCGCCAGCGCGCCGCCGACCAGCGGGGCGCCGCTGACCGGGCCGCGCCGGTGCGGGACGTCCGCGAACATCAGCCGGTCGCTCACCCGCCCCGGGATCGCGAACCGTCCGGCGACGTGCCGCTGGCTCTGCGACAGCAGCGACACCGCCCACAGCGGCTGCGCGTCGAGGACGGCGCGCATGCGCGCCAGGTGCCGCAGGCTCACCAGGACGAGCGGCGGGTCCAGCGAGACGGACAGGAACGCGGTCGCCGTCATGCCGACGTCGTCGGACGCGGGGGTGTCGCTGGTCTCCCCGGTCTCGTGCGCGGTGACCACGACGACCCCCGCGGCGAAGCGGGACAGCGCGTTCTTGAAGGTGTCGGGGTCGACCGGGTAGGTGCTCGCGCGGTCGGCGGCGGGATCGGGAATGTCCACGGGCTCAGCGTAGGCGGCGGGACCGCCCGAGCCCGGGATGCGACCCGGGGGCTAGAGAAACCTGCGGGGAGATGCCGTATGGTCCCGAAAAGTCATCGACCCATGATGTTGCCGGGGGGCGGACGCGTGGGCGTTGGGCGGGCGGGGCCGAACCCGGCCCGGTCCGGCGACGGCACGGCCGCCCCCGGTGGGCGGCCCCTGGAGCGGGAGTACGGGGCTGGACGCACACACCGGTGGGACCGGGCGCCTCGGGGCGCGGCAGCGGGCGCTGATGCCCGTCCTCATCTTCACCGCGGTCGCCGTGTCGGTCATGAGCACGCTCGGTGCGCCGCTCGTGCCGACCGTCGCGCGCGAGCAGAACGTGTCGCTGGACACCGCGCAGTGGCTGCTCACCGTCACGCTGCTGACCGGCGCCGTCGCGGCCCCCGTGATGGGGCGCCTGGGCGACGGCCCGCACCGGCGCGGCGTGATCGTGGGCGCGCTGGTATGCGTGGTGGCGGGCGGCGCGCTGGGGGCGGTGGCACCCGGGTTCGGGCTGCTGGTGACCGGGCGGGCGCTGCAGGGCGTCGGTATGGGCATCATGCCGCTGACCATCGCGGTGGCCCGCGACCATCTCGAACCGGCCAAGGTCCGGTCGGGGATCGCGGTGCTGTCGGTGACCACGTCGGTGGGTGCCGGGCTCGGATACCCGGTGACCGGGTTCATCGCGCGCGAACTGGACTACCGCGCGGCGTTCTGGTTCGCCGCGCTGGTGGGTGCGGTCGCGCTGCTGCTCGTCGTGCTGGTGGTGCCGAAGGGCTTGGCGTCGCGGCGGCAGCCGCTTGACCTGACCGGGGCGCTGCTGTTGTGCGGAGGCCTGGCGTCGCTGCTGCTGATGGTCAGTCAGGGTGGGCGCTGGGGTTGGGGGTCCGGGACCGTGCTGGGCCTTGGGGGGTGCTCGGCGGTGCTGTTCGCGGCGTGGGTGTGGCAGGCGCTGCGTACCGCCCATCCGCTGGTCGAACTGCGGCTGCTGGGCAACCGCGACGTGCTGACCGCGGACGTCGCCGCCGTGCTGGTCGGAATCGGCCTGTACATGACGATGTCGCTGATCAACCTCTACTCGCAGATCCCCGGCCACCACGGCTACGGCTTCGGGCTGTCGGTGGTCGGCGCCGGACTGGTGCTGATGCCGCTGTCGCTGGGCAGCCTCGGCGCGAACCGGGTGGCGGGGGTGTTCGCGGCACGCTTCGGCATGGGGCCGGTGCTCCCCATCGGTTCGCTCGTGGTCGCGGCGGACATGGTGTTCTTGGCCTTGTGGCGCGACCATCTGTGGCAACTGGTGGCCGGGTCGGTGCTGTTGGGCGTCGGCGTCGGCACGACGTTCGCGGCGATGCCGGCGCTGATCGTCAAAGCGGTGCCGCCGCACGAGACCGGCAGCGCGACCAGCCTGAACGCGGTCCTGCGGTCGGTCGGCGGGGCGTTCGGATCGGCGGCCGTCGCGGCGCTCCTGACCGCCTACACCCCCGCGTCCGGGGGCCCGGCGGAAGACCGTGGTTACACGGTGGCCTTCCTCGTCGGAGCCGGGGCTTGTATTTTGGGCGCGTTTGCGGCAATTGGCATACCTGCGACCAGGCGCAATGTGAGCCGACAGACGTCGGGATCACACGGCGACCGAATGGTCGACGGGCTACCGTCTAAGGCCCTGGATGGCCCCTGCGGCGAAGGAAGTACGCGGTGAACAGCTCGGCACCCCACTACGCGACCACCGACCGGCCGCGCCGTCGCGATGCCGCGGCCAGCCGCAAGGCACTGCTCGACGCCGCGCGCCTGCTCTTCGGCGAACGCGGCTACGACCGCACCACGCTCCGCGACATCGGCGACCGCGCCGGCGTGGACGCGGCCCTGGTCGCCCGCTACTACGGCAACAAAGCGGGCCTGTACCTCGCGGCGATCGAGGAGGACGGCCAGGACGCCGTCGCCGCCCGCCGCGACCTCGCGCACATCGGCAAGCTCGCCGACTTCCTCGTCGCCCGCATCGACGACCTCGGCGGCCCCGGCCCGATGTTCCGCGCCGCGCTCGGCGAGGAAGGCGATGTGGCGGTCCGCGCGGAAGCGGCCGCGGCGGTCCGCCGTGCGATGGTCGACCCGATGGTCGAACGCATCGGTGGCGACACGGTCCGCGCCCGCCAGCGCGTCGAACTCGCCGTCGCCGCACTCATCGGCCTCGCGGCGATCCGCCCCACCGGCTTCTTCACCGAGCTGACCGCGCTGTCGCGGGACGACCTGGTGGCCCTGTTCGAGGAGGCCTTCGCGGGGATGCTGGGAGACGCGGAGGAGTAGGGGCAGAGCTTCCGTGAGCGCGGCGCCGTCGTCGGACGGTGCCGCGCTCACGCGTTTTCCGGGCGATCTCGGGGCCTCAGCCCGCCCGTGCCGCCAGGATCTCGTCCACCAGCTGCCGTCGGCGCACCTGGCCGGTCGCCGGGGTCCGCGGCAGCTCGTCCGCGTAGAAGACGCGGCGCGGGTGCTTGTGCGAGGCGAGGCGGCCTTCGCAGGCGGTGCGGATGGCGGCGGGGCCGGGGATGGCCGACGGGTCCGCGGGGACGACCACGGCGCAGACGACTTCGCCCCAGGTCGTGTCGGGGAGGCCTATGACCGCGACATCGCGGACGCCGGTGACGTCGGCGAGGACGCGTTCGACCTCGGCGGGGGCGACGCTTTCGCCGCCGGTGCGGATCAGGTCGCGGCTGCGTCCGGCGATCGACAGGTAGCCGTCTTCGTCGAGCACGGCGAGGTCGCCGGTGCGGTACCAGCCGTCCTGGAGGACCTCGGCGGTGGCCTCCGGGTCGTCGAAGTAGCCGTCGAAGAGCAGCGGCCCGCTGACGTACAGCTCGCCCTCCGGGTCGAGGGCCAGGTGCTGGTAGATGCTCGGCACGCCGCAGCTGCCCGGCTTGCGGACCACGTCCGGGCCGTCGAGGGAGGTCACGTTGCCGGCCTCGGTCGAGCCGTAGAACACCCGCAGGACGGCGTTCGGTGCCACGTGGGCTATTTCCGCGAGCAGTTCCGGGCCGGTGGCCGAGGTGCCGGAGTCGGCGAAGCGGAGCGTCGGGAGGGTCCCGCGGTCGTCCACGGCTGCCGAGACGGCTTCGACGGCCGAGTCGTCGGCCGCGGGTTCCGCCGCGTCGCCCGCCTGCTCCTCGGCGAGCGCGGCCAGCACGCGTTCCCACACCGCGGGCACGCAGTTCAGCCGGGTCGCCGCGTGCTTGCGCACCGCGGCGACGATCGACGCGCCGTCGGTCTGCGGCACCATGACGAGGGTGTCGCGGGCCTGCCACTGCTGGAGCGCGATCGTCCACGCGCCCATGTGGAACATCGGGTACACGCACACCATCGCCCCGCGCGGCTCGAGCTGCGAGCCCGGGTGGGTGCGCAGCACGTTGACCCGGTGCGACAGCACGACGCCCTTGGGCTTCCCGGTGCTGCCCGAGGTGAAGAAGATCGCGTGCGGGTCGGTCTCCTTCGGCTCCGGTACGTCCGGGGCCTCGGCGGGCTCGTCCGCGGCGAGTTCGCGCAGGTCGGCGAGCGACAGCACGGGCACGCCCGTCCGTTCGCCGACCTCGTCCGCGGCGACCCGCTCGTCGCCGATCAGCAGCGCCGGTTTGGCGGTGCGGATCAGGCTCTCCGCTTCGTCCGGCGGCAGCGCCGGCCCGATCGGCACGTATACCGCGCCGATCCGGGCCAGCGCCGCGAACACCGGCAGGATGTCGAGCGACGTCGCGTTCCAGCAGACCACGCGGTCGCCGGGGGAGACGCCGTAGCCGAGCAGCGCCCGCGCCGTGCGGTCGCCGTCGGCGGCGAGCTCGGCGAAGGTGACGCTCCGGTCGCCCAGGATTGCCGCGGCGCGGCCGGGGACGGCCCGTGCCGCACCGGCGAAGACCTCCCCGATGACGAGTCCCTGCCCCACCCCGTACCTCCCTGTTCGTGCCCGCGCGGCCGCCCGGTCGTGCACCCGCCCGACCCAGGTACGTTACGAGCCGGAGGGGATGCTGAAAAGAGCCGCGTCCCCGGGCCGGCCGTCGCCGGTCAGGCGTCCTTCAACTCCACGATGATCTCGTAGTACGGCTGTTCGCCGACGTTGACCGCGGTCTCCACGCCGCCCCGCTTCATCGGCACCACGACGCCCGGCACGACGTCCGCCGCGAAGTAGTCGCGGTACTCGCCCGCGCTGTCCGGTTCGGGCTCCACCGCGATCCGGTCGCCGCCGATCTGCACGAGGTAGTAGTCGAGGTCGTGCCGGTGCACGTCGCTGCGCTCGCCGGGGGCGAGCGCCAGTTCCCAGATGCGGACCTTGGCGTCCTCGAACAGGATCCTGCTGCCGATGCCGCCGAGCTTGCGCTCCGCGGTCCCGCCCTCGATGGGCTGGTGCTGCTCGCTCATGCCGGTCTCCTCGCAGAATCGGACGGGGCGTCAGTAGCCCGCGTCGGGGTCGACGGTGTTGCGCAGCGGTTCGCCCGCGAGGTAGCGGGCCAGGTTCTCCCGGAACAGCCGGTACACGCCCGTGAAGTGGTCGCGGCCGTCGCTGGAGCAGTGGGCGGAGATCGCCAGGTTGGGGGCGTCCCACAGCGGGTCGTCGGCGGGCAGCGGCTCGGCGCGGGCGACGTCGATCGCCGCCGCGGCCAAGTGCCCCGATTCCAGGGCCTCGATCAGGTCCTTCTCGACCACGAACGAGCCGCGCCCGACGTTGCAGTAGTAGGCGCCCGGCTTCATCGCCGCGAAGGCTGCCGCGTCCATCGTGTCGATGGTGTCCGCGGTCTCGGGAGCCGCCGAGATCACCGCGTCGCACAGGCCGAGCATGGTGTGCAGGTCGCTCGGGGCGAAGAGGCGGTCGACGTGCGGGGCCGGGGTGTCGGTGCGGCGCCGTGTCGCGTACACCGTCATCCCGAACGCCTGGGCGCGCTTGGCGATCTCGCTGCCGATGCCGCCGACGCCGACGAGTCCCAGCGTGCGGCCGGACGCGAGCGTGCCGAACACGGCCTTCCACGTGTGCGCGCGCTGCCGCTCGGCGAGTTCGCGGTGGCCCTTGTAGTGCGCGAGCAGGCGCGCGAACGCGAACTCGGCGATGGGGACGCCGTTGACGCCCGCGGCCGTGGTCGCGGTGATGCGCGCGGTCGGCAGACCCGAGGACAGCAGCTGGCCGTTGCCCGCGGCGACGCTCTGCACCCAGCGCAGGCGGGGCGCGTGGTCCGCCACGTCGAAGGGGAGGTCGGCGACCAAGGCCACCTCGACGCGGGCCAGAGCGGCGACCTGATCGGCAGTCAGTTCGGGAGCGCGGGAGCGTAGTTCGGCGTCCTCCGCGGAACCTGGGCGGCCGCGTTCGGTGCGCAGGGCGAAGTCCTCGGTGTAGCGGCAGTCGACGATCTCGATGCGCGGGTCGAGCGCGCGCAGCGCGTCGATGTCCGCGGCGACGCGTTCGGGCGGGCGCGCGTCCCAGGTCGGCGGATGCATGATGCCGACGACGAGCGGTGCGTTCATGAGGGAAGTCCTTTGTCCGTGCTGCCGCGGGTGGAGCCGGGGTCTTTGCGGAGGTCTTTGCGGAGGTCTTTGAGGACGCCGGGCCGGTGGGTGTGCGCCACCACGTCGTCGAGGTATGCGGGGGCTTCGGTGGTGTCGACGAACCAGCCGGTCGGGCACATCGTGAGGATTTCCACGAAGGAGAAGCCCAGTCCGGCGCGTTGCACCCGGAACGCGTCCTTGATCATGCGGTTGGCGCGGGTGATGTTGACGGCGTTGTTGACCGCGGCGCGGGCGACGTAGGCGACGCCGTCCAGGCCCGCGATCAGGTCGGCGAGCCGGATCGGATGGCCGTGGGCGGCCGCGTCGCGCCCGCCGAGGGTGTTCTTGGTGCGTTGGCCGAGCACGGTCGCGGCGGTCAGGTGGCCGCCGGTCTCGCCGAACACCCCGTTGTTGAGCATGAAGCAGGTGATGTTCTCGCCGCGGGCCGCCGCGTGGACGACCTCCTGCAGGCCTTCGTTGACCATGTCGCCGTCGCCTTGCACGGTGAACACCAGCGTGTCGGGGCGGCAGCGTTTGACTCCGGTGGCCAGCGAGGGCGCACGGCCGTGCAACGCTTGCAGGACCTCGATGTCGAGGTTGTTGGAATACGCGGTGTAGCAGCCGATGCCGAACACCGCGATCGCCCGGTCGACCTGGCCGAGTTCCTCGACCTGCTCGACCATCGACCGCATGGCGATCGGCTCGCCGCAGCCCGGGCACAGGTGGTGGGCGCCCACGTCGATGAGCGCCGGGGTGAAGTCGTGTACGAGGCGTGCCCCGCAGGACGGCGGGGCGTCCGTCGGCACGACGGGGGTGAGGGGGAGCCGCTTGCCGGTCACGAGGTCCTCCCGACGGTGGCGGAGTCGCCCACGGCCGCGTCGTGGACGGCGGTGATGCGCCGCCGCAGGACGGCCACGTCGAGGTCCGGCGCGATGCCGAAGCCGGACGGGTCGAGGCTGAGGCCGCCGATGAAGTGCACCGGCGCGGTGCCGAGGACGGCGAGCCGGACGTCGTCGAGCATTTGGCCGCGGTTGTTCTCGTACACGGCGACCGCACGGGCCCGTCGGGCCGCCTCGGCGACGGCTCCGGAGGGGAACGGGACGAGGGTGATGGGGCGGATGTAGCCGATCCGGCGGCCTTCGGCGCGGAGTTCGCGGACGGCTTGGCGGACGTAGGTGCCCGGTGTGCCGTAGGCGATCACGACCACGTCCGCGTCGTCGGTGAACGCGCTCTCCGCCAAGGGGGTTTCCTCGGCGACCATGCGCTCCATCGCGTCGACGTGCCGGTGGTAGAACTCGGCGAGGTCGTAGCCCGCGTCCGCGCGGCCCGCGGCGTGGCGCTGTTTGGCGTCGCTCAGCGGCGAGATCAGCTTGGCCGCGCCGGTGCCGCCGGACCTGCCGTCCAACGCCCAGTCGCGCGGCGGCAGCGGGCCGAAGTCGCAAGGCTCGACGGTGACCGACTGGTGGGTGTGCGCGAGGTAGTAGTCGCCCATGACCAGCACCGGGCTGCGCCACTTGTCCGCCAGATGGAAGGCGCGCTGGGTGAGTTCGACGGCTTCCGGGACGCCGGCCGGAGCCAGCACGAGGTGCCGGTAGTCGCCGTGCCCGCCGCCGCGGGTGGCCTGGAAGTAGTCGCCCTGTGCTCGGGCCATGTTGAGGACGACCAGTGGGAGCCTCGCGTACACGATTTCGGCGAGGGACTCCTGCATGAGCGACAGCCCCTGCCCGGTGGAGCCGGTGGCCGCGCGGGTGCCGGTCGCCGCCGCGCCCCAGGCCATGCCGACGGCCTCCAGCTCGCTTTCCGCGTTGACGCAGACCCCGCCGACCTCCGGCAGGCGCGCCGCCATGGTCTCCAGGACCTCGGTGAACGGGGTCATGGGGTAGCCGGCGAAGAACCGGCAGCCGGCCGCGAGCATGGCTTCGGCGATGGCCGCGGAGCCGGGCATGATCGCGGGCGTCATGCGGGGCCTCCGGCGGTGTCGTGGGTCTGCGGCTCGGTGTACCGGTAGACCTGGAAGACGAAGTCGGGGCAGATCGCCGTGCACGCTTTGCAGGCGATGCAGCCGGGCAGCAATTGCGGGTAGCGGTAGCCGCGTTCGTTGACCTCGTTGGTGGTCATGCGCAGCACGCGCGGCGGGCATGCGTCGATGCACAGTTCGCAGCCCTTGCAGGCTTCGGTGTCGATGACGAGGGTGCCGAGGCTGACGGCGGGCTCGTCGGGGGATTCGCTCATGCCGGGACTCCCGTCGTCGCCCACGCGTCGAGCAGCGGGGTGGCGGCCTCGTGGCCGGCGCGCAGGGCGGCTTCGTTGACGGGGATGTGGCGGTGCCGGTAGGCGGGCAGCACGTCGGGCAGGACGCGGATCAGCGTGTCCAGCGCGGCGATGCCGGTGGCGGCCGCGAACGCGCCGAGCGCGACCATGCCGACCGCGTTCGGGTTCCCGACGCCGGTGGCGAGTTCGGTCGCGGGGATGCGGACGGCCGGGCCGGGGTGGGTGCCGGGGTCGGCGTCGAGCGTCGCGTTTGCGACGAGCAGCCCGTCCGGCCGGAGCTTCGCCAGGGGCCCGGCGGCGTGGGCGGGATGGAGGACCACCGCCGCCCAGGCGCTGCCGACGGTGGGTGGGGACTCGACGGGGGTGTCGCCGAGCACGAGCGTGGTCTCGGAGTTGCCGCCGCGCATCATGCCGCCGTACGAGCCGAAGAACATCGCGTGCCGGCTCTCCGCGACGGCCGCGTGCGCGAGGAGTTCGGTGGCGAGCTGGACGCCTTGGCCGCCGATACCGGTCCACAGGGTTTCGCGTTGCACGCACGCCTCCGAGACGCCGTCCGGAACAAGCACCACAAGTATGAGAACGTTGTTCCGGAGAGTAGCGTCCGGCGTTCCGGACCGGAAGAGTTCCGGGGCGGGAACTGCGGGCGGGCGGGAGCGGGGATGCGCGGCGAGGGTGCGGAAGGCGCCGGCGGCGGGGAGCGGCCGGACGGTGCGCGGGTGCCGGAGGGGCTGGTGCGCGAGGCGGTGCAGCGGCCGCTGGCGGCGCGGTGGGCGGTGTACGCGGAAGAGGTGCAGCGGCTGGTCGACGCGACGTACCGGGTCGTCGAGCGGACCGGGAGCCTGGACCCGACGGTGCGCGAGATCCTGCGCGAGTCCGGGCTGTCGAACCAGGCGTTCTACCGGCACTTCCGCTCCAAGGACGAACTGCTCGTCGCGCTGCTCGACGACGGCCGCCGCCGGATGGCGGACTACCTGCGGCACCGGATCGCCGCCGCTCGGGACCCCGCGGGCCGGGTCCGCGCCTGGATCGAAGGCGTCCTCGCGCAGGCGGGCGACCCGGTCGCGGCGGCGCGCACCCGGCCGTTCCTCGCCCACCAGGACCGCCTCGCCGAACAGTTCCCGACCGAGCAGCGGAACTCGGCGGAGGCGATGATCGGCCCGCTGCGCGAGGTGCTGGCGGAGGTGTACGCGTCGGCGGGCGCCGCGGACGCGGGCCGCCCCGATGCCGATGCCGACGCTCTGACCGTCTATCGCCTGACCGTCGCCTGCCTTCACGACCACCTGCGCGCCCGGACGGCGCCGGGGCCGGAGGAGACGGCCCGCGTCGTGGAGTTCGCGCTGCGGGGGCTGGGACTGGGCTGAGGGGCCGGGGCGGTACGGGAGCCGCGCGGATGCGAGACCTGTTCGGGCGCCGGGGGGGGAGGAGAGAGACAGGTGGCCGACCGAGGCCGCGCCGCGCGGGTTCGACGATCGAGGCCGGGGGCTCCGGCCGAGGGGGTTCGCTGCCCGCCGGTTCGTGGTCGTCGCGGGCCTTCACGGGGTCGTCGTGATCTCTCCGCGGGGCCCTCACGGATTCCCGTTGCCCGGCCCGGTCCGCAGGCGGTTGAATGAGCGCGCTCCGCGTCACCAGCGAAACGGTTTGTGCAGCCCGATACGGTGTGACGCGTGAGGTGGCTCACAGTAAGCCCGGTATCGATGACAGTACGTCGCCGATTCTGTGCCCCCTGTGATTCAGTTTCCCTGGAATCGGACGATATCTGTTCAGAAGACGCTCACACGAGCACCGATGAACGAGAACCACCCCAGAAGCACCTTCGCCCTCGCTCGGGGAGACCGATGACCGCCGAGACGGAAACCCACGTCCGGCTGGCGACCCTCCGCCTCCTCTACCGGGTCGTCGCGGACCTCAACGCCACGCGAGACCTGCGCGACACCCTGCAAGCCGTGGTGGACGGCGTCGTGTCCGGGCTCGGCTTCAACGCCGCCGCGGTCAACGTCGTCCGCGCGGACGGCGACCTCGAAGTGTCCGCGGTGGCCGGCGGCGACCACCGCGCGGGCGTGGCCGACGACCGGGCCCGCGACCTCTCCGCCGCACTCGTCGGCCGCGTCGGCCCGCGCGCCGACTGGGAGCGCCTCCTCGCCTCCGCCGAGCACTGGGGACCGCTCCGATTCCTGAGCCACCGACAGGGCCCGCACCCGCACGGCCGCGTCCCCGCCTGGGTGCCGGACATCCCGGTCAGCGACCACCCCGACGCCTGGCACCCCTACGACGCGCTCCTCGCCCCCCTCACCACCCCGGAAGGCGAACTCGTCGGCGTACTGTCCGTCGACCTCCCCGTCGACGGCCGCAGGCCCGGCCCGTGGCGCTGCGAGGTGCTCGGGATGTTCGCCGCCCAAGCCGCCATCGCCGTCGACAACGCCCGGCTGCGCGCCGAGATGGTGCGCGCGCTCGCCCGGCTCGAAGACGAGCAGCATGCGCTGCGGGCCAGCGAGGAGAGCTTCCGGCACGCCTTCGAATACGCGCCGAGCGGCATGGTCATGACCGGCGTGCTCGGCCGCGAACGCGGCAAGCTGCTGCGCGCCAACGACGCCCTGTGCCGCATGCTCGGCTACCCGGCGCCGGTCCTGCGCCGCCTCGGCCTGGCCGCCGTCGTGCACCAGGACGACATCGACCTGCTGGTCGGCCACCTCGGCGGCACGGCACCCACCGAAGGCTGCACGGAACTGCGGCTCGCCCGCAGCGACGGCACCTACCGCTGGGTGTCCCTGCGGACCTCGCACGTCGGCGACGGCGACGGGAACCCGCGGTTCCTGCTCACCCACGTCGAGGACGTCGAAGACCGCCGGGTACGCGAGCAGGCCCTCGTGCACCAGGCCAGCCACGACCCGCTCACCGGGCTGCCCAACGGCCGCGAACTCCGGGCCCGCCTCGACGCCACGTTCACCCGGGCCCCGCGGCTCGCCGAGGTCGGCGCCGGCCCGGTCCCCGCGCAGTCCCCCGCGCTCCTGCACCCCGGCGGGATGGCCGCGCACGGCCAGCACGCCATGCACACGCACGCGCACGGTCCGCACGGTGCGCACGGCGACGGGAAGGGCCTCGCACTGCTCTTCTGCGACCTCGACGGCTTCAAGCGCATCAACGACGACTACGGCCACCACGTCGGCGACGCCGTGCTCGTCGAGGTCGCCCGGCGCCTCACCGCCGCGGTCCGCGAAGGCGACACCGTCGCCCGGCTCGGCGGGGACGAGTTCGTGGTGCTCGCCGACGGCATCGGGCGCGACGAGGCGCACGACCTCGCGGTCCGGCTGCGCCGCGCGCTGTCGCTGCCGATCCGCGCCGAGGGCGAGATGGTGCCGCTGGACGGCGCGAGCTTCGGCATTGCGTGGGCGGACTCCGCGGAGAAACCGGAAGACCTGCTGCGGATTGCGGACGAGCGCATGTACCGGCAGAAGCGCGGCCGCGAGCGCGCCCAGCGCCAAGCAGGCTGACGGCCGACCCGGTCGCCGACCCGGCCGCCGCTCCGACAGGTGTGCGCATCTCGGTCTTGACGGGGCGGATCGCCCGTTCGGACCTGTCGCGGGAACGTCGGAAAAGCGTCGCAAAGGGGCACGCATGTTCGCCGGAAAGCGGGGCGATTGCCGCCGTACGGCCCAACCGTGGGGCGGATGTTTGTCGTCCAGGCGATGGACAGTGGCCATCCCGTCGTCCGTCGCCCGTTAGTGTGATGCGTCGGCCTGTCGACGCGAATCGATAGCCGTGCGCCGTTAGTGGACCGCACGGAGCGTACGAAGTCAGTCTCACAGGAAGGGCGAACCCGATGACGGTGGGTACCGAGGGAGAGCCGGAGGACCCGTACGGCTACCTCTACCGCCCCGGCCCGGGTGAGGCGCAAGGCGGCGTCCCGTCTGCGCCCCCGTCGGGGTTCGGTACATCGCCGTATGTGCAGGTCGGGCAGACCCGCTACGGGCAGCCGCAGCCTTACGGCTCGCCCCCCGGACCGGAGACCCAGGCCTTTGCCTCGGGAGCGGCCGGACAAGCTTCGCAGGCCACCCAGGCCATACCGGGCGGACCCGCGTCCGCGCCGCCGGGTGTGCCGCCGCAGCGCCGCGACGGCGGTGGGCACGGCGGCCGGGGCGGCGGCTCGCGCGGCCGCGGCCCGCTGATCGGCGCGGTCGTCGCCGTGGTCGTCGTCATCGCGGTGATCGCCGGAGTGCTCGCCATGAACTCGGGCGGCGACGACGCGAAGGGCAACGAGTCCGCCTCGCCGACGGCCAAGCAGCCGAGTACCGCACCCGCCTCGACGCAGCCGCAGACCTCCGCGCCCGCGACGACGGCGGCACCCGACAAGTTCGGCGAGAACGAGGCGGAGAGCGCGCAGCTCGCCGGCGGTGCCGCGGTCGCCAACAACGCCCAGAAGTTCAGCGGCAGCGGCTTCGTCAACGTGCCGGCCACGCCGGGCGCGTCCATCACGATCACCGTCGAGGCGCCGGCCAAGGGCACGTACTCGCTGTACGTCCTGTACGCCAACCCGGACCCGGTCACCAGCGGCGCCAACCGCGCCAAGCGCACCCTCACGGTCAGCGCCAACGGCGACCCGAAGTACGGCCAGCTCAACATGTACGGCACCGGCAGCCCGGACAGCTGGTACACCACGTACCGCACGGTCGACCTCAACCAGGGCACCAACGCGGTCAGCCTCACCTGCCAGCCCGGCGACTCGTGCAACGTCGCCGTCGACAAGATGTGGATAGGGCCGAAGAAGTAGCCGTCGGCCGGGGGCGGGCCGTACCGCCCGCCCCCGTCGCGCACAGCCTGTTACACCGCTCCCGTGCCGCTGTCCGGCCGCCGGAGTTTGACCGGGTCGCCCGGCCGCACGCGGAGAGCGCGTGCCGCGTCGCCGCCGTTGACGGTGAGCGCGACGTACCCGGCCGAGTCCAGCAGCGCCACGAGCGCACCCGCGGCCACGTCGCCGAACGTGCGGCGGTACGGCACCCAGTGCACGTCGCCGCCGGCCTCGACGTCCAAGGCGCCGCCGCGTTCCACGCCCAGCTCGCGGATGTGGCTTTCGGCCAGGGACAGTTGCACGTTCCCGAAACGGTCCTCGGTGAGGACTTCGGCGTAGCCCGTCCCGCGGTCCACGTAGGCGACCGGATCGGCCAACCGCACCAGGCTCCCGGCATCGAGGCGTCGCCCGACCTCGGACGGCGGCGTCCCCGTGGCGAGATGCGCGGCGACCGGCGCGAACACGTCGCGGCCGTGGAAGGTCGCGGACACCTGCGGCAGCATCAGCGCGGGGTTGCCGAGTTCGTACGCCTCCCGGATCCCGCCCAGCGCGTCCGCCGCCCACGGCAGCAGCCCGTTGTCCGGCCCCACCAGCAGGTGTTCGGACGTGCGCACCAGCACGCCGCGCCGTGCCGTCCCCACCCCCGGATCGACGACCGCGACGTGCACCCCCGGCGGGAGATAAGGGAGCGTCTGGGCGAGCAGCAGCGCGCCGCGCCGGATGTCCCCCGGCGGGACTTCGTGGGTGATGTCCAGGACCCGGGCCTCCGGGGCGATCCGGGCCATGACACCGCGGCACGCCGCGACGAAGCCGTCCGCCGTGCCGTAGTCGGTCAGGAACGAGATGGGCAGCACCGGCGTCACAGGTCGGCGTCGTGCAGCGCGGGCTCGGCGCCCGAGCCGACGTTCGGGCCGGACTGCGCGTGGCGGCGCGCCGGTTCGCGGCCCGGCGGCTGGTGGAGGCGTTCCAGCGGCACCGGGCGCGGGATCGGGCGGCTGACCGGGCGGCCCCGGACCACTTCCACTTCCTCCTCGTCGTGCATGAGCGTCATGCTGTCGCCCTGGCGCAGTTCGTAGGTCGCATGTGAGGGCGTGATCTCGACGTACAGCAGCGAATCGCGCCGCAGCATCATCGAGAACGCGATCCGGGACAGCCCGGACGGCAGGCGCGGCCGGAACACCAAGTGGTCGTCGTGGTCGCGGAGTCCGCCGAACCCGGCGGTCAGCGCGATGCACGCGCCCGCCAACGAGGCCATGTGCAGGCCGTCCTTGGTGTTGCCGCCGAGGTCGTGCAGGTCCATCAGGGCGGCTTCGGCGAGGTAGTCGTAGGCCAGGTCGAGGTGCCCGACCTCGGCCGCGATGACGGCCTGCGAGCAGGCGGACAGCGACGAGTCGCGCACCGTAAGGCGCTCGTAGTAGGCGAAGTTGCGGGCCTTCTCCTCGGCGGTGAACGCGTCGCCGCGCACCTGCATGGCGAGCACCAGGTCGGCCTGTTTGACGACTTGCTTGCGGTACAGGTCGAAGTAGGGGAAGTGCAGCAGCAGCGGGTACTTCTCCGGCGGCGTGTTGTCGAAGTCCCACATCTCGTGGTTGGTGAAGCCTTCGGACTGGCAGTGCACGCCGAGCTTGTCGTCGTACGGCAGGAACATGGCCGCGGCGGCGTCGCGCCAGCCCGCCATCTCCTCGGTGTCCACGCCCAGCGCGCCGGCTTCGTGCAGGTGCCGGGTGGCCGAGTCGGCGGCCGCGCGGAGGTTCGCCTGTGCCATGAGGTTCGTGTACATGTTGTTGTCGGCGATGGCGCTGTACTCGTCGGGCCCGGTCACCCCGTCGATGCGGAACAGGCCTTCGGCGTCGTGGTGGCCGAGCGACCGCCACATGCGCGCCGTTTCGACGAGGATCTCCATGCCGAAGTCGCGCTCGAAATCGATGTCGCCGCTGGCCCGCACGTAGCGTTCGACGGCGCGGGCGATGTCGGCGCCGATGTGGAAGGCCGCGGTGCCGGCCGGCCAGTAGCCCGAGCACTCCTCGCCGCGGATCGTCCGCCACGGGAACACCGCGCCGGCCAGGCCGAGTTGGCTCGCGCGTTCGCGGGCGAGCGGCAGCGTCGAGTGGCGCCAGCGCAGCGCTTGGGCGACCGCGTCGGGCAGGCAGAAGGTCAGCACCGGGAGCACGAACGTCTCGGTGTCCCAGAAGCAGTGGCCGTCGTAACCGGGGCCGGTGAGGCCCTTGGCGGGAATGGCGCGTTCCTCCGTGCGGGCGCCCGCCTGGAGGACGTGGAACAGCGCGAACCGGATGGCCTGCTGGAGTTCCATGTCGCCGTCGATCTCGATGTCCGAGCGCTTCCAGAAGTCGCCGAGGTACTGGCGCTGCTCGTTGACGAGGCCGTCCCAGCCGGTGAACCGGGCGGCGGTGAGCGCGGCGGCGACCTGGTCGCGGACCGCGGGGAGGGAGCGCGCGGCGGACCAGCCGTAGGCGATGTACTTCACCAGCCGCAGCTTCTGGCCGGGCTGGAGGACCGTGGTGACGCTGTAGCGGGCCTGGTCGGGGTCGCTTTCCACCTCGCCCTGGAAGTCGGCGGGGCAGTCGACTTCGTGGTCCATCGCGGCGGCGACCCGCAGGCCGCTGAACCGCGTCTGGTGCACCAGCAGCGCCTTGGCGTCGGTGTTGTGCGTGTGCTGCTCGGCGACCAGCGGTGCTTCCATGACCGCGGAGGCGCGCGGGTCGCCGGTCCACGCCGGAAGCTGCTCGTTGGCGACGAGTTCGGACTGCACGACGATGCGTGCGGGACCGTTGAGCGGTTCGACTTCGTAGGCGATGGCGGCGACGGCGCGCTGGGTGAGGGACACCAGGCGTGTCGAGGTGACCCTCACCGAGCGGCCCGCCGGGGACGTCCATTCCGCGCGGCGGCGGAGCATGCCGTCCCGGAAGTCGAGGCGGCGCTGGTGCTCGCTGAGGTCGCCGTACCGCAGGTCGAACGGCTCGTCGTCGACCAGCAGCCGGATGATCTTGCCGTTGGTGACGTTGATGACGCTCTGGCCGGATTCCGGCTGCCCGTAGGCGGCTTCCGCGTACGGCAGGGGCCGGAGTTCGAACACGCCGTTGAGGTAGGTGCCGGGCAGGCCGTGCGGCTCGCCTTCGTCGAGGTTGGCGCGGAGCCCGACGTGCCCGTTGGACAGCGCGAACACCGATTCGGCGCGGGCGAGTACGTCGAGGTCGAGGGACGTTTCGGTGAGCCCCCACGGTTCGACCGTGTAGGCGTCGGGCGCGGTCATGAGGGGTCCTCCGGGTCGTGCGGGTGCCGCGGGTCGAGCAGGTCGGCGAGGTCGGTGACGACGGTGTCCGCGCCGTGCTCGCGAAGGGCGTCGGCTTGGCCGACCCGGTCGACGCCGACGACGTACCCGAAGCCGCCCGCCCGGCCCGCCGCGACGCCGGCCAAGGCGTCCTCGAACACCACGGCTTCGGCGGGCGTGCAGCCGAGCTTGCGGGCGGCGGCGAGGAAGGTGTCCGGGGCGGGCTTGCCCGGCAGGTTCTCGTCGTGCGCCACGATGCCGTCGACGATCACGTCGAACAGGCCGTCGTATCCGGCGGCGTGCAGCACGTCGCGGCAGTTGGCGCTGGAGGAGACGACGGCGCGCGGCACGTCGAGGGCCTGCAGTTTGCGGACGTAGTCGAGCGAGCCCGCGTACGGCTCGACGCCCTGCTCGCGGATCATCCGCAGCACCGTGTCGTTCTTCTCGTTGGACAGGCCGTAGACGGTGCGGGTGCCCCGCGGGTCGCCCGGGTCGCCTTCCGGCAGCGTGATGCCGCGCGAGGCGAGGAAGCCGCGGGTGCCGTCCAGGCGGGGTCTGCCGTCCACGTAGGTGTCGTAGTCCGCGCCCGCGTCGAACGGCACGAACGGGGTTCCGGTGCGCGCCGCCTCGGCGCGCAGGAACCCGTCGAACATGTCCTTCCAGGCGGCGTCGTGCACTTTCGCGGTCTGCGTGAGCACTCCGTCGAGGTCGAACAGAAAGGCGTGGATCGAGTCCGGCAGTCCCAACATGCGCCCACTGTTACCCGGGAGGGCGCCTGCTCATCCGCGGCGCGCCGACCGCGGGCCGATCCGGTGCGGATCGGGGCGCGGATCCGCGTCGGACGCCGGCTTCCGGCCGCGGCGGTCCGGGACGCGGCCGGGAACCCGCTACCTTGGGGCCGTGCCGGGCCGGGACCCGGGCGGATCCTCGGGACGAGGGACGACGAGGGGAGGGGGTCGGCCATGGCGGTCGTGGAGGTCGCGCTGTCGCTGCCGGAGGACCTGGCGGCCGCGGTGCGCGAAGCCTCGGGCGGCGATCTGGAGGCGTACATCGTCAAGGCGCTGCGGTCGGCGCTCCTGATGGACGCGATGCGGGAAGTGGCCGACGCCGGGCCTCCGGCACCGCCGCCCGACGACGTGCTGCACGCGGCAGAGACGGATTTGCGATGAGGCGCGGCCAGGTCTGGCGGATTCCCACGGTGGGCCGCGAGCGCACCGTGCTGGTGGTCGGGGCCGACGAGGTGACCGCGCTCTACGGGCAGGCGCTGTGCGTGGTCGTGCACGAGCCCGGCACGTTCCCCGAGTCGTTGGTGACGGTGCCGCTGACCGAGCCGGTGGAGGGTGTCGTCGGGGTGCCCGACGTCGCCGGTTTCCGGCAGGCCCGGTTCGACCACGGCAAGCTGCTCGGGCGCGTGGACGTCGACACGATGGAGCGCGTGGAGATCGCGCTGCGGGCGATTCTGGAGCTGTGAGCCGGACCCGGCACAGGGCCTGGCACAGGGCCCGGCACCGGGGCCGGAACGGGGTCCGGGACGGGCTCAGCCTGCCGGTGCGGGGCCGGGGGTCGCGGTGATCACCGTCAGCAAGTGCCGCACGGTTTCGGCCATCGCGTCGCGGGCCCGGGACAGGGCGGGGCGCGGGTCCTTGCGGTCCGGGTGGGCGGCGAACTCCGTGCGCAGGGCGCCGTCGAAGGCGATGTTGAGCGCCGTCCCGACGTTGATCTTGGTCATGCCGTGCGCGGTGGCCTGCCGGAGTTCGCCGTCCGGCACTCCCGACGAGCCGTGCAGCACGAGCGGTACGCCGACCGCGGCGCGCAGCTCGGCTATCAGCGCGTGGTCGAGGGCGGCGGTGCGCGTGGTCATCGCGTGGCTGCTGCCGACCGCGACGGCGAGGGCGTCGACGCCGGTCGCGGCGACGAACTCGACGGCCTCGTCCGGCCGGGTGCGGGCGCCGGGCGCGTGCGCGTCGAGGGCGGGTTCGCCGGCTTTGCCGCCGACCTGGCCGAGTTCGGCTTCCAGCCACAGCCCGCGGTCGTGCGCCCACGCGGCGGCGGCGCGGGTGGCCGCGACGTTGCCGGCGTAGGGCAGCTTCGACGCGTCGAACATCACCGAGCTGATCGCCGTCCCGGCCGCCGCGTGCAGCAGGTCTTCGGACACCACATGGTCCAAGTGCAGGCCGACCGGGACCGCGGCGTCTTCGGCGAGGGCCGCGCACGCCGCGGCGAGCGGACGCAGCCGTCCGCCGTGGAACCGGACCGCGTTCTCGCTGAGGGCGAGGACCACCGGCAGTCCGGCCGCCTCCGCACCGGCGACGACGGCCTCGGCGTGTTCGAGCGTGATCGCGTTGAACGCGCCCGCCCCGCGCCCGGCCTTGCGCGCGGACCCGACGATCTCACCGGTCACCGTGAGCGGCATGGCAGTTCCTTTCCGAGGGGCCGCCGTCCGAGGGGCCGCTTTCCGGGGGTCCGCTGCCGGGGGGCCTGCTTTCGGGAGGCTCCGTGGCGCTGACCAGCACATGGGCGCGGGCGGTCGCGTAGGTCGTGCGGTCCACGCTGCCGGCGAGCGGTGCGGCGACCGCGGAGGCCGACCACGCGACCGCTTCGGCGAGCAGATCCGGCCACGGCCGGCCCGCGGTCAGCCCGGCCAGCAGCGCCGCGACGCCCGCGTCGCCCGCGCCGGTCGGGTTGCCGCGGATCGCGTACGGCAGCCGCGCCCGCCACCAGCCCGCCCCGGTGGCGGCCAGCAGTCCGCGGGGGCCGAGCGACGCGACGACCGCGCCGCCGCCCGCGGCACGGAGTCTCGCGGACAATGCGGCCACCGCCTGCCCGGGATCGGATTCGCCGGTGGCGTCGCGGAGTTCGTCGGCGTTCGGCTTGACGAGGTCGGGGCCGGCGGCGAGCCCTGCGTGGAAGGCCGGTCCGGAGGTGTCCAGCAGCACCGGGACGCCCGCGTCGCGAGCGCGGCGGACGAGGCCGGCGTAGAGGCCGGCGGGTGCGCCGGGCGGAAGGCTGCCGCACAGCGCGACGCCGCGGGCGTCGCCGAGGAGTGCGTCGTAGGCGTCCCGGAGCCGGGCCCAGTCGGCATCGCCGAGGTGCGGACCGGCTTCGTTGAAGACCGTCGCGTCGTCGGCGGACGCGTCGACGACGGTGGTGGTGCGGCGGCTTTCCGCGGCGACCGGGACGGTGGCGTCGCGGAGTCCGGCCGCGGCGAGGTCCTCGCGTATCTGCTCGCCGGTGCGGCCGCCGACCGGACCGAGCACCGCGGCCGGTATGCCGAGCGCGGCCAGCACCCGGGCGACGTTGACGCCTTTGCCGCCCGCTCGGGCGGCGACGCGCTCGACGCGGTTGCTGCCGTGCCACGCGACGCGGTCGAGGTGGTAGGTGACATCCAGCGCGGGATTCGCGGTGACCGTGACGATCACGCGGCCACCCGGGACGGCAGGCGAGGCGGGCCGGCCGGAGCCGGCGGTATGCCGGACTCCCCGGACGGGCTCCCCGGCGACGGCGCGGTCACGCCCTCACCGCCCGTCCGGCCGGATCCGGCGCGGCGGCGCCTCCCCGACCCAGCGCCCGCCCCACAGCACTCCGGCGACCCGCAAGTCGGCGTCCAGCACCACCAGGTCGGCCTGCAGGCCGGGGGCGATCGCGCCGACCCGGTCGCCGAGGCCGAGCGCCCGCGCGGGCGTCGTGCTCAGCGCCCGGACGGCGTCGGTGATCGGCAGATGGTTGTCGCGCACCGCGGTACGCAGCGCCCGGTCCAGCGTGAGCGTGCTGCCCGCGATCGAATCCCCGTCCGCAAGCCGCGCTATCCCGCCCTCGACCCGCGCGGTCATCGGCCCGAGCGGATAGACGCCGTCCGGCATGCCCGCGGCGCCCATCGCATCGGTGATGAACGCGACCCGCTCGGCACCCGCCGCGGCGAACGCGAGGTTCACCGTGCCCGGATGCAGGTGCACGCCGTCGTTGATGAGTTCGACGACCACGTCGCTGTCTTGGAGCAGCGCGGTGACCGGGCCCGGCTCGCGGTGGTGGACGCTGCGCATCGCGTTGAACAGGTGCGTCGCCACCGAGGCCCCGGCGCCGATCGCCGCCTGCGTCTCGCGGTGCGTGCCGTCGGTGTGCCCGACCGCGGCCAGCACGCCGCCGTCCACCAGCTGCCGCACGAGGTCGACGCCGCCCGCCAGTTCGGGGGCGAGCGTGACCATCCGCACGGTGCCGCGGCCGGCCCTGAGGAGCGCGTCGACTTCGCCGCGGTCCGGTTCGCGCAGCAGTTCCGGATCGTGCGCGCCGCACCGTGCGCGGCTCAGGTAGGGGCCTTCCAGGTGGATTCCGGTCAGCACGCCGTCCTCGACGAGGCCCGCCAACGCGTCCACGGAACGCACGAGTTCTTCGTGCGAGGCGGTGACCAGCGAGGCCATCGTCGTGGTGGTGCCGTGCGCGCGGTGGAACGCCGCGACGCGCAGCGCCTGGCCGGGGTCGCCGGACATGTACGACGCCCCGCCGCCGCCGTGCACGTGCATGTCGACGAAGCCGGGCACCAGCCAGTGCCCGGACAGGTCGTGCACGGCGTCCGCGACGGCTGGTCCCACGGGTCCCACGGGTCCCACGGGCCCCACGGGTCCGACGGGTTCGACGGGGTCGGCAGCCGGGCCGGCGCTTTCGATCAGGCCGTCCGCGACCACGATCTCGCCGTTCTCCAGCACGCCGGACGGCAGCACGACGCGGGCTCCGCGGAGCCGGGTGCGGCGCCTCACTTGAGGCCCTCGGCCAAGTCCCAGGCCAGCAGTGCCGCGCCGTGGCAGCCGGCGTCGTCGCCCAGCGCGGCGGCCTCGATGCGCGGCACGTGCTGGACGGTCGCGCGTTCCGCGAGGGCCGCGCGCAGCGGCTCGAAAAGCGTGTCGCGGGCGCGTGAGAGACCGCCGCCGACGACCACCAGCCGCGTGTCGAGCAGCGCGAGCGCGATCAGCAGGCCGTCGGCGAGCGCGGAGACCGCCTCGTCCCAGACCCGGGCGGCCACCGGGTCGCCCGCGCCGACCCGGGCGGCGACTTCGGCCGCGGTGGCGTGCGAGCCCGGCACGGCCTCGGCGTACATGCGGGCGACCGCGGGGCCGGAGATGACGGTTTCGAGGCAGCCGCGCGCGCCGCAGCCGCACGGCGCGCCGCCGGGCCGCACGACGATGTGGCCGATTTCGCCGGCGCGGCCCTGCGCGCCCGCGTACGGCTTGCCGTCGAGGACGAACGCGCCCGCGACGCCGGTGCCGAGCGGCAGGAACAGGAAGTTGTCGCAGCCCTTCGCGGCGCCGAGCCGGCTTTCCGCGAGCCCGCCCGCGCGGACGTCGTGGTCGAACGCGACCGGCAGGCCCAGGCGTTCCGCGACCAGGTCGCGCAGCGGCAGGTCGCGGAAGCCGAGGTTCGCGGACCACACCGCGGTGCCGGTGGCCGCGTCGACGATGCCCGGCACCACGACGCCCGCGGCGACCGGGTCGAGGCCGCGTTCGAGCGCGGTGCGGCGCAGGTCGTCGGCGAAGCCGATGATGCGCTCGGTCACCGCGGCGGGGCCGCCTTCGCGGCCGGTGGGGCGGCGTTCGGTGTGCACGAACGTGCCGTCGGCGCCGACGAGTCCGCCCTTGACGACGGTGCCGCCGACGTCGAGGGCGACCACGCAGTCGGCCGGGAAGCCGGGCGCGGGGAGCTGGTCCGGGTGTGCGTGCGTCACTGCTGCTCCTGGCCGAGGATCACCGAGCGGGTGAGGTTGCGCGGTCGGTCCGGGTCGAGGCCGCGGGCGTAGGCGACGGCCGCGGCGAGGCGCTGGATGCGCACCAGTTCGGCCATCGGGTCGCGGTCCGGCGCGGTGACGAGGCGGCCGCCGGTGGCCGCGACGTCGGCGGCGAGGCCGTCCGGGACGGCGCCCAGCACCCAGGTCACGCGGCCCGGCGCGGCGATGCTGATCGGGCCGTGGCGGTACTCCATGGCCGGGTAGTGCTCGGTCCAGGCGGTGGCGGCTTCGCGCATCTTGAGGGCGGCTTCGGCGGCGAGGCCGACCGTCCAGCCGGTGCCGAGGAAGGTGAACTGCTCGGCGGCGACCAGGTCGCCGGGGAGGTCTTCGGCCAGCGCGTCCGCCGCATCGCGGACCGCCGCGGCCAGGTCCTCGCCCAGGTGGGCACGCAGCAGTGCGAGCGCGGTGGTGGCGAACCGGGTCTGCACGACGGACTCTTCGTCGGCCCAGTCGAGCATCACCAGGTGCCGGACGGCGCCGACGACGGGGGTCCCGGGGGAGCCGGTGATCGCGGTGGCGGGCACGTCGGGGGAGGTGGTGCGCAGGCGGGTGAGCAGGTCGAGGCATTCGGTGGTGGTGCCCGAGCGGGTGAGCACGACGATCCGGTCGTAGGCGCGGCCGTAGGGGAACTCGGACGCGGCGAACGCGTCCGTCCAGCCGTGCCCGGCGCGTTCGCGCAGTTCGGCGTAGGCCTGCGCGACGAACCACGAGGTGCCGCAGCCGGCTATCGCGACGCGTTCGCCCGGCCGCGGGAGCGCGGCGGCGAGGTCCGCCGGCGGCTCCGCGGCGAGCTTCGCGGCCCGCGCCCACAGCCCGGGCTGGGTGGCGATCTCGGCGAGGGTGTGGCCCGCGCCGAGGCAAGGGCCGCCCGTTCCGTCGTTCGCCGTCATGCGCGTGTCCTCCCGGGGCTGCGGAGCGGTCTCGACCTCTTGGCGTGAAAGTGGCGTGAAACGAGCGGTCCGAGCCGAGGTCGGCAGGGGTTGTCTGCTCGAATGTGCTCATTGAATAGCAGTTGAAAGCACAAATCTGCAAGAACGCCATAGGCTGGCGCGTGCGGAGCGCGCCGGACCGCGGCGCCCGCCGCACAGCCGGGCCGCCCGACCCGGCAGGATGTCGTCGACAAGTGGGAGGTGCGGCGTGAGTCGCTATGAGCGTTGGGGCGCGCTCCTGGAGCTGCTGGCGAAGGAAGGCCGCCTGGACGTCGACGAGGCGGCCGGCGTCCTCGACGTGTCCGCGGCGACCATCCGCCGCGACCTCGACCAGCTCGCCCAGCAGCAGATGCTCACCCGCACGCGGGGCGGCGCGGTCGCGCACTCCGTCTCGTACGACCTTCCGCTGCGCTACAAGACCGCGCGCCGGGCCTCCGAGAAGCAGCGGATCGCGGTGGCCGCGGCCGGCCTCGTGCAGCCTGGGCAGACCGTCGGCCTCAACGGCGGCACCACGATGACCGAGGTCGCGCGGGCCCTGGTGACCCGCGCCGACCTGCACGCCGAAGGCGACGCGACGACGCTCACCGTGGTGACGAACGCGCTGAACATCGCGGGCGAACTCGCCGTCCGCCGGCATGTGAAGATCGTGGTCACCGGGGGTGTCGCGCGTCCGCAGTCCTACGAGCTGATCGGCCCGCTGGCCACCGGCATCCTGCGCGAAGTCGCCCTGGACGTCGCGATGCTCGGCGTCGACGCGGTGGACGTGGAGCACGGCGCGAGCGCCCACCACGAGGGCGAGGCGAGCATCAACCAGCTGATGGCCGCGGGCGCCGACCGCGTGGTCGTGGCCGCCGACTCGTCCAAGCTCGGCCGACGCGCGTTCGCGCGCATCTGCGCGGTCGACGCCATCGACACCCTGGTGACCGATGCCTCCGCATCGGACGCGCTGATCGCCCGGTTCCAGGACGCCGGCGTCCGCGTGCTGCGCGTCTGACCTGCCGCCGCACCGCCTCCGACCCGCCGCGGGCCCGGAGTTGATCCGCATCCGGGCCGCGGCCGATCCGCCGACGCCCAATCGTTACTGATCCAATTCCGGGCCGAGCCGCCCCTTTTGCCGGTTCATGTACGGGTTCGGCGCGCATTGCCGTGCATCTTCGCCGAATTGATCATTCCAATCCGGGAATTGGTGTAGACCTTTCGCGAGCCGGGGTGTTGACTCGATACCGGTGGAGTCCCAAGATGCTCGTCACTGCTTGAACGTTTGCAGAGTGGTCCCTTTGCAAACACTTATGCGCACGGGCAAGCATGCGGCTCCGCTTTTTGCCGGAGCCGGCCACGGCACCAGTCGTGATCTCCGGTGAAAAGGTGGATTCAGGGTGAAGCGGAAGCTCATGGCGGCGGCGGCAATCGGCCTGTCCGCGACGATGATGCTCACGGCGTGCGGCAGCAGCGACGACAAGACGGACGACACCAACGCGTCCGCGCCCGGCGGAGGCGGCGGCAGCGCCCCCAAGGACGGCACGATCAAGCTCGTCGTGGCCGACTACGGCAGCGGCGACGGCAGCACGCAGAAGTACTGGAACGGTGTGATCGGGAATTTCAACGCGAAATACCCGGGGATCAAGGTCGACCTCCAGGTGATCAACTGGGACGACATCGACAAGCAAGTCCAGACCATGGTCCAGAACAACCAGTTGCCGGACATCCTGCAGACCGGCGGATATGCGGACAAGGTCGCGGACGACCTCCTCTACCCGGTCGACGAAGTCATGTCGGACACCACGCGCGCGGACTTCATCGACTCGTTCCTGCCGGCGGCCACGGTCAACGGAAAGCAGTACGGAATTCCGTTCACCTCCAGCACCCGCCAGCTGATCTACAACAAGGACCTCTTCGCCAAGGCCGGCATCGCCGAGCCGCCGAAGACCTGGGACGAACTCAAGGCCGACGCCGAGAAGCTCAAGGCGGCCGGCGTCGCCACCCCCTTCGGCCTGCCGCTCGGCAAGGAGGAGGCCCAGGGCGAGTTCATGAACTGGATGCTCGGCAACGGCGGCGGCTACAAGACCGGTGACAAGTACACGGTCAACAGCCAGGCCAACGTCGACACCATGGCGTGGATCAACGACAACCTCGTCAAGACCGGCCTCACCGAGCCCAACCCGGGCACCAAGGACCGCAAAGAGGTCTACACGGACTTCTACGGCGGCAACGTCGGCATGGTGAACAGCAACCCGACGATGCTGACCCAGATCAAGTCCAAGTACCCGAACCTCAACTACGGCACCGCGGCCATCCCGGGCAAGACCGGCCCGCTCACCGAGACCCTCGGCGTCTGCGACTGGGTCATGGCGTTCAAGAAGAACGGCAAGAAGGACCAGATCAAGGCCTTCCTCGACGTCGCCTTCAACACCGAGAACTCCCTGAAGTTCCAGCAGGAGAACTCGTTCGCGCCGGTCACCAAGTCGGTCATGGCCAAGATGGTCGCCGACCCGGCCAACGCCCCGCTCAAGCCGTACATCGACCTGCTGCCCAAGGCGAAGTTCTACCCGCTGAACGACACCGCGTGGGACGTCCTCTCGCCGAAGATCAAGGAGCAGCTCGGCCTCGCCGTCTCCGGCAAGTCGCCGAAGGACGTCCTGGACCAGCTCCAGAAGGAAGCCGAAGCCGCCGTCCAGCAGCAGAAGTAGCCGCCGCGACGTCCGAATGCCGGCCTGCCGGACCCTGACCGGGGCCGTCGCCCACCCCGCCGCCCGGACCGCGGCGGGACGGCGGCGGCCCCGGCCGACCACCCTCCGACCGAGGGAGGAGACCACCGTGCGCGAGACCGCGCCACCGTCCCCGCCGCGGGACGCCTCCGCGGCGGACCGGGCGGCCGCCCGATCCCGCCGCCCCCTGCCCGTCCGGCTGCGCCGGGCGCTCGGCCCCGTCCCGTGGATCGCCCCCGCGGTCCTGCTCATCGTGC
The DNA here is from genome assembly GCF_039542225.1 of Yinghuangia aomiensis. Lineage (NCBI taxonomy): Bacteria > Bacillati > Actinomycetota > Actinomycetes > Kitasatosporales > Streptomycetaceae > Yinghuangia > Yinghuangia aomiensis. Next base: position 120,658 of record NZ_BAABHS010000014.1, on the reverse strand, counting down.
TCGTCGTGCTGTGGCCCGTGTACGAGATGGTGCGCAGCTCGTTCCTGCGCATCCGCCGCAGCGGCGTCGTCAAAGGCTCCAACGGCACCGACAACTACAAAAAGCTGTTCGACGAACCCGACTTCACCCACGTGCTGTGGAACACCGTCATGTGGGTGGTCGTCGTGGTCGGCGTCACCATCGTCCTGTCACTGGCCCTCGCCCAGCTGTTCAACCAGCACTTCCCCGGCCGCCGGGTCGCCCGCTGGGCGCTCATCGTGCCGTGGGCCGCGTCGGTCTTCATGACCGCGCTGGTGTTCCGCTGGATGCTGCACCACAGCTACGGCGTGATGAACACCCTGCTGGTCGACCTGCACATCATCGACCAGGGCAAGGACTGGCTCGGGAAACCGGCCACCGCCTTCCCGTGGATGATGGGCGTCGCGGTGTTCGTGTCCCTGCCGTTCACCACGTACACGCTGCTCGCCGGCCTCCAGACCGTCCCCGCCGAGGTGTACGAAGCCGCGCGCGTGGACGGCGCCTCCAAGTGGCGCACCTACCTGTCCGTGACGCTGCCGCTGCTGCGCCCGGCGATCCTCGTCGCCGTCGTCATCAACCTCATCAACGTCTTCAACTCGTTCCCCATCATCTGGGCGATGACCGGCGGCGGTCCCGGCTACGAGACCGACACCACGACGACGTTCATGTACAAGCTCAAAGCGGCCGACATCGGCGAAAGCGCCGCGCTGTCGGTGGTGAACTTCGGGATCCTCATCGTCCTGGTGCTGGTCTACCTCGGGGTCAACCGCTGGACGACCAAGGAGGCGGACTGACATGGCGGACACCGTCGTCGCCGAGGACGTGCGCGTCGAACCGCCGGCCGCCCCCGCCCCGCCGCGTCGCCGTTCCCCCGGATACCGCAAGTGGCTGGTCGCCATAGCGGCGTGGGCGATCGCGCTGCTGTTCCTCTTCCCGTACGTGGAAATGTTCCTCGGCGCGCTGCGCCCCAGCGAGGAACTCACCGAAGCGGGCTACCTGCCCTCGAAGTTCGAGTGGTCGAACTTCGTGAACGTGTGGCGGGACTCCCAGCTCGGCCACAACCTCCAGGTGTCGCTGCTCGTCGCCGCACTGTCCACCGTGGTGGTCATCGCGGTGGCCCTGCCCGCCGCGTACTACACGGCCCGGCACCGCTACCGCGGACGCGGCGCGTTCCTGATGCTCGTGCTGGTGACCCAGATGTTCCAGCCGACGTCGCTGGTGATCGGCCTGTACCGGGAGTTCTACAACGCGGACCTGCTCGACTCGGTGTGGGCGCTGGTCATCGTGAACGGCGCGTTCAACCTGGCGTTCGCCGTGTGGATCCTCACCGCGTACTTCGCGTCGATCCCCGTCGAACTGGAAGAGGCCGCGATGATCGACGGAGCGTCGCGCTTCGGCGCGCTGCGCCGGGTCACGCTGCCGCTGGCGATGCCCGGCATCGTGACCGCGGTGATCTTCGCGTTCATCACCGCGTGGAACGAGTTCGTGGTCGCGCTGACCTTGATCACCACCCCGAAGAAGCAGCCGCTGACCGTCGGCATCAACAGCTTCCGCGGCGCCTACGAGGTGCAGTGGCAGTACATGTTCGCCGGCTCGCTGGTCGCGATCATCCCGGTCGTGGTGCTCTTCGCCTACATCGAACGCCACGTGGTGTCGGGGCTGACGGCAGGATCGATCAAGTAACGGACTGCCGCCCACCGTCCGGGCGGTGAAAACGGGCCGGACGAGGCGCGCCCCCGAAGCGCCTCGCCCGGCCCGGGCTTATGCGCGGGCGGCCGACTTGAGGGCGGCCGTCATCGTCGCCCAGGAGGACGTCGAGACGGAGAGAAAGCCGCGCGCGGGCTCCTTGCTGTCACGGACGGGGACGACACCGGGGCAGCCGTCGGCTACCTCCACGCAGTCGCCGCCGGCTTGGTTGCTGTAGCTGCTCTTTCGCCACGCGAGGGATTCGGGGCGGGGGCGGGACACGTCCACGGCTGAAGTCCTCCATTGCTTGTGCGATCAAGTCGAGCGACATGCTCGGGGGCAGGGCTAGTGCCCGGAGCTGATCGTAAGTGGTCTGATAGCGCGCAACATCCGTGGCGTCTTCGACGAGTTGGCCATAGTCGGCGCCTTCCGTGTAGGCAACCAGGGGTTCGTCTCCAGGCAGGGAGAGAAGCGTCAACGAGCCACCCATAGCCCCGTGTTCGCCCTGGTCGAAACACAACACCTGCATGGTGATTCGGGGATCATCTGCCGCGTCTCGAATCCGTGCAAGCTGTCGCCGCATGACCTCAGGACCTCCGACAGGACGACGGATCACCGCTTCGTCCAGCACGATCCCCAGCTTCGGTGCATCCGGCTTCCGGAGTCGTTCCTGACGACCCATCCGAAGCATGAGCTGCTCCGCCAGTTGCTCCTCGCTCGTCCACGAGGGCCATACCCGGAGCAACGCCCTTGCATAATCCTCGGTTTGAAGCAGACCGGGCACGGCGTGCGCCAGGTACTGACGGATCTCCAGGGCGCGCCCGGCCCTGTCGAAGTATTCCTGTGACCAGTCCGGGAACGCCTGCTTGATCAGGTGCTCCCACAGGTCCACGAGCCATCCGTCGGCGCCCAAGGCATCGTCCAGGGCTTGGGCCAGCTCTCGGGTCGGCCGGTGCCCCCGCGCTCGTTCGATCTGCGTGATCCGCGTGCTGTGGACGCGCACCTCCTCGCCCAACTTCTCCTGCGTCCAGCCGCGCGCCTCGCGCAGCAGCCGCACGCGGCGCCCGAACAACGCGGCCAACGAGTCGACCGGTTTCACGTTTGGCACGAATTCCCCCTCGGCCAAGATCATTTCCCCTGAAACCTCCACGTTTCAGGAAGGCATGCCTTACGAGAGTAGCCGCGCTGCGCCACGGTCGAGATACACACGGTGACAGTGCGGTTGACCGATTGGACGGCAGGTAGGGCATGGGCGAGACGAGCAGGCGCCGGTATCCCGCAGGTCCGGCGACCGGGACGGTGCGTGACCTGCACGCGGCTTTCCGGATGGCCGGATTCGAACTCCCGGGAATCGAGCCCCGGTTGCTCGCCGACGGGTCAGTGGGCGTTGACGTCGGTCCCGTATCGCTCAACGTCGCCGCCCGGCTCGCCGACTGGATCCGGGAGCGCGCGTGAAGGCCGCGGCGTTCGCCTGGGACCGGGACGGCGACATCGTGGTGCTCCAGCCCAGCCAGGTCCGCGCCCGAACCGCCGTGCTCCGCAGGCTCCGCGGCGAGCCGACGCAGCCCCACCGGACCGGCGCGCCGTTCGCCGTCGGCGACTGGGTCGCGACCCGCGACGGCTTCGTGTACCGCCCGGCGGGCCGGGTGGTCATGGTGGCGAAACCTGCCGGCGGGCCCGATTGGATCCTCCAAGTCCGTCCCGACGGCGACGGGTTCCCCTACCTGATCGAGTCCGCGAAGGTCCGCAGGATTCCGGCACCGAAGCGGCGATGACCTCCGGTTGTCCAGAGCCCGCAGGGTAGGCCGCGCGCGAGGGGAACCCGCCTGCACCGGGCGGTAGAAAGACCGCACCGCAACGGAGTCCCACCGGATGGTCGTACCGCCTCGACCACCCGGTGCTTCGCGTCCGCGGAATCGCACCGGCACCACCGTTGTCGACGGCCTTCCGTCCCAAGGCTCGCGGATAAGCACGGACAGCACGCCGCACCACACACCACCCCGACCGGAAGCGGCCGACCACCCCCCGACGGAAGCCGCACCGGCCCCGGATCCGCGTACCACAGCCGCCCGTTGACGCGGGCGCGGCCCATCAGGTGAAGGTTGGCCCTGCATTGACTCGCATTTCGCGCGTACTCCCCCCATTCTCGAGACACGGCCGGGGCGCACGACCGCGCCGCGGGCGGCTCGTCGCGGTGGCCGCGGCCGTCGGCATTCTCGTCAGCGGCTGCGCGTCCGGCGGAGGATCCCCGACGCCGGCGGACACGCCGCGCAAGGGCGGCTCGCTGACCCTGAGCCTGCCGGGCGACGCGGCCAGTTTCGACCCCACGCAGACGATGTTCGCGAACGTCGCCGACGGCCAGCGGCTGGCCGCCGTCTACGACAATCTGCTGTGGACCGATCCGGGCACCGGCACGGTCCAGCCGAACATCGCCGAAAGCCTCGTACCCGAACGCGAAGGCGCGGCCTGGGTGCTGCGGATCCGGCCGGGCGTGAAGTTCAGCGACGGCACGCCGTACGACGCGGCGGCGGTGGCGGCCAACTGGCAATGGCACAAGCTCCCCGCGAACAAGTCGTTCCAGACGATGGCCGTACTCAACATCAAAGCCCTCGACGTCGATCCCGCCGATCCCCTCGTCCTGCACATCACGCTGGGGCAGGCCAATGCGAACTTCGACCGCATCGTGGCCCGCAACCTGTCCTTCATCGCCGCGCCCAAGACCCTGGACGGCGCCGGGACGGCGCGCGACAAGCCGGTCGGCGCCGGGCCGTTCCTGCTCAAGGAATGGACCAAGGGGCCGAAAGGCCGCCAGGTCTACGTCCGCAACCCGGATTACTGGGAGAAGGACAAAGGGCTGCCGTATCTCGACGAACTGATCATCAAGCCGGAACTCGACATCGAACACGCGGTCAAGGGGCTGGGCACCGACGCGGACCTGACCGTCACCGTCGATCCCAAGAACCTGGCGCTTGCCCGCGACCACGGCCTTGATGTCCAGGAACTGCGGCTCAACGGCGGTGCGATGGTGCTGTTCAACACCGCGACCGGTCCGTTTGCCGACCCACGGGCCCGCCGGGCCGTCGCGCTGGCGTTGAGCGGCTCGGAGATCAACGACAAGTTCTACAAAGGCGCGGGCACTCCGGCCAAGGGCATCTTCAGCTCGTCGTCGCCGCTGGCCAACAACCAGATCGCCGCGCCGGAGAACGACGGCGCGCAGGCCGCGCAGCTGTTCGACGAGGTGACCGGCAACGGTGCCAAGCCCTTGGAATTCACCTACGTGACGCCGGCGGCGCCGACCACGGTGGCGGTCGCGCAGTACATGCAGGCCAAGCTCGCTGCCTACCGCGGTGTTTCGATGAGCATCCGGGAGGTCGACGTCCCCACATACATCGGGACGGTGCGGAAGGGCTCCGGCGCCTGGAACGCGGCAGTCGGACAGCAGTGGATCGACGACCCTGAACCGGGTGTCTACGACGTCCTCAACGCCGCGAGCTTCGCCAACCTGTCCGGCTACAACAGCCCGGCGGTCAACGCGGCGCTGGACGAGGCCCGCCGCACCACCGACACCGCGGCCCGCCGGGAGGCGTACACCCGCGTCCAGCTCCAGGTGAACCGGGACATGCCGTTCTGGGTGTACCAGGAGGCGGTCGCCGCGGCCTTGTCGACGTCCAAGGTCGCCGGCCTTCAACTCTTCAACGACGGGTTGATCCACTGGGACCGCATCGGGCTCAGCGCGTAGCGGCACCGGAGCGGACGCTGTCGGCCGATCCCACCGTGCCGTGCACGGATGGAAACGGCCGGCAGCGTCCGGACCTGGTCAGAGCTGGATGACGTACGCCTTGCGCAGCGTCTCGTGGATGGTCCAGCGGGTCTTCGCGCCCTCTTCGAGCACGCACGCGTCGCCGGGGCCGACCTCGATCGTCTCGCCACCCTCGACCTCGATGGTCGCGCGGCCGCTGACCACGACGAACATCTCGTTCGCCTCGGTGTCGGTCACCACGCCCGGGGTGATCTGCCAGATCCCGCGGAGGATCTTGCCGTCCTCGGACTCCCACAGCACCTTGCCGGTGACCTCGGGGGTCCCGGACACGATGAGGGACGGGTCGAGCGGATCGGCTTCGAGTTCCGCGTCGGGGATGTGAACGGCAAAAGTCGACATGTCTGGCGACGATACGCGGCGCGCCCGCGGCGCGGGGGCGGGAACGGGCGGCGTGGTGTCTGGACTTTCGGCCGTACGTTGACAGGCTGTCAGCGCCGTGGACAACCGGCGCTTCACCCCCGAACCCCTGCGCAGCCGGGTGAATCGGATGATTTCTCCGGCCCACCACGGTGGCGGTCCCCGGCTGCGTCGGTGCGGCCCGGCAGAATGGCGCCCGGAAAGACAGGCCTCGGCGGCGAGGCGCGCGAGGCTCGGAGGGGCAGCATGACCGATCGGAACACCGCCGGACAGCCGGCCGCGACCGCCCGCATACCCGGGCTCGACGACGCCGCGGCCGCCCCGCCGCCGTCCGGCCCGGGCCGCCCCGCCGTCCCGGCGCCGTCCCCGGCGCCCGCGGAAACGGCCCCGGCCGGCGGTGAGCTGTCGGACCGCGAGCTGGACATCCTCGAATTCGAACGCCAGTGGTGGAAGCACGCGGGCGCCAAGGAACGCGCGGTGCGCGACCGGTTCGGCTGCTCGCCGACCCGCTACTACCAGGCGCTCAACGCCCTGCTCGACCGTCCCGAAGCCCTGCGGCACGACCCGGTCCTGGTCCAGCGGCTGCGCCGGTTGCGCGAAGCGCGGCAGCGGGCCCGGTCGGCGGTGTCCCGGCCCGGGAGCTGACGCCCACTCAGACAGCCGGAGACCGCCCATGCGCCCCCGTCCCGCCCGCCGGAACCGCCGCCGCCCCGCGGACCTCACCGACCCGGGTACGGCATTCCACGGGTTCCCCGGCTTCGGACAGGACGCCGGGGTGTGGCACCGGCCCGACCACCTCGAGGCCCCCGACGCGGAACCGCCGCCGGGACCGCTGGAACGCTTCGGCCCGGTCGGGTCGTCGGCGGTCGCGGTGCTGGGGGTGGCCCTGCTGGTCGGCGGCCTTGTCGCCGGGTTCGGCCATACCCCGGGCGATCCGAGCGCCCGCCTCGGCCCCGGGCCGGCCGCGAGCGCCGTGGCCGCCGCGGGACCCGCGGAGGCGCCCGCCGCGGCCGCCGCCTCCGCACCGGCAGCCCCGCAGTCCGCCGCGAAGTCCGGCGACGTGGTGGTGCTCGACCAAGGCCGCACTCCGACAGCGGCCCGCGCGCTCGTGCAGAAGCTGGGCGCGGGCGGGTGGCGGGTGACCGGCACCGGGGCCTTCCACGGCAACGTCCCGGCGACCACCGCCTATTACCCGACGGGCCAGGAAGCCGCCGCGAAGAAGCTGGCCGCGGCGTTCCCCGAGATCCGCCGGGTCAAGCCCGCGTTCCCCGGGATCTCGCAGACCAAGCTCGTGGTGATCGTCGTCGACACGCAGAATCCGCCGCTCGTTCGGAAGGTGTTGGGCACCGAAGCGCCCCATACGCCGCCAAAAGGTCGCTAGGTTGGAGGCCATGGAGCTGCCCCAACCGACCACGCCCGCCGGCAAAGCCGGGCTGACCGCACTCCTCGACGATCCCTCCGGTGCGGTCGTGGCCCTCGACTTCGACGGCACCCTCGCGCCGATCGTCGACGACCCGGAGGCCGCCCGCGCGGACACCGACGCGGTCCTGGCCCTGTCCCGGCTGGCCCCGCACCTGGACGCCGTGGTGATCGTGACCGGCCGCCCCGCGGCGGTCGCCGTCGCCTACGGCCGGTTCGCCGGCGTCCCCGGACTCGACCGCCTCGTGGTGCTCGGCCACTACGGCCTGGAGCGCTGGGACGCGGTCAGCGGCCGCGTGCACGCGCCCGACGTCCCACCGGGCGTCGACGCGGTGCGGGCCCAGCTGCCCGGGGTGCTGTCCGGCCTCGGCCTGTGGGAGACCACCTGGACCGAGGACAAGGGCAGCGCGCTGGCCGTGCACACGCGCCGGGCCCCCGACCCGCAAGGCGCCTTCGACGCGCTCCGCGCCCCGCTCGCCGCGCTCGCGCACGACCACGGCCTGGTCGTCGAACCCGGCCGGTACGTCCTGGAGTTGCGTCCCGCCGGAATGGACAAGGGCCAAGCCCTCACCGCGTTCCTCGCCGAACGCGGCGCGCGCAGCGTGCTGTTCGCGGGCGACGACCTGGGCGACCTGGCCGCGTTCGACGCGGTGGAACGGCTGCGCGGCGACGGCGTCGCGGGCGTGACGGTGTGCAGCGGCTCCGCCGAGGTGAGCGAACTCGCCGAGCGCGCCGACGTGGTCGTCGACGGACCGCCCGGGGTCGCGGCACTGCTGGCCGCACTCGCGGACGCGGTGTAGCGGGCCGCCTGCCCAAGCCTCAGCCCAGCGCGTCCAGCTGGTCGAGGAACCACTGCTGCGGGCTCAGCGCGGTCGCCGCCGCGGCGAGCCGCTTGGTGCGTTCGCCGCGTTCCGCGTCGTCCATCGACAGCGCGGTGTGCAGGGCCTCGGTCGTCGCCGTCACGTCGAACGGGTTCACCACGACGGCGTCCGCGCCGAGTTCCTCGAATGCGCCCGCCTCGCGGGACAGCACCAGCGCGCAACCGCGCTCGGACACCACCGGGATCTCCTTGGCGACCAGGTTCATGCCGTCCCGGATCGGGTTCACCAGCGCCACGTCGGCGAGCCGGTACGCCGCCAGCGACCGCGGGAAGTCGTCGTTGACGTGCAGGATCAGCGGCTGCCAGGTGCCGTCGCCGAACTCGTCGTCGATCTCCTTGGCGATCCGCTGCACCGCCGCCGTGTACTCGCGGTACTCCGGCAGGTCGTGCCGCGACGGGTAGGCGAACGCGACGTGCACCACGCGCCCGAGCCATTCCGGCCGGGTCCGCAGCAGGTCGCGGTAGGCCAGCAGCCCCCGCACGATGTTCTTCGACAGCTCGGTCCGGTCCACCCGCACGATGACCTTGCGGTCGCCGACCGCCTCGCGGAGCGCGGCCAGCCGCGCCTCGACGTCCGGCCGCGACGCGCGGTCGCGCAGGAATTCGGCGTCCGCGCCGAGCCCGTGCACGCCGATCTCGGTCACCCGGCCGGCGTGCGCGACGGTCATCGCCGCGCGGTCGACGTCGGCGCCGAGCAGTTCCTCGCAGCAGTCCAGGAACGCGCCCGCCCACCGCCGGGTCAGGAATCCTGCGTGGTCCGCGCCGAGGATGCCCTCCAGTACGGCACGCGCGATGTCGTCCGGCAGCAGCCGGAAGTAGTCCGGCGGCGCCCACGGGGTGTGCGAGAAGTGCCCGATCCGCAGGTCGGGCCGCAGCGAGCGGAGCATCCGCGGGGTGAGCGTCAGGTGGTAGTCCTGCACGACGACCTGCGCGCCTTCGCTCGCCTCCGCCGCGAGGGCCTCTGCGAACGCCGCGTTGTAAGCCTCGTACGACGCCCACTCCTTGCGGAACCGGCCGTCGAAGACCGGCTTGGTCGCCGTGTCGTACAGCAGGTGGTGGATGAACCACAGCGTCGAATTGGCTATGGCGTTGTACGCCCGCGCGAACGTCCCCGGGTCGATGTCCAGCATGTGGACGGCCAGGCCGCCGGTGTCGTACCCGGCCCGGTCGATCCGCCCGGCCGGCGCTTCCCGCGCCGCGGTGCGGTCGGCCTCCGACAGCGCAGCGCACACCCAGACCGCGCCGGTGCCCTGGCCTGCCGCGGAGAGCCCGGACACGAGGCCGCCGCCGCCGCGCCGGACGCTCAGCGAACCGTCGTCCTCGGCGTGGAACGACACCGGACCGCGGTTGGACGCGACAAGGACACGTGCTTGGGCGCTCATGCCTGCAAACCTAGCCATCCGGCCGGTCGGACAAACCCCGGCGCCGTGCCGCGCACCCGGGCGCGGGCGCGGCGCGCCGTCCGGAACGGCCCGCGGGATCAGCCGGCGAGCGCGTCGCGGGCGCGGTACTCCGGGATCGTGATCATCGGGGGCCGTTCGTGCGCGGCCACGTCGTGGCTGGTCACCCGGAACCCCTTCTCGTCGCGCTCGAACTGGGCGAACAGCGTGTTGAGGCCGCCCGCGCCCTTGCGCACCCGGCCGTCGCGGTGCAGCCGCTCCAGCACCGCCTGCCAGATCTCGCCCGCCATCCGGCCGAGCCCGGCTTCGTCCTGGTGGCTGTGCCGCCGCACGCCCACGTCGACCTGCGCCATCGCGTCCAGGCCGACCAGGTTCAGGGTGTCGACGAGCATCGCGGTCTCGATGCCGTAGCCGCACGGGAACGGCAGGCGTTCCAGGAGGTGGCGGCGCACCGCGTACTCGCCGCCGAGCGGCTGCACGAACCCGGCGAGTTCCGGCCAGTACATGTTGAGCAGGGGGCGCGCCACCAGCTCGGTGACCCGGCCGCCGCCCGCGGGCACCATGGTGTCGCCGATCTCCAGCGGCCGGTCGTACATCGCCTTCACGAGCTGCACGGACGGGTCGGTCAGCAGCGGGCCGAGGATGCCGGACACGAAGTCCGCGGAGAACCCGCGCAGGTCGGCGTCGACGAAGCAGACGAGGTCGCCGGTGGTGGCGAGAAGCGAACGCCACAGCACCTCGCCCTTGCCGCGCACCGCGGGCAGCCGGGGCAGGATCTCGTCGCGGTGCACCACGCGGGCGCCCGCCGCGGCGGCGACCTCGGCGGTGCGGTCGGTGGACCCGGAGTCGACCACGACCAACTCGTCGACGAGCGGGTGGCGCTCCATCAGCTCGCCGCGGATCGTGCGGACTATCGCCCCGACGGTCGGCTCCTCGTCGAGGGCCGGCAGCACCACGCTGACCCGGATCTGCCCTGCCCGCTTCGCTTCCACCAGCCTCGGGACCGGCCAATCGGCGGCGGTCGAGGACCTCCGGTCCAGCCAGCGGCTCACCTCGGGCAGCACTGTGACGTTCCCCTGTCGCTTCTTGCGCGCATCGTGCGATTCGTGTGTCTATCGTCTCGCGTGGCGGACGGCGATGATCGGCGGGTGGCCGCTTCGGTTACAGTCTTCGTCACGAGGTACGACGATCGCACGTCGACCCGGACAAATGCGGTGCACGAGCCGGTGATACGGCCCACTAGCCCGCCATACAGCTCATCCAGAGGGGCAGAGGGAACGGCCCGTTGAAGCCCCGGCAACCATCCGATCGGTACCCATGTGCATTGCACGCGGGCCTCCCGGCGGACTGGTGCCAAGTCCGTCCCGCGGGAACCCCCGTGGGGAAGATGAGGAGAGAGGCCTCGCCATGGCTACACCCACGATCGATTCCGCCGCCCTGACCTCCGGTGCCTTCGGCCCCGCGGCCGCCTTGTCGTGCCGCGAATGCGGTGAGCGCTACGACCTCGGCCCGATCTTCGCGTGTGCGTTCTGTTTCGGGCCGCTGGAGGTCGCCTACGACTTCTCCGGCGGCGTGACCCGCGAGCAGATCGAAGCCGGTCCGAACAACATCTGGCGGTACGCGCCGCTGCTGCCCGTGTCCGCGGACGTGGCCTCCCGCCCGAACCTCAACCCGGGCTTCACCAAGCTGGTCGTCGCCCGCAACCTGGGCCGCGAGCTGGGCCTGAAGGACCTGTACGTCAAGGACGACTCGGGCAACCCGACGCACTCGTTCAAGGACCGCGTGGTGGCCATCGCCCTCGAGGCGGCCCGCAACTTCGGCTTCACCACGCTCTCCTGCTCGTCGACCGGGAACCTGGCCGGCGCCGTCGGCGCCGCGGCCGCCCGGGCGGGCCTGCGCTCATGCGTGTTCATCCCGTCCGACCTGGAGGCCGGCAAGGTCGTCACGGCGGCCGCCTACGGCGGCGAGCTGGTCGCGATCGAGGGCACCTACGACGAGGTCAACCGCTTCTGCTCGGAGCTGATCGGCGACCCGGTCGGCGAGGGCTGGGGCTTCGTCAACGTCAACCTGCGGCCGTACTACGGCGAGGGCTCCAAGACGCTGGCCTACGAGATCGCCGAGCAGCTCGGCTGGCGGCTGCCCGAGCAGATCGTGATCCCGATCGCGTCCGGCTCGCAGCTCACCAAGATCGACAAGGGCTTCCGCGAGCTGATCAAGCTCGGCCTGGTCGAGGACGCCCCGTACAAGATCTTCGGGGCGCAGGCCGAGGGCTGCTCGCCGGTGTCCGCCGCGTGGAAGGCCGGGCACGACGTGATCCGGCCGGTCAAGCCGGACACCATCGCGAAGTCCCTGGCCATCGGCAACCCGGCGGACGGGCCCTACGTGCTCGACGTGTGCAAGCGGACCGGCGGCGCGGTGGAGGACGTCGACGACACGCAGGTCGTCGACGCGATCAAGCTGCTGGCCCGGACCGAGGGCGTCTTCGGCGAGACCGCGGGCGGCGTGACCGTCGGCGTGCTGCGCAAGCTGGTGGAGACCGGGCAGCTGGACCCGGACGCCACGACCGTCGTCCTCAACACCGGCGACGGCCTCAAGACCCTGGACGCCATCGAGGGCACGACGGGCGCGACCGCGACCATCCGCCCTTCGCTGGACGCGTTCCGCGCGGCCGGCCTGGCCTGACGCCGCCTCCGTAAGAGCCCCGAAAGGTTGATGACACAGATGAGCGTTTCCGTCCGCATTCCGACGATCCTGCGCACCTACACCGACGGCGCGGCCGAGGTCACCGCCGAGGGCGCGACGCTGGCCGAGGTCGTCGAGTCGCTGGAGAAGAGCTACCCGGGCATCGCGGCGCGCGTGCTCGACGACACCGGCAAGCTGCGCCGGTTCGTGAACGTCTATGTCAACGACGACGACGTGCGTTTCGCGGACGGCCTGCAGACCGCGACGCCGGACGGTGCGAACGTCTCGGTGATCCCGGCCGTCGCGGGCGGTTGTTGATCCCGCAATAAACGAAGTCCGCCGCCCGGTGCACCGGGCGGCGGACTTTTTTCATGATCCCCACCTTTTCATGATCCCCACCTGAGGCCCACCAGAGCGCCTTGCGGCGTGCCGCATTCGGAACCGCCGATTCCGTGGAAGGCTGGTGCCGGTGCACTCCGGTACTACCGCATTTTCCGGAGATGTCGCGGCAACCGCCACAGAATCCCGTGGCCGGGATCACACCCGAAATGTCCTTGTTGTCGCATTTATTGCGGAGTGAAATGCGGCTTTTCGTGGTGTACGTCACGCTCCGAGGCTTTTATTCCTCCCGGATTTCTCGTCCGTTTGACCTGTTGCGTCGGGCACGCATCCGGATACATTCAGCCGCGGTCGGACGGTTCCACGTACTGGTTCCTGGTGTGTGGCAACAACTCGCGAACCTGCTTGCCCTGTGCTGACTTCACTCAGTCGGTCAAGAAGTAAGCGAACGACCCGGAGCTGCGGCGCGCAGTTTCCGTGAAAGGGCCAGTAACAGGGGAGTTAGGAATGGCTCAGGGCACCGTCAAGTGGTTCAACGCGGAGAAGGGGTACGGCTTCATCGCGGTCGACGGTGGTGCGGACGTCTTCGTCCACTACAGCGCGATCCAGATGGACGGGTACCGGACGCTTGAGGAAGGACAGCGGGTCGAGTTCGAGATCTCGCAGGGGCAGAAGGGCCCGCAGGCGGACATGGTCCGCGTGACCGGCTGAGCCCGTTCACAGCTCTTCTGAATACTGCTTTTCTTCTTCAGACGTGCCGAAGGCCCGGTCCCCCGTGCAGGGGGGTCCGGGCCTTCGGCGTGCCCGGGGTGCGCAGGAGCGGGCGGGACGGCAGGGGCGGCAGCGCCGCGCGGGCCCTGATACGGCCGGGTCCGCTTGCACTCGACCTACCCGAGTGCTAATCATTGGCGTTAGCACTCTGGATGTGAGAGTGACAAAAGGACCGGGCAGACGAGGTCCGGAGGCCGTGGGGGAAGGATCCCCGCGGAGTCGGGTCGTCCGTCGCGGGCGTCGGCCGGTCCTTCAGCATCCACCCCGTTCTGGGAGGACCTCACCACATGGCCAAGATCATCGCGTTCGACGAAGAGGCGCGTCGCGGCCTTGAGCGCGGGATGAACCAGCTCGCCGACGCCGTCAAGGTCACGCTCGGCCCCAAGGGCCGCAACGTCGTGCTCGAGAAGAAGTGGGGCGCGCCCACCATCACCAACGATGGTGTGAGCATCGCCAAGGAAATCGAGCTGGAAGACCCGTACGAGAAGATCGGCGCCGAGCTGGTCAAGGAGGTCGCGAAGAAGACGGACGACGTCGCCGGTGACGGCACGACGACCGCGACCGTCCTGGCCCAGGCGCTCGTGCGTGAGGGTCTCCGCAACGTCGCCGCCGGCGCCAACCCGATGGCCCTCAAGCGCGGCATCGAGAAGGCCGTCGAGGCCGTCTCCGAGCAGCTGCTCAACCTTGCGAAGGACGTCGAGACCAAGGAGCAGATCGCTTCCACGGCCTCCATCTCCGCCGCCGACCCGCAGATCGGCGAGATGATCGCCGAGGCGATGGACAAGGTCGGCAAGGAAGGCGTCATCACCGTCGAGGAGAGCAACACCTTCGGGCTCGAGCTCGAGCTCACCGAGGGCATGCGCTTCGACAAGGGCTACATCTCGCCCTACTTCTCCACCGACCCGGAGCGTATGGAGGCCGTCCTCGACGACCCGTACATCCTGATCGTCAACAGCAAGATCGCCTCGGTGAAGGACCTCCTCCCGCTGCTGGAGAAGGTCATGCAGAGCGGCAAGCCGCTCGCGATCATCGCCGAGGACGTCGAGGGCGAGGCCCTGGCCACGCTCGTCGTCAACAAGATCCGCGGCACCTTCAAGTCCGTCGCCGTCAAGGCCCCGGGCTTCGGCGACCGCCGCAAGGCCATGCTGGGCGACATCGCCATCCTCACCGGTGGCCAGGTCGTCAGCGAAGAGGTCGGCCTCAAGCTGGAGAACGCGGGCATCGACCTGCTCGGCCGCGCCCGCAAGGTCGTCGTCACCAAGGACGAGACGACGATCGTCGACGGCGCCGGCGACTCGGACCAGGTCGCGGGCCGCGTGAACCAGATCCGCGCGGAGATCGAGCAGTCCGACTCGGACTACGACCGCGAGAAGCTCCAGGAGCGCCTCGCCAAGCTGGCCGGCGGCGTGGCCGTCATCAAGGCCGGCGCGGCCACCGAGGTGGAGCTCAAGGAGCGCAAGCACCGCATCGAGGACGCGGTGCGCAACGCCAAGGCCGCCGTCGAGGAGGGCATCGTCGCCGGTGGTGGCGTGGCCCTGCTCCAGGCGTCCGAGGGTGCGTTCGGCAAGCTCGAGCTGGACGGCGACGAGGCCACCGGTGCCGCGATCGTCAAGCTCGCCGTCGAGGCCCCGCTGAAGCAGATCGCGGTCAACGCCGGCCTCGAGGGCGGCGTCGTCGTGGAGAAGGTGCGCAACCTTCCCTCGGGCCACGGCCTGAACGCCGCGACCGGCGAGTACGTCGACCTGGTCGCGACCGGCATCATCGACCCGGCCAAGGTGACGCGCTCCGCGCTGCAGAACGCGGCCTCCATCGCCGCGCTGTTCCTCACCACCGAGGCCGTCATCGCGGACAAGCCGGAGAAGGGCGGCGCCCCGGCCGGCGGCGCCCCCGACATGGGCGGCATGGACTTCTGATCCGAGGGCCCGGTGACCGGGCCCGCGGACCGGACGGCGGGTATTCGACGCCGAGGTCTCTTCGGAGGGCGGCATCCCCTTGGGGGTGCCGCCCTCCGGCGTTTCCGGCGGAGTTCCCCGGCCGCGCCGCGCGGAAAATGCCTGGCGGCAGTTCCCGACCGGCTCCTAGCATCGTGAACGTGCCTGCGGGAACGACGAGTTCCTTCCGTCTTGGTGACAGTTGCCTGCTAAGCAACCGCCGGGTTCAAAACCCGAAACGGAACCCGTGACCTACCCGCGGGCACCCAGTGAGGGGCGCGAATATCCACCAGACACGCCCTGGACGCGGACGCGGGGGCGGGGTGCGGTCGAAGCGGCAGGAGGCGCCCCGACCCTTGATCAAGCCCTGCCCGCCCGCGCGCGTCTCCCCGCGTGATCGCCTCGCGCACCCCGCGTCGTGCCGCTGTCCCACGCCTCGCCCCTGCGTTGCCCCGTCGGCACTCCGCCCTACTCGGCCGCCGACAGCCATCCCAGCGGGGCGACCGGGGCCGCCGCCTTCTCGCACATCCACGTCGGGTCTTCGCCCAGTTCGGGTTCCAGGTAGAGCTGGTGGGCGTCCTCCGTGTCCGCGTGGTGCGGGCAGGCGGGCCAGCGGATGCCCGTTTCGTCGAGGGCTTCCTGGACGTCCTGCGCGACGAGCCCGGGCGCGAACTTCGCGCCGTCCGGCCACTCGCGGCACCACCAGCGGCGCCCCGCCACGGCGTCCTCGACGAGGGACACGATGGCGGGGTCGGTGGCGCCGCACGCGGTCAGGTCGCGCAGCACCACCGCGCGGGCTTCGTGCAGGGCGGTTTCGACGGGGTCTTCGATGGGGTCTGCGTCCACGCCCCCATTGTCCGCGGCCGCGGGCGGTGCCGGGGCGGGGGCACGCGGCACGGCCGCCCGGATCGCATGGCGGGCAGGGCCGATCGCGTGGCGGGACCGTCGTCCGCCGCGTCCCCCGGGCCCGTCGGCCGCGCCGCGGGGGATGATCGACCCGTGACGGTACTCATCGATCCCCCCACGTGGCCCGGTCACGGCCGCATGTGGTCGCACCTGGTCAGCGACGTCTCCTACGACGAACTGCACACGTTCGCGCGCGCCTTGGGCGCGCCCGAGCGCGGGTTCGACCGGGACCACTACGACGTCCCGGCGGAAATGTACGACCGGGCGATCGCGCTGGGCGCGCAACCGGTCGGCGGCAAGGAACTCGTGGCGCGGCTCAACGCGGCCGGGCTGCGGCGGAGGAAGCGGCGCAACGCGGAGGCGGCGCCGGAGTAGCGCTCAGCCCTGCTGCCGCGGAATCCCGCCTTCCAGCCGCTCCAGCTCCGTCCGCAGGTTCCGCCGCGCCGGCTCCTCGTAGCGGGCGTAGCCCATCGGCGTGTGGAACAGCCGCGGCAGCGCCAGCAGATCACGCAGCACCGCGGCGCGCGCGTTGCGGAAGGCCTCCTCCGGGACGAACGCGTACTCGTCCCGGACCGCCGCCGCATAGGCGTCGTAGGTCTCGCGCGGCGTCGCCAGGATCGCGAGGTCCGCGTCGCACAGCACCGCCGCGTTGCGGTCGCCTTCCGACGGGGCGTGCTCGGCGGTGACCCGCACCAGCCGGGCGGTCTCCGCGACCAGCGGCGGGGCGATGCCCGCCTCGGTGAGCGCGCGTTCCGCGAGGCGGGCGCTGCGTTCCTCGTTGTCGGCGCGGGCCGGGTCGTAGACCGCGTCGTGGAACCACGCGGCGAACCGGACCGCGTCCGGGTCGTCGGCGTCCTGGGCGAGTTCGTCGACGAGCTCGAGTACCGCGAGCAGGTGCCCCGTCGCGTGGTAGCGCCGGTGCGGCTGCGAGTACCGGCCGATCAGATCCTCGCCGACGGCGGCGGCCGTCCCGCCGGAGTCCCCGACGAGCCTGGCCCAGCGTTCCTGCAGCGTCATGGCGGCGGTCTCCTGGATGCGTTCCACGGGTTCAGCATGCCAGCCGCCCCCGGCATTTCCCGGGACGCCATGCGGTGCGGCGCCCCGAGCGGAGCATCCCCCGGGACCCGGTCGGCGAATCCGATGATCGTTCCGGGAAGGCGGCCGTGACGTCCGTCCGCCGGTTCAGGCGGTGAGTTCGTCGGGGAGTGCGCGGCTGTGCGTGACCACCAGTCCGGAGACGGCGCGGGTCAACACGACGTACAGCCGTCGCAGGCCCTGCGGTTCGGCTTCGACGATCTCCGCCGGTTCGACGACCGCGATGTGGTCGAACTCAAGGCCCTTGGCCAGGCTCGCCGGGACCAGGTTGAGCCGTGACTCGGTCGCGGTGCCGGCGCCCAACTCGCGGAACCCGGTGCCGGTTTCGGCGAGCGCCTTGGCCAGCGCCGGAATGCGGGCGTCGGCGGCGATCAGGCCGACCGAGCCTTCCAGACCGAGCAGGGCCCGGGCGTCGGCCGCCGCCGCGGTGTCCAAGTCCGCCGCGTCGGCCGGGCGCAGGGTGAGCGACCCGGGTGCCTCGCGGACCGACGACGCGGGGGCCAGGCCGGGGGCGATGTGCGGGAGCAGGCGGCTCGCGAAGTCGAGGATCTCGCGCGGTACCCGGAAACCCTGGGTCAACTCCTCGACGCGGGCGCCCTCGTGGCCGAGGTGCCGGAGCGTCTCGGCCCAGTCGGCGGCCGCCCACGGGGTGGTGCCCTGCGCGATGTCGCCGAGCACGGTCGCCGAACCCGTGGTGCAGCGGCGGCCGATCGCGCGGCACTGCATCGCCGACAGGTCCTGGGCTTCGTCGACGACGACGTGGCCGACGCTCGGCGTCCGCGCGACCAGGTCGGCCGCCTCGTCGATGAGCACCGCGTCCGCGGGCGTCCACTTCGCCGAGCCGACCCCGCGGGCCGGCTTCTCCCACAGCAGCAGCGCCTGTTCCTCGGCGGTGAGGATGCCGTCCGCGTTCGCGGCCAGGAACTCCGGGTCGGAGAACAGCCGCAGCAGCAGCTTCGCCGGATCGACGGCCGGCCACACCGCGTTGACCACGTCGCGCACCGGCTTGGACCGTGCGACCGCATCCTGCACCCGGTCGTCCGGGGACTCGCCGGCGCGTTCCATCTGCACCAGCACCGCGTGCGCGAGGCGCTGGTGCAGCATGTCGCGGGCGGCGCCGTAGCGGACGTCGCGGCCGCGCAGCGCGGTCACGACCTCCTCGATCTCGTACGCGGGCAGCCGCCACCGCCGCGAACCCCGCACCACCAGCAGCGACTCGGCCGGCATCGCGACGCCGGACCACACCGCGCGGCGCAGCACCTCGGCCATCCGCGCGTCGCCCTTGAGCCGTCCCCGGTCCGGGTCGTCGGGGGCCTTGACCGGTACGCGCGCGACGCGGCCGACGAGGTCCTCGACGGTGGTCTGCCCGACCTCGACCTCGCCGAGCGCGGGCAGCACCTGCTGGATGTAGTCGAGGAACGACCGGTTCGGGCCGACGACCAGGGTGCCGCTGCGCTGGAGCCGCTCGCGGTGCGCGTACAGCAGCCACGCCACGCGGTGCAGGCCTACCGCGGTCTTCCCGGTGCCGGGCGCGCCTTGGACGCAGACGGTGTCGCCGAGGTCGGCGCGGACGATCTCGTCCTGTTCGGGCTGGATGGTCGCGACGATGTCGCGCATCGGGCCGACGCGCGGGCGCTCGATTTCCGCGGCCAGGATCGCGCTCGCGCGGTCGGTCTCGTCGCGGTCGGTGAGGTGCTCGTCTTCGAACGCGGTCAGGTCGCCGCCGGTCCAGCCGAAGCGGCGGCGCAGTTCCACGCCGAGCGGTTCGATGCGGGTGGCGCGGTAGAACGACCGCGACACCGGGGCGCGCCAGTCGACGACCATCGGGTCGCCGAGGTGGTCGTGCACATGGCGGCGGCCGATCCAGAAGCGTTCGACGGGCCGCGTCGGGTCGGCGGCGACCTCGACGGGCGCGGTGCCGGTGGACACGTCGGGGGCGTCCGCGAAGCGGCCGTCGACGCGGCCGAAGAACAGCGGTGCGTGCGCGTGGTCGGCGAGGGCCGCGATGCGGGCCTGGATCAGGCTGTGCACGAGTTTGTTGGAGACGTCGTTGCCGCCGACGTCGCGGAGGTCGAGTGCCTCGGTCTCCTCGCGCATGCGGCGCAGGGCCGTGCGGGACGCGGCCAGGTGGGCTTGTTCCGCGGCCAGCGCGGCTTCGGGGTCCGCCTCGGTGTCGGGCAGGTCGGCCGACCGGGCGTCGGGGGCGAGGCCGTCGGCGGCGTAGGGGGCGGGGTCCGTTTCGAACGCGGGCATGCGGGCTCCGGATGCGGTAGCGGCAGCGGGGTCGCCGACCGATTCCGACCGGGCGGCGTGGCGCCGGCGCCCAACCCTCGCGGGCAGTGCGGTTACGCGGCAGCGGAAGCAGGCCAGCTTAGGCGGGCGCTCCGGGGCGGGCAAACCGATTCCGGCGCGGCTTCCGATGCGCGTGCGGGCCCCGGGGCCGACCCCGAGGCCGGGTCGGGGGTGTCATCCCCGCGGCCTACCGCGATTGGCGACTCGGTGCCGACGCGCCCCTTATGCGGGGAAACCTAACGTTGTGGACATGGTGACCGTATTCCACTCCCACGCTCTGTCCGCCCCGCTCGGCCCGGACGCCGCGGCGTCCGGGCGGGCCCACGAAAGCGTCCTCGCCCGGACCGGCCGGATCGCCGCGCTCACCGTGCGCGGCGCGGCGATATTCGCCGTCACCGGGCTGAAAGTCGCGATCCTCGGCAAGGACGGCGTCGATTGACCGCCGTCCCCGCCGTCCCGTCCGTCCCTCAGGAGACCTCGTCCGGAAGCTCGCCGCCGCGCAGGTCGTCGGCGTCGACGATGCGGTACGCGTAGCCCTGCTCGGCCAGGAACCGCTGCCGGTGCGCGGCGAACTCCTGGTCGATCGTGTCCCGCGCCACCACCGAGTAGAAGCGCGCCGCGCGGCCGTCCGCCTTCGGGCGCAGCACCCGGCCGAGGCGCTGGGCCTCCTCCTGGCGCGACCCGAACGAGCCGGACACCTGGATCGCGACCGCCGCCTCCGGCAGGTCGATCGAGAAGTTGGCGACCTTGCTGACCACCAGCACCGAGATCTCGCCTTGCCGGAACGCCTCGAACAGCCGCTCCCGCTCGGTGTTGCGGGTCTCGCCCTTGATGACCGGGGCGTTCAGCGTCTCGCCGAGTTCGTCGAGCTGGTCGATGTACTGGCCGATGACCAGCGTCTGCTCGCCCGCATGGCTCTCCACCAGCTCGCGGGTGACCCGCGTCTTGGTCGCGGTGGTCGCGCAGAAGCGGTAGCGCTCCTCCGGCTCGGCCGTCGCGTACGCCAGCCGTTCCGCGTCGGTCAGCGTGACGCGCACCTCGACGCAGTCCGCGGGCGCGATGTAGCCCTGGTTCTCGATCTCCTTCCACGGCGCGTCGTACCGCTTCGGGCCGATCAGCGAGAACACGTCGCCTTCGCGGCCGTCCTCGCGCACCAGCGTCGCGGTCAGGCCGAGCCGCCGCCGGGCCTGGAGATCGGCGGTGAACCGGAAGATCGGCGCGGGCAGCAGGTGCACCTCGTCGTAGACGATGAGGCCCCAGTCCCGCGAATCGAACAGTTCCAGGTGCGGGTAGACGCCCTTCCGGCGCGTCGTCACCACCTGGTACGTCGCGATCGTGACCGGGCGGATCTCCTTGCGGGTGCCGCTGTACTCGCCGATCTCGTCCTCGGTCAGCGACGTCCGCTTGACCAGCTCGGCCTTCCACTGCCGCGCCGAGACCGTGTTGGTCACCAGGATCAGCGTGGTCGCCTTCGCGGTCGCCATGGCCGCCGCGCCCACCAGCGTCTTGCCCGCGCCGCACGGCAGCACCACGACACCCGAGCCGCCGTGCCAGAAGCCCTCCACGGCCTCCTGCTGGTACGGGCGCAGATGCCAGCCGTCCTCGGCCAGGTCGATCGCGTGCGCCTCGCCGTCCACGTACCCGGCCAGGTCTTCCGCGGGCCAGCCCAGCTTGAGCAGCACCTGCTTGATCTGGCCGCGCTCGGACGGGTGCACCGCCACGGTGTCCGGGTCCACCCGGTTGCCGACCAGCGGCGCGATCTTCTTGCTGCGCAGCACCTCTTCGAGGACCGCGCGGTCGGTCGTGGTCAACACCAGGCCGTGCGCGGGGTGCTTGGCGAGGGTGAGGCGGCCGTACCGCCCCATCGTGTCGGCGACGTCGACCAGCAGCGCGTGCGGCACCGGGTAGCGCGAGTAGCGCAGCAGCACGTCGACGACCTGCTCGGCGTCGTGGCCGGCCGCGCGCGCGTTCCACAGGCCGAGCGGCGTCAGCCGGTAGGTGTGCACGTGCTCGGGCGCGCGCTCCAACTCGGCGAACGGCGCGATGGCCCTGCGGCACTCGGCGGCGGCCTCGTGGTCGATCTCCAGGAGGAGGGTCTTGTCGGACTGGACGATCAAGCAGGACACACATAACTCCTAGTTAGGATCGTCACTGTGACGACTGAGGCACCTGTACCGGTGGGGGCCATGCCCCGGATGCGGACCCGCAAGGGGGTTCCGGCCAGCGCGCGGGGCATGCGCGCAGCTATCTATGTTCGCCTGTCCCGGGAAACCGAAGAGTCTACTTCGCCGGAGCGTCAGCGAGCGGCCTGTGAGTCCCTGTGTGAGGTGCGGGGATGGACTGTCGTGGCGGTTGAAGAGGACATCGACGTCTCGGGCTTCTCGCGGGGCCTGGAGCGCCCGGGACTGCAACGCATCCTTTCCCGTCTCGCCGACTTCGACGTCATCGTGTTCTTCAAGATCGACCGTCTCGCGCGGTCCACGGTGGACTTCGCCGAGATCATGAAGATCGCCGAGACCGCGAACGTCGGTCTTGCGTCGGCGAGCGAACCGCTCGACCTGACGTCGTCCATGGGCCGCGCCATGGCGAAGGTCATCGCGGTCTTCGCCGAGCTTGAGTCGGACACGATCGGCATGCGCGTGTCGAACGCGCATGAGCACCTGCGCCGTGAGGGTCGGTGGACGGGCGGGCGAGTCCCGTACGGCTACCGCGTTGCCGACAACCCCGGCGGGGCGGGGAAGGTGCTGGAAGTCGACAAGACAGAATCCGACACCGTTCACGAGATCGTGAAGAGGGTGCTGGACAAAGACTCGCTCATGAAGATCGCAACCGATCTGACGGCGGCAGGTATTCCTTCGCCGGGTCACTCGTCGCGCCAGACGACGGGAAAGCGCAGCGAATCCAAGAAGTGGTACACGACGACGCTCCGGAGCCTGCTCACCAATCCGCAACTCCTGGGGCAGGTGATCGAGGATGGAAAGCCGATTCTGCGGACGGACGGCCTTCCGCTGGTGACCCGTCCGCCGATCCTGGACATGGACACGTGGCAGGCGCTGCAAGACGAGCTTGAGCGCCGCGCCAATCCCGGTGAGCGGCGCCGTGAGGGTACGTCGTTGCTCCGGGGCATCCTGCACTGCTCGCTGTGCGGCTTCCGGATGTACACCTTCGTCTCCGGCGGGAAGATCCGGTACCGGTGCATCGGCCGTCTGAAGAAGGCCCAGAGCGGCGAAGGCAACGGCTGCTACGGCGTGACCATTGCGGCGGAAGCGTTGGAGGAGTACATCACGGCGGACTTCCTGAAGACGTTCGCCAAGATCCCCGTCGTTCGACTCGTGGAGCACGCCGGAGAAGACTTCCGCCCGCAGATCCGGCAAGCCGAGGAAGCCTTGAAGGACCTTCAGAAGGACCGGTACGAACGCGGCTTGTTCAAGGGCGACGACGGCGCGGAGCGGTACGCAGAGCAGTACGCAAGCCTGGAGGAACGCGCAGCATCGCTCAAAGAGAAGCAGCGTCATGCGAAGCCCGCTGGTGTCGAAACCGTCCCGACCGGCCAGACGCACGGCCAGATGTTCAAGGCGGCCGACGTCGCCGGAAAGCGCGAACTCCTTTTGAACTGTGGTGCGTTCGTCGAAGTCGGGCCCGGGAAGAAGGGCGTCCGCAAGTTGGATGACTCGCGCTTGGGCGTCTACTACGGCGACGAAGGCTTGATCCGCCGTAGCGGCGGCAGGCTGAAGGGGTAGCACCCACACACCACGCCCCGTCCCGGTTCGCCGGGACGGGGCGTGGTGGCTCGTCAGCGCAAAGCACGTCCGGGCCGTCGACGTCGACCGGATCAAGGCCAGGCAGCGCCGGGCATGGTCGGGGGCGGCGGTGCCCGCCGTGCCGGATGTGCTCCCTGCCTTGAAGCCCGTCCGATACCGGCGCGCGCCCCGGGCGGTCGCCGTATGAGAAAGCCCGCGTTCGCATGGGACAGCAACGGTGACGTCGTCGTGCTCCAGCCCGGTCAGGTCCGCGCCCGAACCACGGTGCTCCGGAAGTTCGGCAACGAGTCGAACAGGAAACCGCAGAGCGACGCCGGGGCGCCCTTCGCCGCCGATGACTGGGTCGCCGTCCACCCCGATTTCGCCCACCGCCCGACCGGCCGGTCGTCATGGTCGCGAAGCCTGCCGGTGGGCCGGACTGGATTCTTCAAGTCCGCCCCGACGGCGACGGCTTCCCCTACCTGATCGAGTCGGCGAAGGTCCGCAAGATTCCGGCACCGGGGGCGTAATGGCCGAGTACAGCGAAGCCCGGGAGCGGCAAGTCACCCGCGCCGAAGCGCTTGCCCGAGTGGAAGACGCCTTTCGTCGCTTCGAAGCCGACAGAGAACGGCGCGGACTGCCCGCCCCGCCCGTGCCCGCCGAGAAGGGCAGATGCCAGTAAAGCGCCGATTGGCGGTCGTGTACGTCGCGGCATTCCTGGTCGGACTCGCCGCCCGCGTGGCGCTCCGCTGGTCCCAATGAACCCCTGTCCGGTGTCGTGCCGAGTCACCCGCTCCCCGCCGACACCGGACTGGCCGAAACCCCCGAAGGCCAACCGGCCAACGGGCAACGCACCGCCAGAGAGGACGTCAACTAATGGTTAACGAACCGAAGTTCGAGTTCGTCAGCGCGTCCGCCTGCCACGATCAGAAGGTCGGCAACTGCATCGAGGTCGCCCTGAACGTGCCCGGCGTCGTCGCCATCCGCGAGAGCGAGAACCCGGGTACCGTCGTGGAGACGACACCGGAGCCGTGGGCGACCTTCGTCGCCGCTGCGGCGGCGGGAGAGTTCAGCCTGAGCGCGTGAGCCGGGAGGCGTGCGGTGGCAATGTGTCCGACCTGCGGGGGTGAAGGCTGCCCTGACCCGGAGTTCACGGGGTCGGTGTGGTGCTTCGGATGCGGGGTGTTCTACCGCCCCGAACCGAAGCCGTGCCCGCCGGGTCGGCTTTTTCAATCCACGCTCATCCGCGCGCCGTACAAGGTCCGCAAGCACGATGCGGCGGACCCGCCCGAAGGGTGACCGAGTAATCGGCAGTGAAACCGCCCCGTCCGTGTCGTGGCTCCGTGCGCCATGGGCGGGGCGGTCGTGCGTCCCGCCGAAGCTGGGCAGGAGTCTCGTCACCGCGAAAGAGTGCGTACGGGCGAAGCCACTCCGGACCGGCCGACGAACAAATAATGTGCGTATCCCGCTTGATCGTGTGGGCGATCAGGGGGCCGGATGTCGGCTGAGCCACGCGGACCTTCCTTACGGCGAACGGCGGACAACAAGTGTGAACCACTCCGGGGGCCCGGGTGTTCCGCCCGCGGACCGCCGGCCCCGCGGGCGGCGCCGAGCGGGGCCGTGCACCCGACGGGAACCGGCGCGGGAAACCGGCCGAAAACCGATCCGGACCGGCGATATTCCCCACGGGTAGCAGCCGTCTTGCACCGTACTGCGCAGGGATGAGCGGGAGAGCCATCCCTAGGGAGGAACCACGGCCGAGGCAGCCGCTTTTACTCTGGATATTCAATGGCGCATTTCCTGCCGCGGCCGGTACCCTCCGACCCCCTTGCGGCCTCCGACCCAGGTCCCGCGTTGAGTACGCACGGGCTGACCCGCGACTACGGCCGCGGCACCGGCGTGTTCGACGTCGGGCTCGTCGTGCCGCGCGGCTGCGTGTACGGACTGGTCGGGCCCAACGGCGCCGGCAAGACCACCCTGCTGTCGCTCATCAACGGCCTGCGCCGCGCCGACTCCGGCGAGGTCGTCTTCGGCGTCCCGGCGCACCGCGTCGCGGTGTGCACCGACGTGCCCGAGTTCGAACCCTGGCTCGGCGCCGAGGAAGCCGTCGAGCTGGCGGGCCGCCTGGTCAACCCCGACCTGCGCCCGGAGAACGTCAAGAACGCGCTGCACCGGGCCGGCCTCGTCGAGGCCGCCGACCGCAGGGTCGGCTCGTTCTCGCGCGGCATGACCCAGCGCCTCGGCCTGGCCGCCGCGCTGGTCGGCGAACCCGACCTGATGATCCTCGACGAACCCACCTCGGCGCTCGACCCGCGCGGCCGCGCGGAAGTCCTCGACCTGGTCGCCGGGATGCGCGGCCGCACCACCGTGGTGTTCTCCAGCCACATCCTGGCCGACGTGCAGCGGGTCTGCGACCACGTCGGCGTGCTGCGCGCCGGCCGCCTGCTCTACCAGGGCCCGGTCGCCGAACTCGTCGCCGAACACGTGCGCCCCACCTGGCTCATCCGGCTGCGCGACGACGGCGCCGCACTGTGCCGCACCTTCGCCGCCGAAGACTGGGTGGTCCGCGTCTCGTCGGTCCGCCCCGGCCTGGTCCGGGTGCACGCGCGCACCGTCGAGGACGGCGAACGGCACATCCTCGGCGTGCTCGACCGCAGCGGCGCCCGCGTCATCTCCGTCGGACCGGAGGAATCGGACCTGGAGAGCGCGTTCCTGTCCATCACCGGGGCGGCCCGATGACCAGCCGTTCCGACACGGCCGCCGCCGACGTGCGCGCCGACGCCCCGGCCGTGCCCGGCACCCGGTACGCGCGCACCGCCGCCGCGGCCGCCGCGGTCCGCCGTCGCCGCCCGCTCGGACTGTGGCGCCTCGAAGTCCTGCGCGTCGTCCGCACCAAGCGCTGGCTCCTCCTGTTCATCGCCTACCCGGTGCTGGGCAGCGCGGGGCCGATCATCGTCCGGCACATCAACTCGATCCTGTCCGCGCTCGGCGCGGACGGCGTCGACGTGCCGACCGACCTCACCGCCGACGCGGCCATGACCTCCTACGTCGGCGTGTCCGGCCAGATCGGCCTGCTCGTCGCGCTCGGCATGTGCGCGGCCGCCCTCGCCGTCGACCACCGGCCGGGCCTCGCCGCGTTCTACCGCACCCGCACCTGCAGGCCCCGGCAACTCGTCCTGCCCCGCTGGACGGTGTGCGCGGCCGCGGTGTGCCTGGCGAACCTCGTCGCGTCCGTCATCGTGTGGGCGGAGATCCGCTGGCTGTTCGGCCCCGTCCGGACCGACCTCATGCTGTACGGGATCTTCTTCTCGACCATCTACCTGCTCATGGCGCTCAGCCTGGTGGCCGGCGCCGCCGCGTTCCTGCGCAGGCCCGTCGCGCTGTTCGGCACGGCGCTCATCGCGCTGATCCTGTCGCCGCTGCCGCGTCTGTGGAAGCCGCTGCGCGGCTGGTCCCCGGACAAGCTCAGCTCCGTCGAGGTCGGCCTGCTCGACGGCCACGAACCGGGCAGCTACGCCGGTCCGGCCGCGGTCGCGGTGATGCTCACCGGCACGCTGCTCGCGCTGTCGGTGTGGCGGATCGGGCGCCGGGAGATGTGAGGCGACGGCCGGGATTTCCCCCGGCCGCGCTCAGGCTTCGTCGTCGCCCGGTTCCACCGGCGCGACGCCCGTGATCCGGTGCAGCGGATAGGTGTGGAGTTCGCCGACGGCCTGCTCCTGCGCCGTCACGAAACCGCCCTCCAGACCCAGCGGCACGATGATGCGCTGCGTGGCCCGGCCTTCGCGGGTGACGTAGCCGATCCACACCGGACGCCGCTCCGCCTGCGCGGACTGCAACGCCAGCAGCGTCTCCGCCGCCGAGGTGCGCGGCAGCTCGGCGGGCGCCTCGGCGTCGCCCGCGCCCCGGCCGCGGCCCGCGGTGGTGCGGTCCCCGGCGCGGATCGCGGTCACCGCGGCGGCGACCAGCGTCCCGCCCGGCGCGGGCGGCTCCCCGGCGACGCGCGGCGGCAGCGACCGCGGCGGGGTCCGCAGCGCGTCCGGGCGGGTCACCACGACGTCGCCGGTCGCCGACTCGGCCATCGGTGCGTACCCGAGCTGCCGCAGCATCGACAGGACCGCGTCCGGTGCCGCCTCGGCGGCCACCACGGTCGGCGCGAGCCGCCGCATCCGCAGCCCGTGCGCGCGGCGGTCCGCCAGCAGCTCGCCGAGCAGTGCCTCGTCGTCGCACCGCAGGTAGGCCGACGCCGCGCCGACGCGCAGCCGGCCGTGCCGCCGGGCCACGTCGTCGACCAGGTAGGTCAGCGGCTGCGGCACCGGCGTGCGGGAGTGCGTGGCGAACAGCCGGTGCAGGTCGGCGGCCGTCCGGCCGGAGTCCAGCGCGCGGCGGATGGACGGCTCGCTGAACCGGTACACCGTCGCGCCGCCCGTGGACTCGACGTCCGCGGCCATGTGCAGCTCCTGCGCCAGCTCCACCACCAGCGGGCCCGGCGCGACCGCGGTGAGGTCGGCCTGCAGCAGCACGTGGTCGAGCGGCGTCGGCAGCAGCGGCTCCAGCAGCACCGCGGCCCGCGGCAGGTCCCCGCCGAGCAGCGCCCGGCCCGCGGCGCTCAGCGCGCCGCGCCCGGTCACGCCCAGCAGCTCCGCCTCGACGAGCGTGCGGTCGGCCAGCTCGGACCGCAGCCGCGCGGTCCGCACCGGGCGGTGCCAGGCCAGATCGGCGAGCAGGTCGGCGGCGGGCACCGTGCTGCCGGGGGCGAGACCGGCGAGGCGGCCGAGCAGCGCGTGCCGCACATCGGGTGCGGCGGTGCGGTCCACGCCGGGGCCCAGCGCGTTCACCGGGCGGTCCTTGTCGTCGCGCGTGCCGACCAAGCCCGGTACACGGGTCGTCTCCAGCCACACCCCGGCCAGCACCGACCAGCGTTCCGCGGTCGGGCGGGCCCGCCAGGTGTCATATGCCGGAGTGGGCAGCCACCGCTCGTCGGCTTCGCCGTCGCCCGCCGCCAACCCCGCCGCGTAGGCGAGTTCCAGCCACAGCGCGGCCTCCGGTTCGGGGACGTCGAGCGTCACCGCGGCACGCTTGAGGTCGCGCATGCCGAGGCCTCCGGCGCGCAGCACCGGCGGCCCGCCCGCGCTCCACGCCTCCAGCAGGTCCTCGATCCGCCGCACCGCGATGAAGGCCGCCCCGGCCGCCGCCGCGTCGACCAGCTCCGGATCGCGCGGGGTCACCGCCGGCCCGGGCGGCTCCGGCTCGAGCTGCCGGTGCACCCGGCCGCCGCGCAGCGTCAGCGCGACCTCGCGCGGCAGCACCACCGTCTGCGGCCCGGCGGGCACCAGCAGCGCCCGCGCCAGCAGCCACTCGACGGGGCTGCTCGCCTCGTCGGCCCGCACCGGCCGGTCGGCGCCGCGGACGCTGCCGGTGGGCGGGCCCCAGACCAGCTTCTCCAGCACTTCGGCGGCCTGCGGGGCCTCGGCGAGGAGGGCGCGGACGGCGTCGGCGTCGGCGAACAGGGCGCCGATCTCGGCGATCGCGGTCACCGCGTCCGGGGTGGGCGGCAGGCCGAGCGCGGACAGCAGCTCCTGGAGCCGGGCGGGGCCGGTCGCGGACAGGGCGGAGGCGAGGGCGGGGCCGAGCCCGGCGGGGGCGGCACCGGCCAGGTCGCGCACGGTGCGGACCACGCGCAGGGCGTCCTCGGGGCCCCAAAGCAGCGCCCGGGTCCGGAGCTCGGCGACGGCGCCGGGCAGCTGCGGCACTTCGGGGCCGACCAGCGCGGCGAGGTCGGCGAACCGGAAGCCGTCGGGGAGCACCACGGCGGCATCGACGACCTGCAGGGCGAACCGGTCCAGACGCTCCAGCGCGCGGGACACCGACGCGCGGGTGGTGGCGCGGGTGGCGAGCTGGGTGAAGTCGACCGGGACGGGCGTGACCAGGTCCGGGCGGGCGCGGAGCAGCGCGCCGAGTTCGTCGTCGCTGCGGCGGCGCAAGTCCTCGGCGAGCGTCCGCGGGCCCCCGGGTGATCCGGCGGTCTCGGCGGCGGTCTCGGTCGACATGGTCATCCCCCCAACGTTAGAGCGTCGGAGGCGAAGGTGAGCACCAGGATGATCGGTGGCGCGAGGTGCCGGATCGCGGTAATCGGATCGGGGTAAGGGATCGTAGGGCTCACGCTCCGGACCGTAAGCTCGTTCCCGGTTCTGTCCGGGTGATCAGGGGGCCGGCAATGGATTTCGAGAGCGACCGTCTGGTCCTGGAATACCTGGGGCAGGTCGGCGATGCCGCGCAGCGGAAGCTGCGGCCGGCCGACCGGGCCCGGCTCGTCGACCGGCTGCGCACGCAGATCAACAGCGAGCGGGAGCGGGCGAGTTCCGACAATCCGTCGCAGGTGCGGACGATCCTGGCCCGTATGGGGTCGCCCGAGGCCGTGGTCGCGAACGAGGTCCTGCGGGCGCCCAGTTACGACGCGCACAACGCGCTGGCCGGGGCGGGGCTCGGCGAGACCGCCGGCTATTCGCGGGGGTCGCGGGCGACGATCGCCGCGCAGATAGGGTTCCGGCCGGACGCCAGCCCGGTGCCGTCGCAGCGCGACGGTTCGGACGGCGACGGATTGGAGGCCAAGCCGATCGCGCCGCTCGGCGACGGGCTCATCGGCTGGCCCGCCTACCCGATCGGAATCCTGCCGGAGGGCAGCTCCGACTGGGAGGGCGGCGAGATCGTCGGGCCGGAGCCGGTGCGCCGCATTCCGATGCGCGCTTCCGCGCGGGAGCTGATGGCAATCGTGCTGATCGCGGTCGGCGCGATGGTCGGCTCCGCGGTGGTCGTGGTGATAGGGCTGCTGGTCGTCTTCACGTCCGGGGTGTGGGCAGGCGACGACAAGCGCATGGCGGCGTACGTCATCCCGTCGGTGACCGTCGCGGCGTTCGTGACCGCGATGTGGCTGCGCGCCACCGGCCACGCGGGCGTGGACCTGACGCGGTCTCAGGCCGTGCACCGCTTCGAGGAGTTGCTGCCCGCGATCCCGCGGATAGCGGGTGCCGCGGCAGCCGTCTACCTGCTCTTCAAACTGCTGCGGACGCAAGCGCCCGACGCCGAGTAGCCCGCGGATCACCCGGTCGGCGCCGAGAGTTCCCGCAGGTCGTCGAGCACGAACCCGTCGGGGTCCGTCACCGAGCCCTGCGAGCACGACGTGAGGCGGGGGCAGCCGCTGCGCGCCGTGCGCACCGTCACCCGGAACATCCGTCCCGCCGCGGTGAGATCGACCGTCGTGCCGCCGTCGGCACGCTCGACGTGGCCGAGCGTGCGCACCGCCTCGACCGTGCGGATGCCGGTGTGGCTGCGCACGAACCACTCGGCGGCCTGCGCGGCGTGCGGCAGGCCCATCCGCCCGCGGTAATGCGCCAGGTCCACCTCGCCGCGCAGGCACGCCGCGCCGACCTCCGCCGCGACAGGCTCGGTCACCAGGCCGTGGTAACTCCCGTGCGGCAGCGCCACGAGGTTGGCGGCGAACCGGTCGCCGCCCACATGCGTGGTCTCCCACACCGGCTCGCCGTAGGCCGCGTGCAGCGTGCGCACGGTGGGCCGCCCGAACTGCGCGCAGCACGGCTCGCGTTTGCCGTGCGTGCACACCAGCAGGACCGGCTCGCGGTGCTCCGTCCCCCAGTTCGGGCGCTCGCCGCGCGACACAGCGGCGACGTCGAGGTCCAGCAGTTCGCGCAGGTCGGCGACTTCGCGCCGCTCCATCCACACCGGGGCGCCGTGCGGGCCGCCGGAATACGCGACGTAGACCTGGTGCGGGGGCACCGGGCGGCGGTTGCCGGGGCGGCGCACGAGCTGCGGGCGGATCCGGTACGCGGGCAGCCGTTCGATGAACTCCGCGACGTCCGCGGGGACATCCGGCGGCAGGCCGTGGGCGGGCCACGGGCCGGGGTGTTCGACGAGCACCCAGGCGTCGCAGGTCTCGGGCGCGCTGCCGAGCACCGCTTCGCCGAGCGCACGGGCGACGGCGGCGCAGCGGTTCGCACCCCGAGCCGGGGCGGCTGCGGAGGGGGCGGAGGCGGCGGCGGGGGCGGTCGAACTCACCGGTGGGTTCATCGGGCGGCTCCTGGTCCATGCGGTGCGCCGACGAGTGCGGCACGGCAGGAACGTTTGTGCGAGCGAGCGTGTGTGCGAGTCGAGCGGGGCGAATCGGGCAGGCAACGCGGATCGAACAGATGAAGCGGGTGGCGCAGGCACAGCAGTCACAGCACGGGCAGCAGGCGGAACGGACGCGGCAGGTGAGGCGGGCAGTGCGGAACGGCTCAGCCGTCCGACGTGTCCGCCCCATCCGTCGCCGACTTCGACTCCGCCTCCGCCCCGGACCTCCGCGCCCCGGGCGCTCCCGGCACGATCATCGGCGCGCCCGTCACCGGACACGGCACGACGACGCAGTCCAGGCCGAACACCTCGCCGACCAGTTCCGCGGTGACGATGTCGGACGGCGCGCCCTGCGCGACGATCCGGCCGGCGCGCATGGCCACGAGGTGGTCGGCGTACCGGCACGCCTGGTTGAGGTCGTGCAGTACGGCGACCGTGGTTCGGCCGCCTTCCTCGCCGAGTTCGCGTATCAGGTCGAGGACCTCGACCTGGTGCGAGATGTCCAGGAAGGTGGTGGGCTCGTCGAGCAGCAGGATCTCGGTGCCCTGGGCGAGGGCCATGGCGATCCAGACGCGCTGGCGCTGGCCGCCGGAGAGTTCGTCGACGTAGCGGTCGGCGAGGTCGGTGACGTCGGTGCGGCGCATCGCGTCCTCGACGGCGGCTTCGTCGTCGCGCGACCACTGCTGCCACCAGCGCTGGTGGGGCTGGCGGCCGCGGGCGACCAGGTCGCCGACGGTGATGCCCTCGGGCGGCTGCGGGCTCTGCGGCAGGACGCCGACCTGCTGGGCGACGGTGCGGGTGGGCAGCGACCGCAGGTCGGCGCCGTCCAGCAGCACGGCGCCGGCGGCGGGCTTGAGGAGGCGGCCGAGGGCGCGCAGCGTGGTCGACTTGCCGCAGGCGTTGGGCCCGACGACGACGGTGACCGCGCCGGCCGGGATGTCGAGGTCGAGGTCCTCGACGATGATGCGGTCTTCGTAGGCCAGACGCAGCCCGCGTGCGGAGAGTTCGCGGCGGGCGGCGGGGGCTTCCGCGTGCGTGTCGACAGGGGAGTCGGCAGTCACGGTCATGCGGCACCTCCGGTCCGGGATCGGGTGAGCAGCCACAGCAGATAGGGGCCGCCGATCGCGGCGGTGACCACGCCGACCGGCAGTTCGGTGGGGGAGAAGAGCAGGCGGGCGCCGATGTCGGCGACGCACACGATGAGCGCCCCGACGAGTGCCGACGACACCAGGGGGATCTGCGGGGTGCGGGCGAGCCGCCGGGCGACCTGCGGGGCCATGAGGGCGACGAACTCGACGGGTCCCGCGGCGGCGGTGGCCGCGGACGCGAGGACGATGCCGATGACGGCGAGGCCGAGGCGGGTGCGGCCCAGGCGGATGCCCAGCGACGTGGCGGTGTCGTCGTCGAACCCGGCGGTGCGCTGCGCGCGCCCGGCCCAGGCGAGGAACGGCAGCAGCACCAGCAGGGTCAGCGCGAGGGGTTGGGCGTAGTCCCAGCCGCGGCCGTTGAGGCTGCCGGACATCCACACCTTGGCCTGCTGCGCGAGCACCACGTCGGCCTTGGTGAGGAGCATGTTGGTGACGCTGACCAGGGCCAGCGAGATGCCGACGCCGATGAGCACGAAGCGCTGGGCCTGCAGGCCGCGGCGCCACGCGAGGAGGTAGACGAGTGCGGCGGCGCCGATGCCGCCGAGGAGTGCCGCGTACGGGATGTCGCCGCTGCTCATGCCGCCGAGCACGAGGAACCCGACGACGCAGGCGCCCGCGCCGCGGGTGATGCCGATGACGTCCGGGCTGGCGAGCGGGTTGCGGGCGACGGTCTGGATGAGCGACCCGGCCGCGCCGAAGGCGAGGCCGACCAGGACGCCGGTGACGACGCGCGGGAGCCGCAGCGTCCCGACGACGAAGTCGTTGTCGTTGGGCACTCCGAAGACGGAACGCAGCGCGTCGAGCGGGGACACGTACGTCTCGCCGACGCACAGCGCGGTGACGAACGCGGCGGCGAGCAGCAGGAGG
This sequence comes from Yinghuangia aomiensis, assembly GCF_039542225.1. NCBI lineage: Bacteria > Bacillati > Actinomycetota > Actinomycetes > Kitasatosporales > Streptomycetaceae > Yinghuangia > Yinghuangia aomiensis. The sequence goes on along the minus strand of NZ_BAABHS010000014.1, from coordinate 87,183 downwards.
AGCACGCCCGCGACGACGGCGGACCGCCGGTGTACGAGGAACGACGCGCGGCGGTGCCGCAGCAGGCCGTGCCCCGCGGGCCGGGGCCGGCCGGGCGGCCGGGACGGGGGCCCGGCGGGCTTCGCGGCGCCCGGCTCGGGGCGCGTGGTCAGGGCCGTCATGCGGCGGCCACCGGGCGCCGGCGGACCAGCAGGATCAGGACGGGCACGCCGAGCAGCGCGGTCATCACGCCGACGCCGACCTCGGCGGGCGGGAAGATGACCCTGCCGATGACGTCGGAGACCAGCAGGAGCGCGGGGGCGAGCACCGCGGACATCGCGAGGACCCAGCGGTGGTCGGTGCCGACCAGGGCGCGGGCGGCGTGCGGGACGGCGAGGCCGACGAAGGCGATGGGTCCGGTGGCGGCGACCGCGGCGCCGGTCAGCACGACCGCGCCGAGTCCGCCGACGATGCGGATGGCGGCGACGTTGCGGCCGAGTCCGGCGGCCACGTCGTCGCCGAGGGCGAGCGCGTCCAGGCCGCGCGCGACGGCGATCACCAGGGTCGCGCCGACGGCGAGGAACGGCAGGACCTGCCAGGCGACGTCGGCGGTGCGGCCGGACAGCGACCCGGCGAGCCAGAACCGGTACTCGTCGAGGGTGCGCTGATCGGTCGTCAGGATCCCGGTGACGACGGCGCCGAGCGATGCGGCGAGAGCCTGCCCGGCGAGGGCGAGTTTGACGGGGGTGGCGCCGCCGCGGCCGCGCGAGGCGACCGCGTAGACCGCGACACCGGTCAGGAGTGCCCCGGCGAGGCCGAACCACACGTAGCCGGTGAGCGATCCGACGCCGAACACCGCGATCGCGGTGACCACGCCGACCGCCGCGCCGGTGCTGATGCCGAGGATGCCCGGCTCCGCGATGGGGTTCCGGGTGAGGCCCTGCATGACGGTGCCGGCGAGGCCGAGCGCCGCGCCGACCGCGATGCCGACGACGGTGCGCGGCACGCGCATCGACCGGACCACGACCGCGTCGGGGCTGTCGCCGCCGTGCAGCAGCGCCGACCAGACGGTGCCGAGCGACATGTCGCGGCTGCCGACCGCGAGGGAGAGGAAGGCCGCGACGACCAGCATGAGCAGCGCCGCGACCAGGAACCCGGTCCGGCGCAGCGTCGTCCGCTCGCGGATTCCCTGGGCTGCCACGGAATTAGGTTAGGTTAACCTAAACGCTCTGGCAAAGCCGGGTGGCATGTGGGGTGTTGCACATTCGCCGTGAAAAGGCGTGCGCCGGTCGCGCGGAAGGGCGGCCGACCGCGGGCCGCACGGGCAAGGCGCACAGCGAGTCGATGTCCGTTCCTGCCCTTTGTGGGCGTGGGGCCGCGCCCCGGCCGTGGCCCCACGCCGCAAGGGACAGGGCGTGCGGCGCCGTCCGCGTTCGCCCTTTGTGGATCATCGGAGATCGACGTACAGGTCTGTGCGTTTCGGTTCGCCGGGGGTTCCGGTGCCGCGAACTTCCCATCGATAAGAGCGCTTGTCAATAGACGATGACAACGTGCGCGTGTCGACACGTGTCGATGCCGCGCGGCGTGACGCAGCGTGGCCGAAACGCGGCTGACGGGGCGTCAGCCAAGCTGTCCGACCGGCTCTCGGGCAGGCCGGTCTTCCGGCACGCGGGTTGCTAGGCGGGCAGTTTGCGGCGCTGGCCGCGCGCGGCGGCGAACAACCCGCCCATCGCGAGGGCGAAGCCGAGCGGCATCAGCATGCTCAGCAGATACACGGCGCGCGGCAGCGGGTGCGCGCCGATGAGGAACGGGGTCAGCGTGACCAGGACGGCCAGCGTGCCGACCGCGAACACGATCGCGCCGACCCGGATCGCCAGGTCGGCCCGGCCGACCGCGGGGGCCGCTGCGGGGGAAGTTTCGACGGTGCTCACCCGTCCACGGTACTTGCTGCGCCGGGCGGTTCCCGGCCGGGTATCCCCGTATGCCCCGTCGGTCCCGACCGTTAGCCTGGTCGGGTGAACGGGGGGCGTCCGTTGCGTCACCTGGCGTACCCCGTCATGGAACTACCCGTCCCGGGCCATCCAGATGGCGACGTCCCGACACAATCGAGGTCCTCCGTGCCTACCGGCAAGGTCAAGTGGTTCGACACCGAGAAGGGCTTCGGCTTCCTCTCCCGGGACGACGGCGGCGACGTCTTCGTCCACTCCTCCGCGCTGCCGCAGGGTGTCGACTCGCTCAAGCCCGGCATGCGGGTCGAGTTCGGCATCGTCGAAGGCCGCCGCGGCGAGCAGGCGCTGTCCGTGCGCGTGCTGGACCCGCGCCCGTCCGTGGTGGCCGCCACCCGGAAGAAGCCCGACGAGATGACCGTCATCGTCGAGGACGTCATCAAGGTCCTCGACGGCGTCTCCAACACGCTCCGCCGCGGCCGCCACCCCGACAAGCCGACCGCGCACAAGGTCGCCGAACTCCTGCGCGCGGTGGCCGACCAGCTGGAGAGCTGAACCCGGCGGCCCGGACCGCGTCAGCGGCCCGGGAACGCCAGCAGTTCGGGGGCCACGCCCGGGACCAGGCCCTCGTCGGCGGCGCGCGTCAGCAGCCCGCGCACGGCCGCGTAGCCCGCTTCGCCGAGGTCGCGGGTGAACTCGTTGACATACAAGCCGATGTGGCGCTCCTGCACGGTCGCGCTCATCTCCTGCGCGTGCTCCTGCACGTAGGCCCGTGACGCCGCCGGGTCCGCCCACGCGTACTCCACCGACGCCCGTGCCGCCGCGGCCAGCGCCGGAAGATCCAATGAACGCCGCGCGACGATCGCGCCCAGCGGGATCGGCAGGCCGGTGTCCGCCTCCCACGCCTCGCCCATGTCGGCCAGGCACGTCAGGCCGTACTCCTGGAACGTGAACCGTGCTTCGTGGATCACCAGGCCCGCGTCCACCACGCCGTCGCGCACCGCGGGCATGATCTCGTGGAACGGCAGCACCCGGATCTCGCCGACGCCGCCCGGCACCGCCTTCGCCGCCCACAGCCGGAACAGCAGGTACGCCGTGGACCGTTCGCTCGGCACCGCCACCACGCGGTCCGCCAGGTCGGCCGGCGCCGCCGCGTCCCGGGTGAGCACCAGCGGCCCGCAGCCGCGGCCCAGCGCACCGCCGCACGGCAGCAGCGCGTACTCGTCCAGGACCCAAGGCAGGGCCGCGTAGGAGATCTTCAGGATGTCCAGCGCGCCTTGCTCGGCAAGCCCGTTGGTGATGTCGATGTCCGCGTACCGCACCTCGACGGGGGGTGCGCCGGGCACCAAGCCGTGCGTCCACGCGTGGAACGCGAACGTGTCGTTCGGGCACGGCGAATACGCCATCGTCAGACTCACGCGGCCACCTCGCTCAGCTTTCGTCCAGTACCGGCAGCACCGCCGCCATGGCCGTGCCCAAGGCCTTCAACGCGTCGGGAATCCGCCACGCCGCCCGGTCCCGCGGACCCACCGCGTTGGACACGGTACGCAGTTCGCCGACCGGCAGTCCCGCCGCGGCCGCCGCGGTGGCGACCCCGAAGCCCTCCATGGCCTCCGCCGCCGCCCCGGGGTGACGCGCCGTCAGCTCCGCCGCGCGGGCCGCGCTGCCGGTCACCGTCGACACAGTGAGGACCGGGCCCTCGACCACCTGCGGCAGCACGCCGCGCGCCGCGGCGGCGATCCGCGCGGACAGCTCCGGGTCGACGTCGTAGCGCACGGTGCCGAAGCCGAGTTCGTCGACCGGCACGAATCCGTCGGGCGTCTCCGCGCCCAGGTCCGCCGCCGTCACCGAGGTCGCGACCACCAGCGCGCCGAGCGGTGCGGCCGGGGCGAAGCCGCCGCCGATGCCCGCGCTCAGCACCAGGTCGTACGGCGCCAGCGACAGCGCCGCAGCGGTCCCGGCGGCGGCCGCCGCCGGACCCACGCCGGCGGCCAGCACGTCGACGTGCGGAAAGGCGCCGCCCGCGAGCACGGCATCGCGCTCGGCGGGGACGGCGGTGACGATCAGGATCCGCACGGGAGGGGACTACTTCTTTTCGAGGTCGAAGGTCCAGACGTTCTTCGGCTGGTCCTTCGAGTACTCGATCACCGAGACGCTCAGCGTGTTCGCCTCGTCGAAGCTGCCGTAGGGCACCCGGAAAGCCTGGTAATACGTCCGGTCGGCGATCTGCGGACCGGCCGTGTCACTGTTGATGACGAACCGCCAGTTGTGGTCGCTGATCGACGTGTCCACACCGATGCCGACTTCGCTGCCCTCCGACACCTTGAGAGCCGTCGGCTTCTTCAGACCCGCGGTGGTCGGGTTCAGGCACTCGGTCAACTTCGCCTCGTCGCCCGCGGGAATGTTGCGGCAACGCGCCTCGGTGTGGGCGGATTGCGTCCCGCTCACCATGGTGACCAGAGCGGACGGCTTGGAGAGGCCGCAGCCCGTCAGGGCGAACGCCCCGAGAGCGGCGACACCCGCGACGGCGGCGGTGCGGCGGCGGTTCATCATGATCCGAAGGTTACCTGCCGCCGCGTACCCGGAAGCCGGGGGACCTCGTCGGGCGCCCCCGGCGCGTCGTGAGCCGCCGTCCGGCGGTCACCAGGGTCAGCAGCAGCACCGCCGCGGCGATCCCCATACCGAGCGTGCCGTTCAGCGGCAGCGCGATGCCGACGCCGCCGCCGATCACCCACGCCATTTGCAGCGCGGTCTCCGAACGTGCGAAGGCAGACGTGCGCACTTCCTCCGGAATGTCGCGCTGGATCATCGCGTCGAGCGACAGCTTGCCGAGTGCCTGCGCGAGACCCGCCACCGCGGCCACCCCGCACACCGTCGGCAGGCCGTAGGCGATGGCCGCCATGACCGCCGACGCGGCGGACACCGCGAGCGTCCCGGCGATGATCGCCTCGGGCGCCTTCGACTTCAGCCACGCGCCGAGCGCGGTGCCGACCGCGTTGCCGACCGCCGCGGCGACGACGACGACGGCGAGCGCCTTCTTGCCGTCGTAACCGCCGATCGGCTCCTCGCGCAGCAGGAAGCCGAGGAACATGATCAGGAAGCCGGAGAAGGCACGGAAGGCCGCGTTGGCCCACAGCGCGAGCACCACGGACGGGCCGACACTGCGCAGCCGCCGCTTCCCCTTGCCCTTCGAGCCGAGCTTGTCGGCGACCGTCTTGCCCTCGCGGCGCGGCCGGGGGAACGACGACTCGTGGTCGACGCCCGCCGCCTCGCCGGTGAAGGACGCCCGGTCCTCGCCCTCCGGCGAGTCGACCTTCTCGGGCAGGGTGAACGACAGGATGGCCCCGAAGAGGAACACCGCGGTCGCGGTGTACATGATCCACGCGGTTCCGGCGGTCGCCTTGAGACCGCCCGCCACCGGTGCCGCCAGCATGGTGCCGATCAGGCCGAACAGGGTGATCCGCGAGTTGACCTTGACCAGCGACATGGAGCGCGGTTGCAGGCGCGGGACGACCGCGCTGCGGGTGACGCCGTAAGCCTTCGACGTCATCAGGACGGCGAACGCCTCCGGATACAGCTCGATCCCGCCGTCCTCGATCGACCCGGCCATCGCGTACGCGAGTCCCGCGCGCACCAGCATGGTGAGCGCGATGGCGACCCGGCGGCCGCGCCGCAGGCGGTCCAGCAGCGGCCCGATGATCGGCGCCATGAGCGCGAACGGCGCCATGGTGATCAGCAGGTACAGCGCCACCCGGTCGCGTGCCTGCCCGGTCGGCACCGAGAAGAAGACCGTGGTGGCGAGCGAGATCGTGACCAGCGCGTCGCCCGCGTTGTTGAGCGCGTGCAGCTCGATGAGGTTGCCCAGGCCGCTCTCGCCCGCGCCCTTGGAATGCGACGCGCGGCGGAACTTCCGGGCCAGGTTCGCGGGCAGGCCGCCGAACCAGGCGGCCATCCGGCGGGTGCGGCCGGTGCCGGCCGCGCTGCTGCCGCGTACCCGTACGCCGCTGCTCCGTGCTTCGCCTCGCGTCCGCACCGCGCCCATTCCTTCGGCTGTCCCTCGGAGTCGGAGATGAAATCGTGAGATGACTGAAACTGTGCAGCCCGGTGTGCATCCTGCCCGGTCGGGACCGGGTTGCATCATCGGTGACACGCCGAAGAGGCCCGCCGGTTGCGGCCTTGGCAGCGGCAATCCGTGCCTCTTGAGGGTAGCCCTCGCCATCGGGCCCGGAGGTTGAGAGAGAATCACTCTCGTGAGTGCCCCGATCCGTAGTCGAATCCCTGACCGCCTGTGCGCGGAAGCGGTCGAACTCGCCCTTGCCGCCGTGGAGGAAGTCGCCGGCCGCGGGCGGGTCGGCGAGCACCTGAGCCTCCAGGTAGACGGTGACCGCGTCGTCACGCATTTCTTCGCCTGCCGAGAGGAGGCCTACCACGGCTGGCGCTGGGCGGTGACCGTCGCCCGAGCGCCGCGCGCCAAACTGGTGACCGTAGACGAGACCGTGCTGGTGCCAGGTCCCGACGCGCTCCTCGCCCCCGAGTGGGTGCCGTGGAGCGATCGGCTCAGGCCCGGCGACCTCGGGGTCGGCGACCTGCTGCCGACCAAGGAGGACGACGACCGCCTCGAGCCCGGCTTCTCCGGCGCCGACGAGCCACCCGAGAAACTCGCCGACCCCGTAGGGTTCGGCCCCGCGTCGCTCGCCAACGAGCTGGGCCTCGGCCGGCAGCGGGTGCTGTCGCCGCTCGGCCTGGACCTGGCCGCGGACCGCTGGGAGGAGCACTTCGGCGTCCGCACGCCGATGGCGCAGGCCGCCCCGGCGCAGTGCGTGACGTGCGGGTTCCTCATCCGCATCGGCGGGCCGCTCGGCCAGGCGTTCGGCGTGTGCGCCAACGAGTACGCGCCCGCCGACGGCCACATGGTGTCGCTCGGCTTCGGCTGCGGCGGCCACTCCGAGGCCGCCGTCATGCCCGCCGTGCCGCCGGCCGCCGAGCCGGTCGTCGACGACTACGAGATCGAGCCGGTGCGGGTGCACCACGAGGCCGGTTCCGTGGACGCCGCCGAGCCGGCCGAGGAACTCGGTCACTCGTGAGCCGCTCGCGAGCGGCTCGTGAGCCAGGCCTGAGCCACTCGTGAGCCACTCCTGACGCACGCCCCGCCACGCTCCGGATCCGGCCCCGCCGGGCCCGGAGCGGGCGGAGTTTGCCGGTTGTGCCCGGCTCTCTCCGGCTCCGTCTCCGTGCGGATTTGGCACTCGACCCCCCAGTGCGGGCAGGGTTGTCGCCATGGGCACCGAGGACACCTTCGCCACAGGCGGGCTGCGCCGCGCCGTGTTGGACGCGTGGGCCGCGCAGCCTGCGCGCTTTCGTGAGGACGCCAACGCCGAAGAGGAACTCGCCCTCGGCGGGTATCGCGACCGCCTGGTGGTCGAGCTGGCGCAGAACGCCGCCGACGCCGCGGTCCGTGCAGGCGTCCCCGGCCGCCTGCGGCTGACGCTCCGCGACGGCGTGCTGACCGCCGCCAACACCGGCGACCCGCTGAACGCCGACGGCGTCCTGGCGCTGTCCACGCTGCGCGCCTCCGCGAAACGCGACGCCGACCCCGCCACCGTCGGGCGCTTCGGCGTGGGCTTCGCCGCGGTCCTCGCGGTCACCGACGAGCCGGCCGTGCTGTCCGGCCCCGGCGGGGTGCGCTGGTCGCTCCGCGAGGCCCGCGAACTCGCCGCCGGGATCCCGGAGATCACCGCCGAGGTGGCGCGCCGCGACGGCGCCGTGCCGGTGCTGCGGCTGCCGCTGCCCGCGGACGGGACCCCGCCCGAGGGCTACGACACCGCCGTCGTGCTGCCGCTGCGCGACGGGCCCGCCGCCGACCTCGCCGACCGGCTCCTCGCCGAGATCGACGACGCGCTCCTGCTGACCCTCCCCGGGCTGGCCGAGATCGTCGTGGACATCGCCGACGGCGTCCGCGTGCTCACCCGCCGCGACGAGGACGGCCTCGTCGTGGTCGCCGACCGGGGCCGCGACACCCGGTGGCGGCTCGGTACCGCGGGCGGACCGCTGGACGCCGCGCTGCTCGCCGACCGCCCCACCGAGGAGCGGCTGCGCGGCGCCTGGTCGGTGCTGTGGGCGATCCCGGTGGACGACACCGGCGCCCCGCTGCCGCTCACCGCACCGGCCGCGACGTGGCGCGCCGACACCGGCGCGGCCGCCGCCGGACCCGTGGCGGTCAAACCGGTCGTGCACGCCCCGACCCCGTCCGACGAGCCGCTGGGCCTGCCCGCACTGCTCGTCGCCACGTTCCCGCTGGACAGCACGCGGCGGCACGTCGCCCCCGGTCCGCTGCGCGACCACCTCGTCGAGCGCGCCGCGGACGCCTACGCCGCACTGCTGCGCGACTGGCCGGGCCCGTTCCGGCGCGACCTGCTCGCCCTGGTGCCCGCCCCCGCGCCGGAAGGCGAACTCGACGCGCTGCTGCGCCGCGCCATCCTGGCCCGGCTCGCGGAGACCCCGTTCCTGCCGCTCGCCGCGCCCGGCGCCACCGCGGACGAGCCCGCCGAGGCCGCGGCGGACCTGCCCACCGCCCAGCGGCCCCGGGACGCCGTGCTGCTCGACGGCGCCGGCCCCGCGCTCGTGGCCGCGCTCGCCCCCGTCCTGCCCGGCCTGCTGCCCGCCGGCCTCGACAAGACGCCCGCGCTGCGCGCGCTCGCCGTGCGGCGGCTGCCGCTCGCCGAAGTGGTCGACCAGCTCGCCGCGCTCGACCGCGAGCCGGAGTGGTGGCACGGCCTGTACGGGGCGCTCGACCCGGCCGACCGCGACGCCCTCGGCGCCCTGCCCGTCCCGCTCGCCGACGGCCGCCTGGTGCGCGGCCCGCGCCACCTGCTGCTGCCCGGCCCGGACACCCCCAAGCCCGCCGTGCTCGCCCCGCTCGACCTGCGGATCGTGCACCCCGACGCGGTGCACCCGCTGCTGGAACGCCTCGGTGCGGTGCCCGCGGCCCCGCGCACGGTCCTGGCCGACCCGGCGGTGCGCGCCGGGGTCACGGACGTCGACGACCACGACGACCCGGACGCGTTCACCGACGCCGTCCTCGAACTCGTCCGCGCCGCGCACCTCGCCGAAGGCGACGAACCGTGGCTCGCCGAACTGCCGCTGCCCGACGACCAGGGCGAACTCGTCCCGGCCGGCGAACTGATGCTGCCCGGCGGCACGCTCACCGCGCTCGTCGAACCCGGCACGCTGGGTGTCGCCGACCCGGAACTGGTCGAGCGGTGGGGCGCCGACGTGCTGCGCGCGGTCGGCGTGCTCGACTCGTTCGGGCTGGTCGCCGAGGACGACGTGGTCCTCGACCACGACGCGTGCGAACACGACCTCGACCTGGAAGCCGACTGGCTCGACGACGTCCTCGACCACCTGCCCGACCCCGAAGTGCCGCCGGTGCTGGCCACGTTCACCGCGGTCCGGGACCTCGACCTGGTGGCCGACGAGGCCTGGGAGGACGCGCTCGACGTGCTGGCCGCGCCGCCGCTGCGCGCCGCCGTGGTGGACCCGGCGTACGCGCTGCTGCCGGACGGCAGCCGCGCCGAGATCCCGTCCTACACCGCGTGGTGGCTGCGCGGGCACCCGGTGCTCGACGGCCGCCCGCCCGCCGGGCTGCTCGCCGCGGGCGCCGACCCGGCGCTGCACGGGCTGTACGACGAAGTCGACTCGCACCTGGACGACGTGTTCCTGCGCGCCCTCGGCGTCCGCACCACGCTTGCCGCGCTGCTCGCCGAACCGGGCGGCCCGGACGAGCTGCTCGACCGGCTCGCCAAGCGCTCGCACGACGTCGAGCGCGACCAACTGCGGCTGCTCTACACGGCGCTGGCGGACGTCGACATGGACCGCGTGGACGCACCGCACGAGGTGCGCGCGGTCGTCGCGGGCCGGCTGACCGTGGTCGAGGCGAGTTCCGCCGCGGTCGCGGACGCCCCCGACCTGGCCGCGCTGCTCGCCGACGACCCGGCGTGGGCGATCCTGCCGGTGCGCCCGGACAAGGCCTCCGCGCTCGCCGAGCTGCTGCAGCTTCCGCTGGTGTCCGAGGTGGTGCCGGGTGCGGTGCTGAGCCTCGGCGTGCGGCACCCGGTGCCCGACGCGGTGCAGGCGGCACTGGCGGGTGCTCCGACGGAGTACGTGGAGCACGGTGAACTCCTGGTCGCCGGGCCGGACGCGGCCGAGCTGGAAGCCGAGTGGCGGTACCTCGACGGCGAGGTGCACGCGACCACGTTCGAGGGCTTGGCCCGCGGGCTGGCGTGGGCGGCGGGGGAGTGGCACCGCCGCTTCGAGGTGGCGCAGTTGCTGGCCGACCCGTCGCTCGCCCCGCTGCTGGACGCGGAACGCGACTTCGACAACCCCCTGTAGCGGCTTCGACTGCGGCTACGTCCTGGCGCCCGGCTTGCGCGGCTTCGCGTGGGCCGGGCCCTTGCGTTCCGGGTGCGTGCCGTTCGCGTTCCCGTGTTCCGGCCGGTAGCGGTCGATCCAGCCGGAGATGTGCCAGCCGAGTTCCAGGACGGCCATGCCGATGCCGCCGATGCCGACCGCGATGCCCCAGTTCGGCAGGTCGTCGGGGTACAGCGCGAAGAAGTCGGCCAGGAACGGCACGAACAGCGCCAGCACATAGCCGAGTCCCATCGCGGCGATCAGCAGGATCTTCCACCACGTGTAGGGCCGGGCGACGATCGCCAGGATCCACATGGCGACCATGAACAGCGTGATGGTGGCCGCCGTGCGGTCCTGGTCGAGGCTGGATTCGCCGGCCACCCGGGCGATGGCGTAGGTGGTGAACGTGGCGGCGGCCGCGACGATGCCCGAGGGGATCGCGAACCGCAGCACGCGTTCCACGAACCCCGGCCGGGCGCGCTCGTTGTTGGGGGCGAGCGCGAGGAAGAACGCGGGAGTGCCGATGGTGAGGGTGCCGATGAGCGTGAGGTGCCGGGGCAGGAACGGGAACGGCAGGCTCACGACGCCGATGAGCAGCGACAGCAGCAGCGAGTAGACGGTCTTCGACAGGAACAGGTTCGCGACCCGTTCGATGTTGCCGATCACCCGGCGGCCTTCCGCGACGACCGACGGGAGGCTGGCGAACTTGTCGTCGAGCAGCACGATTTGCGCGACCGCGCGGGTGGCCGCGCTGCCGGTGCCCATGGCGACGCCGATGTCGGCGTCCTTGAGGGCGAGGACGTCGTTGACGCCGTCGCCGGTCATCGCGACGGTGTGGCCGTTCGACTGCAGGGCCGACACCATCGCCCGCTTCTGCTGCGGGGTGACCCGGCCGAAGATCGTGTTGTCGTCGAGCTTCCGGGCGAGTTCGGGTTGGTCGGCCGGGAGCGTGCGGGCGTCGACGGGGTGGCCGGCGCCGTCGAGGCCGAGCTTGCCGGCGACCGCGCCGACGGCCACCGCGTTGTCGCCGGAGATGACCTTGGTGGCGACCTGCTGGGTGTGGAAGTACCGCAGGGTGTCGGCCGCGTCGGGCCGGAGGCGCTGCTCCAGGACGACCAGGGCGGCCGGGGTGGCGGAGCGCGCCGCGTCGTCGGACAGCGCGCCGTCCACCTGCGCGAGGAGCAGCACGCGCAGGCCCTGGGCGCCGAGTTCGTCGACGTCGGCGAGGAGGGGTGTGCCCGGCCGGAGGAGGACGTCGGGGGCGCCGAGCAGCCACGAGCCGTGTGCGGCGAAGGTGGCGCCGCTCCACTTGCGGGCGGAGGAGAACGGTTCGACGGCGGTGACGCGCCAGCCTTCGCCTTCCGGGGCGGGGCAGGCGTCGACGATGGCCTGGAGGCTGGCGTTGGGCCGCGGGTCGGCGGTGCCGAGGGCGCCGAGCACGTCCTTGACCGGCAGGTCGCCGTCGAGGGTGCGGATCTCGCCGACGTCCATGCCGCCTTCGGTCAGCGTGCCGGTCTTGTCGCAGCACACGACGTCGACGCGGGCGAGGCCCTCGATTGCGGGCAGTTCCTGGACCAGGCACTGGCGGCGGCCGAGCCGGATCACGCCGACGGCGAAGGCGACCGAGGTGAGCAGCATGAGGCCCTCGGGGACCATCGTCACCACGCCGGCGACCATGCCGGTCATGGCACCCGCGAAAGAGTTGCTGCTGCGGAGCTGGCTGACGAGCAGCAGGACCGCGACCGGGACCATGATCCAGGTGACGTATTTGAGGATGCGGTCGAGTCCGGACCGCAGCTCGGAGCTGGTCAGGGTGAAGCGGCTGGCTTCCTCGGCGAGCTGGGCCGCGTACGCGTCGCGGCCGACCTTGGTGGCGCGGAAGGCGCCGTTTCCGGCCGCCGCGAAGCTGCCGGACATGACGGGGTCGCCGGGGCGCTTGTGCACCGGGTCGGACTCGCCGGTCAGCAGCGACTCGTCCATCTCCAGGCCTTCGGCGGCGACCACGACGCCGTCGACGACCGCCTGCTCGCCGGAGCCGATCTCGCAGACGTCGTCGAGCACCAGGTCGCGGGGGGTGACCTCGGTGGTGCGGCCGTCGCGGCGCACGCGCGCCTTGGCCTCGCCGACGACCGCGAGCGCGTCGAGGGTCTTCTTGGCGCGCAGCTCCTGGATGATGCCGATGGCCGTGTTGGCCACGATGACCAGGCCGAACAGGCCGTCCGCGGGCTCGCCGAACACCATGATCACGACGAACAGCGTCCCGATGATGGCGTTGAACCGGGTGAAGACGTTGGCCTTGACGATGTCCGCGGTGCCGCGGCTGGACCGCGCCGGGACGTCGTTGACCTGTCCCGCCTCGACCCGTTCGGCGACCTCCTGCGAGGTCAGCCCGGTGGGCGGCTCAGCTTCGATCATGACCTGAAGTTACGTCATGGAATGACCGATTTTGTGCGGTTTGCCGGTGTGTCAGTCGCGGGGCATGTCCGGGTCGTCGCGCGGGGCGTCCGGGTGCCGCGCGGCGTACTCGGCGGCGTAGCGCTCCGCGTCCCGGCGGTCCAGTGCGGCGTGCCGGCGGCGCACGTACCAGAGGCCGAGTATCCCCAGCCCGGCGCCGGCCAGCGCGCACCACGACCACCACTCGTGGCCGTCGTCGGCGAGGGTGCCGCGGAACGGCAGCGATACGAGGAACAAGGCGAACCAGACCACCGTGCCGACTGCGACGATCTTCACATCGTCGGCTTCGAGCGGTTCGGGGTCGGGGCGGCGGATGCGCGCTTGCTGCCTGGTCACAAGCGGCAAGGCTACTCGGCGCGGGCGGACGGGGGGTCTTCGGAGGGGGTGGGCGACACGCGACCGGTTTCGTCCGGTGCATACCTATCTGGCACCCTGTGAGCGCCGGACAAGTAGTTGGAGCTTTCCCCAGGGAATCCCCGCAACCGCCGGCCTCCCCCTGGAGGAACATCCGAACCGGCGCCCGTCCCCGCCCGCGCCGCAGTCCCCGAGGAATGCCTTCATGACCGCCGGTGCCCCCGCATCCGCCGTCCGCACCCCCGCGCCCAAGCCGCCGAAGAAGGGCCGGATCGCCGCGCTGGCCGCGCGCGGCGTGCGCGCCAACGACCGCTTCTTCAAGATCTCCGAGCGGGGCTCCTCGCCGCTCCAGGAGGCGCGCGGCGGCATCGCGACCTTCTTCACGATGGCCTACATCATTGTGCTGAACCCGATCATCCTGAGCGGCGCGACGGACAAGTACGGCCACCACCTGTCGCACGGGCAGGTGGTCACCATGACCGTCCTGGTGGCCGCGGTGATGACGGTGATCATGGGGGTGGTCGGCAACATCCCGTTGGCCATCGCCGCGGGGCTCGGCCTCAACGGCGTGGTCGCCTTCCAGATCGCCCCGAAGATGTCGTGGCCCGACGCGATGGGCCTGGTGGTGCTGTCCGGCATCGCGATCGTGCTGCTGGTGGTCACCGGGCTACGCGAACTGATCATGGACGCCATCCCGCTGGGACTGAAACAGGCCATCGGGGTCGGCATCGGCTCGTTCATCGCCTTCCTCGGCCTGGTCGACGCGGGCTTCATCTCCCGCACCCCGGACGCGGCCGGCTCGACCGTCCCGGTCACCCTCGGCACCGACGGCCACCTGCAGGGCTGGCCGACTCTGGTGTTCTGCCTCGGTGTGCTGCTCACCTTCGTGCTGCTCGTCCGCAAGGTGCGGGGCGCGATCCTCATCAGCATCGTGCTGATGACCGTGCTGGCCATGACCGTCAACGGGATCGCCGACATCGCGCCCGGCCAGTGGGGGCTGATCCAGCCCGAGGTGCCGGACCAGGTCGTCGCCACGCCGGACTTCGGACTGCTCGGCAACGTGAGCCTGACCGGCGCCTTCTCCGAGGTCGGCGTGCTCACCGCGGTGATCTTCGTGTTCACCCTCATGCTGTCCGACTTCTTCGACGCGATGGGCACGATCATCGGCGTCAGCAGCGAGGCCGGGCTGGTGGACGAGAAGGGCAAGATGCCGCGCATCGGCCGGATCCTGTTCGTCGACGGCCTCGCCGCCGTCGCGGGCGGCGCCGCGTCCTGCTCGTCCAACACCTGCTACGTGGAGTCCACCGCGGGCGTCGGGGAAGGCGCCCGCACCGGTTTCGCCAACGTGGTCACCGGCCTGTTCTTCGCCGCCGCACTGTTCCTCACCCCGCTGGCCACCGTGGTGCCGTACCAGGCCGCCACTCCGGCGTTGGTCGCGGTCGGCTTCCTGCTCATGACGCAGGTGAAGAAGATCGACTGGGACGACTGGGAGCTGGCCGTCCCGGCGTTCCTCACGATCGTGCTCATGCCGTTCACCTACTCGATCACCAACGGCATCGGCGCGGGCTTCCTCGCCTACGTCGTGCTCAAGGCCGCCAACGGCAAGGCCAAGCAGGTGCCGTGGCTGCTGTGGATCGTCGCGGCGTTCTTCCTCGTCTACTTCGCCATCGACCCGATCGAGCAGCTGCTGGGTGTGAACTGACGGAATAGGGCGGGTGCGGAATCCGTTGGCCGTTAGCGAAGGTAATGATCTAAGCTAACGAACGTGTCCTTGTCCGATACCGACCGCGCCTCGGTCGCCGTGCTCCGCGCGTCCGTGCTCAAGCTCGCCCGCCGCCTGCGCAACCAGCGCGCGGACGAGACCCTGAGCCCCACGCAGCTTTCCGTGCTGGGCGTCCTGGTCGCCAAAGGGGCCATGACCCCGGGCGAGCTGGCCCGGCACGAAAAGGTGCAGCCGCCGTCGATGACGCGCGTCATCGCCGGGCTGGAGGACCGCGGCCTCGTGCGCCGCGATCCGCACCCCGACGACCGCCGCCAGATCACGGTCACCGCCACCGAACCGGCGGCCCAAGTGGTCGCCGAAAGCCGGCGCCTCGGGAACGCGTGGCTCGCCGCGCACCTCGAAGCGCTCTCCGAGGACGAGCTCGCCGCGCTCCGCGCCGCCGTGCCCGTCCTCGAGCGCCTCGCCCAACTCTGACGGGGGAACCGAGGCGGACGGCCGAAGGGGTCGGACGGACGAGGAGACGCACCGTGCTTGCGGTGCCGCACGTCCGTCCGATGAAGGGAGCGCCTTGGCCACCGCCGCGCCGCAGGCCAGTGTCCAACCGGCCCGACCATCCATGTTCTCCTCACTCCGCAACCGCAACTACCGCCTCTTTGCCGCCGGCCAGGTCGTCTCCAACACCGGCACCTGGATGCAGCGCCTCGCCCAGGACTGGCTGGTCCTGAAGCTCACCGGCAGCGCCATGGCGCTCGGCATCACCACCGGCCTCCAGTTCCTGCCCATGCTGCTGTTCGGCCTGTGGGGCGGCGCGATCGCCGACCGCTACCGCAAGCGCCCGCTGCTCATCGCCACCCAGACCGTGATGGGCCTGCTCGCCGCCACCCTGGCGGTCCTCGACCTCACGGGCGCCGTCGACGTCTGGCACGTGTGGCTGCTCGCCGTCGGCCTCGGCCTGGCCACCGCCGTCGACAACCCGACCCGTCAGTCCTTCGTCGTCGAAATGGTCGGCCGCAAGGACCTGCCCAACGCGGTCAGCCTCAACTCCGCCAACTTCCAGCTCGCCCGCATCACCGGCCCCGCCGTCGCGGGCCTGCTCATCGCCGCGATCGGCACCGGCTGGGTCTTCGCCGTCAACGCGGTGTCGTACGCCGCCGTCATCGCCGGGCTGGCCGCGATGCGCGAGCGCGAACTGAACCCGGTCGTGCCGGTGCGCCGCGAACCCGGCCAGCTCCGCGAAGCCCTGCGGTACGTGCGGGCCCGTCCCGACCTGATCGCGACGTTCGCCCTGGTCGGCTTCATCGGCACCTTCGGCTTCAACTTCGCGGTCACCCTCGGCGGCTTCGCCAACCAGGTCTTCCACGCCGGACCCGGCGCGTTCGGCCTCCTCAACACGGTCTTCGCCCTCGGCTCGCTGGCCGGTGCCCTGCTCGCCGCGCGGCGCGGGCGGTCCCGGATGCGCATGCTCATCGGCGCGGCCCTGGCCTTCGGCGTGCTGAGCGTCGCGGCCTCGCTGATGCCGGGCTATTGGAGCTTCGCGATCGCGTTGATCCCCATCGGCATCGCCGGAATCACCTTCAACACCGCGGCGAATTCCACCGTGCAACTCGGCGTGGACGCCGCGCTGCGAGGCCGGGTGATGGGCCTGTACATGCTCGTGTTCATGGGCGGTACCCCCCTCGGCGGCCCGCTGGTGGGCTGGATCGCCGAGCAATTCGGGCCGCGCGCGGCGCTGTTCTTCGGCGGCGCGGTGTCCGCCGCCGCGGCGGTCGCCGTAGGCCTCGTCCTGGCCCGGAATTCCGGCCTGAAGGTGCGTGTGCGGGTGCGCCCGCACCCGGCCGTCCATCTGGTGGACCGGGCGCCCTCGACCAGTCCCGAACCCGTTGCGGTGTGATTCCTTACCCCTGTGGTCAAGATCTAACACATAGTCAAAATCCTTGCGGTGTAAGGCAAATCTTTATGGGTTGCTAGCCCGCATGGGTGACGGAAGTCATCGACATCAATCGTTCCGCGCGGAACGATTGGCGTATGGACTATGTGCGATTCCAGCACTCGCTCCAGGCGGAAGGCGTACGCCTGGCCGAATCCGCGGCGACGGGACTGGACACCCCGGTCCCGTCCTGCCCCGGATGGACGGTCGCCGATCTGGTCGGACACACCGGATCGGTCTACCGGACGGCAACCGAGCAACTACGCACCGGAAACCGCGGCGATCCAGCCGCGGCGACGGCTCCCCGAGCAGATCTGCTCGCCTGGTACAGCGAGGCCTTGGCCGAACTCCGTGCGGAACTGGCCCGCCGCGACCCCGGTGACCCGGCGGACGGCGGGGACGGCTCCGTCGACGACGTCGGGTTCTGGTACCGGCGGCTGGCCCACGAGGCGGCGATGCACCGCACGGACGTGGAGATGGCGGTGGGCGTCCCGAGGCCCATCGACGTCGACCTCGCCGTCGACGGCATCGACGAGGCCCTGCGGGTACTGCTGCCCATCCGGTACGACGCGGCCGGACCCGACGCGGCGGTCGGCCGCACCATCGGCGTCCACACCCATCAGCAGCACTGGCGCCTGACGCTGCGCCGCGACAACGTCGAGGTGTCCCGCTCGCCGGGCTTCACCGACGCGGCCGTCGCGGGCGAGCCCGGGGACCTGCTGCTCTACCTGTGGGGCCGCCGCCCCGGCACGGTGGTGTCGCGCACCGGCGACCTGACCGTCCTCGGCGCGTTCCGGCGGCGGCTCGCGCTCTCGATGGTGTAGGCCCGCCGCCGATGGCATAGGCCCGCACCGCCCGCCGACCCCGGCGGTTTCGACCCGACCGCCGTCCTCGACCCGTGCCCGGAGCCGGGTGGGGCCGCGCGGGGGTTAGTTTGGACGGGTGAACCCACGCACGCGTACGCGGATCGTGTCCGCCACCCTCATCCTCCTGCTCATCGCCGTCGCGATCGGTGCCGCACTCCAGTGACCCCGCGATGACCCCGCGTCGACCCGCGGCACCAGCCTCCGGGCGGTCCGCCGACCCCTCGCCCACCCCCGCCATACCGCGCCGGGCCGGGGCGCTCCCAGGAAACTCACAGGTTTCCTTCACTGGTTCGTAACAGTTTCCGTGCAACCGTCTGCCTTCGCCGGTGTGTAATCCCCCCGGGTGAACCGGTAATTCCCGGGATGGGCGGAGGTGGCGCGGAGCGTGCTGGTGCGGACGGCCGAAACGGCGGCGGGAAGGCCTGTGGGATCATCGGTCCTTTGGCCGACCACGCAGCCGGCCCGCGCGGTGCCGCGCCCCCGCGGGGGGCCGCCGGCCGCGGGCCGGGCACCCGACCCCGAGGGACGACGACACATGACCGAGGAGGAGTTCGACGCGTTCTACCATGCGTCGTTCTCCCGCCTCGTCCACCAGCTCTACGCGCTGACCGGGGACTTCTCCGAGGCGCAGGACGTGGTGCAGGAAGCGTTCGTCCGGGCCTGGGACCGCCGCTCGCAGTTCTTCGCCGCGGACGCCCCCGAAGCGTGGATCCGCACCGTCGCGTGGCGGCTCGCGGTGAGCCGCTGGCGGCGCGCCAAGCGCGGGTGGGAACTCCTCCGCCGCAACCACGTCGACCAGCCCGTCGAAGGTCCGGACCCCAACCACGCGACCCTGGTCGCCGCGCTGAAGCAGCTGCCCGAAGCCCAGCGCCAGGCCATCGTGCTGCACCACCTGTGCGACATGACGGTCGACCAGATCGCCGCGGAGGCGGACATCCCCACCGGCACCGTCAAGGCCCGCCTGTCGCGCGGCCGGGCGGCGCTCGCGAAGATCATCGGGGACCGGGAAGGGGAGGCGGAGGACTACCGTGCCCGTTCCTGACGACGGCCTCGCCGACGTGTACCCCGACCAGCACCAAGACCCCGCGCTGGCGCGCGCGCTGCGCGACCTGCCGATGCCCTCGCCCGCGGTGCCGCGGTGGTCGCCCGCCGAGGTGCGGCAGCGGGGCGTCCGGCGGCGCAACCGGCGGCATGCCGCCTGGGGCGGCGCGGGGGTGATCGCCGCCGCACTCGTCGGGGTCCTCGTCGCCGGGCCACTCACGCCCGAGCGGGGCCCTACCGGGGCGGCCGGGCCGCAGCAGGTCCAGGCCGCCGACCCGGGAGCGTCGAACAGAACGCCGGGACCGGGGTCTGACGGCGCGACGCCGTCGGCGTCGCCGTCCGCCGCGCGCATCGACATCGGCAACCTCGAACTCACCATCTACGACGACTCCGGCCGCCCGAGCGGCGACATGATGGACGCGGTGGCGAACGACGCCGCGGTGGACACCCTGACCGGGCCGACCCACCTCGAAGTCGTCGGCCGGTACGAGAGCAAGGCCTTCGAAGTCGCGGCGACCGCGGGCGGATCCGACCTCAGCCTGCCGTGGGTCGTGGAACTCGCCACCGGCAACGGCCAGTTGCTCTACGTCACCTCTCCCGCGGCGTGCCCCGACCAGGGTTGCGAAGACCATCTGGCGAACCAGGCGGTCATCGGCGTGTTCACCCAGGCCGGCGCCCGCAAGTTCTACGACTCGGTCGAACAGGGCGACGCCGTCGACGTGGTGGGCTACTGGGGCGGCGGCAACTCGACGGTGCCGCCGTCGACGCCCGCGGACGCGTCGTCGGCGGCGAAGTCCCGAGCAGGGCAGCCGGAAGCGCGGACGTCGGCACCCCCGGACACGGTCGCGGGCTGACCCGGCGCGGCCGACCGGCGGGGGCGGCGGACCACGGGACGGCGGCGACCCTCCGCCGCCGCAGCACGCGCGGACTGGCACTGTTGTGCGGCATGAGGTTGTCCCGCCCGCGCCTGCCCGCGGCCGCCGTGCCGGTAATCGCCGTTCTGCTGCTGCCCGTTGCCGCCGCGCGGGCGGAGACCGCGCAGAGCGAGCTGTTCGCGGTCCAGGATCCGCGGATCACCGAGTCCAGCGGCCTGGCCGCCAGCGCGCTGCATGCCGACGTCTACTGGACCCACAACGACAGCGGCGACCAGCCGCGGATCTATGCGATCGGTGCGGACGGCCGTACCAAAGCGACGGTGACGCTCGCCGGGGTGCAGGCCCGCGACTGGGAGGCGATATCCGCCGGCAAGGACGACGCGGGGCGGCCGGTGCTGTTCGTCGGCGACATCGGCGACAACAAGGCCGAGCGCTCCGAGGTCGTGGTCTACCGCGTCGCCGAACCGGCCGAGCTGAAGGACGCCACGGTCACCCCGGTGAAGTACCGGGTGCGCTACGCGGACGGGCCGCGGGATGCGGAAGCGCTGATGGCCGATCCGCGCAGCGGGAAGCTGTACATCGCGAGCAAGGCCAATCAGGGCGCCGTGTACGAGCAGCCCGCCGCGTTGTCCGACTCCGCCGTCAACACGTTCACCCGGGTCGCCGCGGCACCCCCGGTGGTGACCGACGGCGCGTTCTCGCCGGACGGCACGCGGCTGATCCTGCGGGGCTACTTCGGCGCCACCATGTACGCCGCGCCGGGCCGGGAGATCGGCACGGTCAGCGTGCCGTTCCAGAAGCAGGGCGAGTCGGTGACGTTCACCCGCGACGGGCGGGCGGTGCTCTTCGGCAGCGAAGGCGCGAACAGCACGGTCTACCGGGTCGCGTTGGAGGGCGAGGCGGTGCCGGACATGGCGGCGGGCCGCGGGACCGCGGTACCGCAGGCCGTGCCCCCGGGGCCCGGTTCCGCACCGAGTGCCGTGCCGGCGCTTCCGGCGCCGGGCGGCGGGGACCAGGACGGGGACGCCGGGCGGCCGAAGGAGAAGGCGTACGGGCCCGGATTCCTGGCGGTGTTCGGGATCGTGCTGACCGTCTACGTGGTCATGAAGATCCGGGGCCGGAAGAAGGGCTGACGCCCGTCGGCGCTCACCCGGCAGGCTCGGCCGGGGTACGCCCGCTGAGCAGGAGCGCGGGCACGGCGGCGGCCAGGAAGACCGGCACGATGAGGAACGCCGTGTGGGTGTCGAGCATGTCGGCGAGCAGCCCGAGCAGGAACGGGGCGCCGCCCGCGGCCAGCGCGGTCGCCAGCGCCGAGCGCGAGGTGGCCAAGTCGCTGCGGCCGTCCGCGCATTCGATCGACCGCGCGACGGCGAGCGGGAACTGCACGGACATGCCGCAGCCCGCGACGAACAGGCCCGCGAACGACAGCCACGGCACGGTGCTCAGCCACAGCACGGCGAACCCGGCGAAGTTCACCGCGAGCGCGGTGAGGTAGAGGCCGGTGAGCGGGAACCGCAGCGCCAGCGTCCCGCCTGCGAGACGGCCGGCGCACAGGCCGGCGACGACCGCGGTCATCGCGGTCGCGGCGGCGCCTTCGGAAAGTCCCGCGCGGTCGCGGAGCAGGTCGGAGGCCCACAGGGAGAGGGAGAACTCGACGGCGACGGCGGTGACGACGACGGTCCAGGCCCACCAGTAGCGGCGGGGAAGGGGGTGGTCGGGGACGGTGCGGTGCTCCGTGGGCACGGTGGCCGCGACCCGGTCGTGCCCGGGTATTCGGGTGGTGCGGAACAGCGCGTACAGGGTGGCGATCAGCAGCGGGGTGGCGAGCATGCCGTAGCGCCAGCCGAGGCCGGAAGCCTGGGTGCCGCCGATGACGAGCGGCGCGACCATGCCGACCGCGGCGCCGATGCCGTGCGCTTCGCTGAGCCGGCCGGGCCCGGCGTCCGGCCCGTGGTGGTCGACGACCGCGGCGGCGACCAGGTTGACGACGGCGAAGCCGCCGAGTCCGCACAGCATCGCGCCGGTGATGGTCACCGCGGGCCAGGGGCCGAGCCCGTACACCAGGACACCCGCCGCGAGCGTGGCGAACGACCCCCACAGAGCGGGGCCGCGGCCCCACCACAGCACCGGGCGGCTGCCGAGCAGCCCGACGACCAAGCCGCCGACGGCGTAGCCGGTGCTGTGCAGGCCCGCGACGGCCTTGCTCACGTGCTGGTCGTCGCCGAGCAGCGGGACGGACGGGCCGAAGCAGTACAGGAAGTACGCGAACACGGCCAACTGCAGGTACAGCAACCACGTCGCCCGGTCCCGGCCGGCAGGTGCCGCCGTGGGGTCGCCGGCGGATATGCCGGGTGCGGCGGTTTCGGCGCGATTCACGCGAAGAGGGTACTTGGTGAGGCAAAGGAAAAACCCTCCCCGTCGGCTTGGGGCCGGGGGGAGGGTTCTCCGATGCCGCGGGTGTCCGCGCCGGGCTCAGCCCAGGCGCTCGACCACGTGGTCGATGCAGGCGGTCAGCGCCTCGACGTCCGACGGCTCGACGGCCGGGAACATCGCGACGCGGAGCTGGTTGCGGCCGAGCTTGCGGTACGGCTCGGTGTCGACGATGCCGTTGGCGCGCAGCACCTTGGCGACCGCCGCGGCGTCGACGCTCTCCGCGAAGTCGATCGTGCCGATGACCTGCGAGCGCTGCGCCGGGTCGGTGACGAACGGGGTCGCGTAGGCGGACTTCTCGGCCCACGTGTAGAGGCGGGACGACGAGTCGCCGGTGCGGCCGACGGCCCAGTCCAGGCCGCCCTGGCCGTTGAGCCACTCGAGCTGGTCGGCGAGGAGGAACAGGGTGGCGAGCGCCGGGGTGTTGTACGTCTGGTCCTTCGCCGAGTTGTCGATCGCGGTCGGCAGGTCGAAGAACGGCGGGATGTAGCGGTCGGTCGCGGCGATCCGCGCGGCGCGCTCCAGCGCGGCGGGCGAGAACGCGGCGAGCCAGAGGCCGCCGTCGGCCGCGAAGCACTTCTGCGGCGCGAAGTAGTAGACGTCGAACTCGTTCGGGTCGACCGGCAGGCCGCCCGCGCCGGACGTCGCGTCGACCAGGACGAGGGAGCCCTCGTCGGCGCCCGCGGCGCGCTTGATCGGCATGGCGACGCCGGTGGAGGTCTCGTTGTGGGTCAGCGCGTAGACGTCGACGCCGGCCTCGGCGACCGGCAGCGGGTGCGTGCCGGGCTCGGACTTGACGACGGTCGGCTCGTCCAGCCACGGCGCGGCCTTGACCGACGACGCGAACTTGGAGGAGAACTCGCCGAACGACAGGTGCTGCGACTTGCGCTCGACCAGGCCGAACGCGGCGATGTCCCAGAACGCGGTCGAACCGCCGTTGCCGAGCACCACCTCGTAGCCCTCGGGGAGACGGAACAGCTCGCGGACCCCGTCGCGGACCTTGCGGACCACGTTCTTGACCGGCGCCTGCCGGTGCGAGGTTCCGAGCAGGGAGGTGCCGGTCGCGGCGAGCGCGTTGAGCGCTTCCGTACGGACCTTGGACGGGCCCGCGCCGAACCGGCCGTCGACGGGCTTCAGCTCTTCGGGAATCTGGATCTCGGCCACGGTGTGAGGGTAACCGGGGCCGGGTCATGGAAACGTCAAAATCCACAAAGTGAGACGATCTGGACCGGAATATGGGATTGATCGCGACGGGGAGTGAGACGGCGAGTCGGGCGACCCGGACGGGTTCGACTGATTCGGCCGAGGTGTGGTGGCCGCACGCGCGGCGGGTTGGCTCGGTGGGCGATCCGCTGCGTTGCGAGACTTGGGCCGTGCGTGATTCCGAGGTTGCCGCGTCGTCCGTGTCCGTGCTGGCGCGTGCTTTGCGTGCGCGGGTTCGGGGCGGGGTCCGTTTCGACGCGCAGGCGCGCGGGCTGCATGCGATGGACGCGTCGAACTACCGGCATGTCCCGACCGGGGTCGTCACCCCGCGCGACGTGGAGGATCTGGCCGCGGCGGTGGCCGTCTGCCACGAGCAGCGGGCGCCGATGACCGTGCGCGGCGGCGGCACCAGCATTGCCGGGCAGGCCACCGGCCGCGGTGTCGTGCTCGACACCGCGCGGCACCTGACCCGGATCGAGTCGCTCGATCCGGACGCGCGGATTGCGGTGGTCGAGCCGGGCGTGGTCCTCGACGACCTGCGGGCGGCCGCGGCGCCGTACGGGCTCACGTTCGGCCCCGACCCGTCCACGCACAGCCGCTGCACGCTCGGCGGCATGATCGGCAACGACTCGTGCGGTGCGCATTCCGTCGCGTGGGGCCGGACGTCGGCCAACGTGGCGTGGCTGGACGTGCTCACCGTGGACGGCGTCCGCATGCGCGTCGGCCCGGAGTCCGCCGTCGAGCCGGAGGCCGGTTCCGACATCGGCGCGGAGCGGATCCGTGCCGAGCTGCTCGCGCTCGCCGACGACAACCTCGCTCTCGTCCGCACCGGCTTTCCGCCGCTTGCCCGCCGGGTGTCCGGGTACGCGCTCGACCGACTGCTGCCCGAGCACGGCCGCGACCTGGCGGGCGCGCTGGTCGGCACCGAGGGCACGTGTGCGGTGGTGCTGCGCGCGGGTGTTCGGCTGGTCGAGGCGCCGCGGGCCCGGGCGCTGGCGGTGCTGGGGTTCGCGGACGACGTCGCGGCGGCGGAGGCGGCGCCGGCGGTGCTGCCGTACGGGCCGCTGACCGTGGAGAGCCTGAGCGCGGAACTCGCCGCGCTGGCCTGGTCGGCGCGCTCGGTGCGGCTGCCGGACGGCGGTGCGTGGCTGTTCGTGGAGACCGGCGGCGACACCCGCGACGAGGCGTACGCACGGGCGGTAGCCGTCGCGCGCGGCCTCGGGCTGCCGGCGTCCGCGTACCGGATCGAGGCCGATGCGGCGGGGCAGCGGGCGTTGTGGCGGATCCGCGAGGAGGCCTCGGGCACGGTGACCCGGCTCGCGGGCGACGTCGAGGCGTGGCCGGGGTGGGAGGACACCGCCGTACCGCCGGAACGCCTGGCTGCCTACCTGCGCGAACTCCACAAGCTGATGCGGCGGTTCGGCCTGCGTGGTTTGCCGTACGGGCATTTCGGCGAAGGCTGCGTGCACATCCGCTTCGACTTCGACCTGATCAGCGAACCGGGGGTGGCGCGCTTCCGCGGCTTCTCGTCCGAACTCGCCGACCTCGTGGTGGCGCACGGCGGTTCGCTCTCCGGAGAGCACGGAGACGGGCAGGCCCGCGCCGAGTTCCTGCCGCGCATGTACGGCGACGAACTGGTCGGTCTCTTCGGGCGGTTCAAGTCCGTGTGGGATCCGGACGACCTGCTCAACCCGGGCGTCCTGGTGCGCCCCCGCCCGGTCGACGCCGACCTGCGCTTCGCCGGGATGCCGCGGACGCCGGTCCCGGTCGCGTTCGGATACCCGCACGACGGCGGCGACTTCGCGGCCGCGGTTCGCCGCTGTGTCGGTGTCGGCAAGTGCCGCGAGTCGGCGTCGACGGCGTCCGGCGGCGTCATGTGCCCGTCGTTCCGCGCGACCGGCGAGGAGAAGGACTCGACGCGCGGCCGGGCCCGGCTGCTGCACGAAATGCTCGTGGGCGACGTGGTGACGGACGGCTGGCGCGCGGAGGAGGTCCGCGACGCGCTGGACTTGTGCCTGTCCTGCAAGGGCTGCCGCAGCGACTGCCCGGTCGGCGTGGACATGGCCACGTACAAGGCGGAGTTCCTGCACCATCACTACGCGGGGCGGGTACGGCCCCGGGCGCACTACACGCTGGGCGCCCTGCCGTGGTGGGCGCGGGCGGTGGCGTCGGTGCCGTCGGCCGCGCGCTTGGTGAACGGATTGGCGGCCCGTCCGGCATTGGCGCGGGCGGGGCTGGGGTTGGCGGGCCTCGACCCCTCGCGCGGGCTTCCGGCCTTTGCGCCGGAGCCGTTCACCCGCGGTTGGGTCCGACGCCGGCCGGTTTCCGTCCGCCGCTCGGCCCTCGCTGAACCTCGCCCGCGCGTCGTCCTCTGGCCGGACACCTTTACGAACCACTTCGCCCCGGAGGTCGCCTGGGCGGCGGTCCGGGTGCTGGAGGACGCGGGGCTGACGGTCGTGGTGCCGCCCCGGCCGGTGTGCTGCGGGCTGACGTGGGTGTCGACGGGCCAACTCGACACCGCCCGCCGCGTCATGCGCCGGACCTTGCGCACCCTGGAGCCGGCGTTGACCGCAGGATTGCCCATCGTCGGACTTGAGCCTTCCTGCACGGCGGCGCTGCGGTCGGACGTGCCCGAGCTGCTCGGCCGCGAGGCGGCCGAACTCCCCGGTCTGGTACGCACCTTCGCCGAGACCCTCGCCGAGTGCGCCCCCGGCTGGACCCCACCCCGCCTCGACCGCCCGGTCACCGGCCAGCTCCACTGCCATCAGCACGCGGTCCTCGGCGACGCCGCCGACCGCGCGCTCCGCGAACAGGCGGCCTTGTCCGGCACCTTGACCGGAGGCTGCTGTGGCCTCGCGGGCAACTTCGGCTACGAACCGGGCCACGCCGGGATCTCGACCCGCATCGCCGCCGAACGCCTGCTCCCGGCCTTGGAATCCGCCCCCTACGCCGAGGTCTTGGCGGACGGCTTCAGCTGCCGCACCCAGATCCGCGAGCTGACGGACCGGCGGCCGCGGCATCTCGCGGAGGTGTTGGCAGCGGGGCTGGCGGAGGGACTCGACGGGCGCGCGTAGCCGATGCGGTTTTGCCTGTGCGGAAAGTGATCCTCGCGAAGGCGTACCGCCCCTGTGTCGCCACGGGACCCCGACGGCGTCGACCGCATGACCGAGCCGAGCCGGGTCCTACACGTGGCGGCGGGCCTGCAGCGCCAGGCGCAGGCCCAGCACGGTTTCCGGATCGTCCAAGTCCGTGCCCAGGAGCAGGGAGATCCGGCCCAGACGGTCGTAGAGCGTCTGGCGGTTCAGGTGGAGGTCGCGGGCCGTCTCGGCCTTGCGGCCGGCATGGGTCAGGTAGGCCTGGAGGGTGGGGAGGAGCGGCTGCCGGGCGGTGCGGTCGTGTTCGAGGAGGGGCCCCACCGCGCGGCGGACGAACGCGGCGAGGTCGGCGTGTTCGCGCATGCGCCAGAGGAGGAGCTCGATGTCCAGGCGGCGGGCGTCGTACCAGGGCTGTTCGGGGAGGCCGCGGGCCGCAGAGGCGGCCTCGGCGGCGTGCCGGAGGCCGGGGCCCGCGGCCGGCCACGGGCCCGCGGCGCCCACCACGACGACCGGGGGGACCGGGCCGGGGGCGAGGCCGGCGCGGGCGAGGCCGGCGCGGAGCGCCGCGGCGACGCGGTCCGCGACCGCGACGCGTTCGCCCGCCGCGCGCAGGCCCAGCAGCAGGGCGAGGCGGCCTTCGACCGGGCGGACGCCCAACAGCGTGGGCAGGCCGAGGCCCGCGAGCTCCTCCTGGACGACCCGGGCGATCGGCGCCCAGTCCGCGGGGCCCACGGCCTCGCCGAGGGCTTCGCCAGGGCCGTCCGCGCCGAGGCGCACCACCACCGGCAGCAGCGGGCCGGTGTCGTGCTGGAAGCCCAGGACCCGGGCCTGCCGGGCGGCGTCCTCCTCGGCGACCCGGCCCTCGGCCAGGTCCCGGAGGAAGTCCCCGCGGCCACGGGCGGCGAGTTCCTCCTCGTGCCGGGCCTGGCGCAAAGCCACCGCGAGCAGGCCCGCGGCGTGGTCGACGACGATCCGGCCGAGCGGCAGCACCGGGCCGTGCACCGGCAGCACGACCAGCCGGCCGCGCAGCGGCTGGCCGCTCTGCCCCGGTGAGGGGCCGCCCGCGGGGACGTCGACGACGAGCGCGGTGCCCGGCACCAGTGCGGTGGCGGCCCGTTCGTACGCTCCGGAACCGCCGCGGCCGCCGCGCAGCCCGGCCCACGCGTCGAGGGGGTCGGCGTCGCCCTCGGGGCCGATGCCCGGTGGCGACGCGGTGTAGAGGAGGCGTCCGTCGGCGTCCTCGAGGTACACCGGGTTGCCGACGTTGTCCGCCAGCAGCGCCAGCACTTCGGGGACACCGCCGCCGCCGAGCAGGACCTCCGTGCAGCGGCGGTGCACGTCCTCGCCCTGCCGCAGCAGTGCGTAGTGGCCGTTGACGATCTCCGTGTGGATCGCCTCGGTGACGGCTACAAAAGGGACTTCGCGGTGCAATTGGACGAGTGGCAGGCCGCGGCTGCGGGCGGCTTCCACCATCGCGGCGGGCAGCACGTCGAAACGCTGGCCGAGTTCGACGACCAGCGCGGCGATGCCGCGGTCCGCGAGCTGCGCCACGAAGCGGCGCTGGTCGGCGGGCCGGGGCCCGATGCCCAGGCCGGTGGTGAGCAGGAGTTCCTCACCGCGCAGCAGCGACGCGATGTTGGGGACCTCGCTGGTGTGCACCCAGCGGATGGCGCGTTCCAGACCCTCCGGACACGCCACGACCTCCGGGAGGCCGCGCCGCAGCGGCGGGAGTTCCAGGGCCTCGCGGACGGTGACGCCGGCGAGGCCTGGCCCGTCCTGGCGGCCGGGGGCCGGAGCGGTCCGGGCACCCGGCAGACCCGCCGCCGACGCCGCCAGGCCGGGAGGGGCGGCGGTCGCGAGTGTCCCCGAGGTGTCCATCCGGGCAAGTTACCGGCGATTTTGCCCGTCGGGAATAACGGCGGCGTTGCGAACCCCGCACACCGTCGGTGCGCCCCGACACTCCGTCGCCCCCCGGGCCCGAAGTGCTGACCGGCTGTCGGTTGTCGCGGAACGCTTCCCGCATCGAAGCTGGCGGACCGAATCGACACCGCGACATCGAACAAGCGATCAGACGTCATCGGAATGTGATGCGCACAGGCTAAAAATCGCTCACATTCCCGAGCATTCCGAGCATTCGAAGGAGGTGGCATGTCCACGGAGAGCAGCACCGCGGCCCCGCCCGCGTCCGGTTCCGGCGAGGTGAACCGGCTCAAGGCAAACTCGGTCGGCCTGGTCGGCGTCGTCTTCATGGCGATCGCCACGGCGGCCCCGATCACCGCGATGACGGGCAACCTGCCGGTCATCGCGGGCAAGCAAGGCAACGGCCTCGGCGCGCCTGCGGCCTATATCGTCGCGACCGTGGTCCTGACCATCTTCTCGGTCGGCTACGTGACCATGGCCAAGCACATCACCGCGGCCGGCGCGTTCTACGGATTCATCTCGCACGGCCTCGGCCGCATCGTCGGCATGGCCGCGGGTCTGCTCGCGGTGATGGCGTACGTGGTGTTCGAAGCCTCGATCCTCGGCTTCTTCGCGAAGAACCTGCACGATCTCGTGCAGGACCAGTTCAACACCGATATCCACTGGGGCGTCTGGGCGTTCGTGGGTGTCGCGATCATCGCCTGCCTCGGCTATTTCGACATCCACCTGACCGCCAAGGTGCTCGGCATCGCGCTGGTGCTGGAGATCTCGATCCTCGCCCTGGTGTCGCTCGCGGTGATGTTCACCGGCGGCGGCCCGGACGGCTACCTGGCGGGCGAAGCGCTCAACCCGATCCACGGCATCGAGGGCGCGGACGGCACCGTCGGCGCGGCGGCCGGCTTCGGCCTGTTCTTCGCGTTCTGGTCGTGGGTCGGCTTCGAGTCGACGGCAATGTACGGCGAGGAGTCCCGCGACCCCAAGCGCGTCGTGCCCCGCGCCACGCTGATTTCCGTGGTCGGCGTCGGCCTGTTCTACGTGTTCGTCTCGTGGATGATGGTGTCCGCCCAGGGCCGCGGTGTCGTGGAGGACAGCAGCGGGCTGTTCTTCGACCCGCTCGGCGACCACTTCGGCGGCTGGGCCGTCAAGGTCTTCCGCTGGCTCATCGTCACCGGCTCGTTCGCGTGCGCGATGGCGTTCCACCAGTGCGCCGCCCGCTACCTGTACGCGATCGGCCGCGAAGGCTTCATCCACCCCTCGCTCGGCAAGACGCACCGCACGCACGGTTCCCCGCACATCGCCTCGATCGTGCAGACCGTCATCACCGTCCTCATCGTGACCGGCTTCCTGCTCGCCGACATGGACCCCGTCGTGCACATGTACGGCCTGCTCGCCCTCCTCGGCACCGGCGCGATCCTCATCGTGCAGACTCTGTGCTCGTTCGCCGCCGTCGGCTACTTCCACGTGCAGGGCAAACACCCCGAGACGAAGCACTGGTTCAAGACACTGGTCGCGCCCGTCGTCGCCGGCGTCGCGATGATCGGCGTCGTCGGCCTGCTGTTCTACAACTTCGAATCGGCCGCCGGTGATGCCGCGAACACGCTGCTGTTCGACCTGATCCCGTGGATCCTCGGCCTGCTGTTCGTCGGCGGCATCGCCCTCGCGCTCTACATGAAAGCCAACAGCCCCGACGCCTACGAGCGGATGGGCCGCATCATCCTCGAAGACGCCGGGGAACGCGACCAAGCGCCGGCCATACCGGCGCAGACGGCCACCGACCCCGCCCGCACCTGACCCCGGTTCCCGCCCGAACCCCGCCGCCCCGGCCTGCTGCTGACTGCGCATCAGGCCGGGGCGGCCCGCGGCCCCCGGGCCGTACGCAGCACCGCTCCGCGACGAGCGGCCGCACCACCCGCGTACGGCCCGGGGGCTTCGTGCTGCCCGCCGCCGTACCCGGCACCGCTCGCACGCTCCCGATCCGCACGAGAGGACGCCCCATGGCACGCACCAACCCGATACACGCCCTGAAGAGCATGGCCGCCGACCACGCAGCCGCCGACCGGCTGCGGATGCCCGTCGACGAGTACCGCGGCCTGCGCGACGACGCCGCGGCCGACCAGAGCGGACCCAGCCGCCGTTCGCTGCTCAAGCGGGCCGCCGCGCTGGGCATCGGCTTGGGTGTCGGCGGGGCCGTTTTCGCGCGCCCGGCGTTCGCCGCGACCGCGGTCAAGCAGATCACCACCGACAAGCGCATCGTGATCATCGGGGCCGGCATCTCCGGTCTGACCGCGGCGCTCACGCTTGCGGACGCCGGCGTGAAGACCACCGTGTACGAGGCGAACCCGTCGCGTGTCGGCGGCCGCATGTACTCCCAGAAGACGTACTGGGGGAACGGTCAGACCTCGGAGATCGGCGGCGAGCTGATCGACACCGGGCACAAGAAGATGCTGGAGCTGTGCCGCCGTTTCGGGCTGTCCACCATCGACTTCGCCGCGGCGGGGCCGGCCGGCGCGACCGAGGTGCTGAAGTTCGGCGGCACGTACTACCCGCGTTCGCAAGCCGACGACGATTTCAAGGCCATGTACCAGGCCGTACGCCGCGACTTCCAGGACGCCGGCGACATCGCCTGGAACAACGCCAACGCGGCTGGCATCGCCCTGTCGAACATGTCGTTGTACGACTGGATCGACGCGCGCGTGCCGGGCGGACACACGTCCAAGCTCGGCCAGTTCCTCGACGTCGCCTACAACGTCGAGTACGGCGCGGACACGGTGAACCAGTCCGCCTACGCCGCCGTGTCGATGCTCGGCTGGCAGACCAACCCCGGCCACTTCAACATCTGGGGCGGTTCCAACGAGCGCTACCACATCGTCGGCGGCAACGACCAGGTGCCGCAGGCCATCACCGCCGCGCTGCCGTCCGGCACCGTGCAGATGGGCTACCGCCTGGTCGCGATCCGCGCTAACGCCGACGGAACCCAGACGCTGACCTTTGACAACGGCGGAACGACCAAGACCGTCACGGCCGATCACACGATCGTCACGGTGCCGCTGCCGATCCTCCAGGGCCTCGACCTGAGCCGTGCGAACTTCGACCCGCTGATGACCAATCTGCTCCGCGATGCGCGCATGGGCTACTGCACCAAGCTCAACATGCAGTTCTCGTCGCGGCCGTGGAACGGCACGGGCCCGTGGCCGGGCGTCGCGTCCGGCGACTCGTTCAGCGACCTGCCCTACCAGCAGACCTGGGACACCACCAAGGGCCAGGCCGGCAGCACCGGCCTCCTCATCCAGTACGGCGGCGGCTCCCTCGCCTACGGCCTGAACCCGGCGGGCCCGTTCAACACCGACAGCGACCCGGCGGTCCGGTCGATCGCGTCCGGCTACCTGACGCAGATCGACACGGTCTTCCCGGGCACCAAGGCTGCGTGGACCGGCAAGGCCCAGCTGTCCGCCTGGCACAAGAACCCCTACTCGCTGGGGGCTTACTCGTATTGGCCGGTGTCCTACCTGCACCGCTATGCCGGATATGAGGGCACTCGGCAGGGCAACGTCCACATCGGCGGCGAGCACACGTCCTACGACTTCCAGGGCTATATGAACGGTGGTGCGGTCACCGGCGAACGCGCCGCGAACGAGGTGATCGCCGACCTGTCCTGACCCGGCGGCGCCGATCCTCCGGGACGGCTGAACTCCCCTGAAAATCCGATTGTTCGCGTGCCATGCGACTTCCGGGCGCCTCCGATCCGGCCCCGACTGTGCGGTTTGCAGTCGGGGCCGTTGGGCATCCATGGGCGGGCCCGGACAACCGGGTGAACGGGGCGGCAGCGAACTTGACTGATAGATAAGGATCTGTCAGTAATAGTGACAGATGTCCGATATGTAGCTAGGCAGTTAGCCGGTGGAGGGGGGTCTGTCAAGACCCAACCAAGCGTCTTTCTTGGGCAGTTGGCGACACGAGACGCCACGAACGCGCCGAAGAATCCGAGTTATCCGGTCAATCCCTGACAGATGAGTATTCTTCCTTCCGGATCTGGACCGACCCGACGCCACCGAACCGCGAGCCACGCGGGCGGAAGTGCAGGCGGTCAACGCAACACCGGAATACGAGACGCAGCACCAGCCGCAGAACCGACCGCAGTACCGGCAACAGCACCACCCCGGCACCAGCTCGACATCGACCTGTCACCCGCCCTCCCCGACTGTCGGGGGAGGGCGGTCGGCATTTCCGGCCGGCGGCGACCCGCCGCCCCGCCCGTTCCCCGCGCCGGCGCGGCCGCCCCGGGCCGCCGGTACCGTTCCGGAACCGCCCGCCGCCCGCGGACGGGAACGGTTCGTGGAGTTGTCCCTGAGGACGGATTCCGCGGCCCGCGGCGCCGGCTCACACCGTCGCGGTCAGCCCGCCGTCCACCAGCAGGTGCGTGCCCGTGATGTACGACGCCTCGGCGCCCATCAGGAACCGCACCGCGCCCGCGATCTCGTCGGGCGTGCCCAGCCGCTTGAGCGGCGGCCGCGACTCCAGCTTCGCCCGGTTCCCGGGGCGTTCGAACGCCTTGGCGAGCATGGGCGTTTCGATGTAGCCCGGGCACACCGCGTTGACCCGGATGCCGTCGGTGGCCAGCGACGCCGCCAGCGACCGGGTGAGTCCCAGCAGCCCCGCCTTCGATGCGCAGTACGCCGGGTTGGCCGGGTTGCCGACCACCGCGTTGATCGAGGCGATCCCGACGACCGCCGAGCCCTGGTGCGTACGCAGGTCGTCGAGCATGGCCCGGACCAGCAGCGCCTGCGCCCGCAGGTTGACGTCCAGCACCAGGTCCCACATGTCCGGCTCCAGGCCGGGCAGCGACCCGGAGTCGACCACGCCCGCGGCGTGCACGAGCCCGCCGAGGCCGCCGAGGACCGACCGGGACTGCTCCAGCGCCTCCGGATAGGCCCCGGCGTCGCGCACGTCGACGCGCAACCCGATCGCGGGGACGCCGTGTTCCTTCGCGACGCGGTCCGCGTGGCCGACCGCGGCCGCCTCGTCCAGGTCCCACAGCGCGACCGGCCGCCCCGCCGCCGCCAGCGCTGCCCCGCACGCGCTCCCGATGCCCGACGCGCCGCCGGTGACGATGACGCCCGTGGTGATGCCGCTCATGGTGAAGCTCCTTCCGCCCCCGTGCCCGCCGATGCTCGCCGTGTGGTCACGCCCCGCCCCCGCGCGGGCCCGGTCACTCGCCGCCGGTCACTCGCTCCCCGTCCGCGCCCAGAACTCCTGCCACGACGGCCACTTCTCGGGCAGCTCGGCCCGGGTGATCATCGGGTTGTCCGGGAAATGGAATCGGTCCGCGACCTTCAGCGGGTGCTCCAGCACGTCCGCCGCATAGAACGCCTTGGGCTTGCGGGAGCGGAAGTACCAGCGGCCGTCGCGGCGTTCGTACCGGTCCCAGTACTGCATCGGCATGACGACCCACAGGTCGCCGACCTCGTGCTCGGGGCGGCAGTAGACGACGCCGGTGGCGTGGTCGTCGTCGACGAAGTCGATGACGTGGTTGCCGATCAGGTGGAACGTGATGCCGTACGGCCGCAGCACCGGGTCGAACCACCGGGCCAGCGCCGCGCGGCCGGACCCGCCGTCGCCGGTCTGCACGTCGTCGACGAACAGCGACGCCAGCGCCGGCACGTCCCGGCTGTCCAGCGCGAGCGCGTAGCGGGCGGCCAGCTGCCGGATCTCCTCGTACGCCTCGACGCGCCGCAGCCGCCGCTCGGTGTCGGCGACGGACGCCCCTTCGGAAGCCTGTGGTGTCACGGGTGCCCCTCCGCAGACAGTGGTGACAGTTGGTTGACATAAATCAACTATCACGGCGAGGCCGCGAGAGATATGGAGTGTGGGGAGTGCCACGCGGCGGCCCGGCCGAGCGCGCCCGGGAACGCCGACGGCCCGCCTCCTTGTGGGAGTGCGGGCCGTCGGGCCGGCCGCCTGTCGAGAGCGGCGGGCCGGGAAGTACGGAGGTCAGCTGTTCTTTATGTGCACCGTGTCGTCGTAGCCCGGGACCTCGGTGACCGGGCGCGGGCCCGGGCCGATGTAGCGGGCGGACGGGCGCACGAGGCGCGAGGTGCGCTTGTGCTCCAGGATGTGCGCGCTCCACCCGGCGGTGCGGGCGCAGGTGAACATCGAGGTGAACATGTTGGCCGGGACCTCGGCGAAGTCCAGCATCACCGCGGCCCAGAACTCCACGTTGGTCGCCAGGACGCGGTCCGGGCGGCGGGCGTGCAGCTCCTCCAGCGCGGCCTTCTCGAGCGCCGCGGCGACCTCGTAGCGCGGAGCGCCGAGTTCCTTGGCGGTGCGGCGCAGCACGCGGGCGCGCGGGTCCTCGGCGCGGTAGACGCGGTGGCCGAAGCCCATGAGGCGCTCGCCGCGGTCGAGGACGCCCTTGACGTACGCCGAGGCGTCGCCGATCCGCTCGATCTCCTCGATCATGTGCAGCACGCGCGACGGCGCGCCGCCGTGCAGCGGGCCCGACATGGCGCCGACCGCACCCGACAGGCAGGCCGCGACGTCCGCGCCGGTGCCGGCGATGACGCGCGCGGTGAACGTCGACGCGTTCATGCCGTGCTCGGCGGCCGACGTCCAGTAGGCGTCGACGGCCTTGACGTGCTTCGGGTCCGGCTCGCCGCGCCAGCGGATCATGAACCGCTCGACGATGGTCTCGGCCCTGTCGACCTCGCGCTGCGGCACCATCGGCTTGTCGAGGCCGCGGGCCGACTGGGCGACGTAGGACAGCGCCATGACGGCGGCGCGCGCCAGGTCGTCGCGGGCCTGGGCGTCGTCGATGTCGTGCAGCGGTTTGAGACCCCACACCGGGGCGAGCATGGCCAGCGCGCTCTGCACGTCCACGCGGATGTCGCCGGAATGGATGGGGATCGGGAAGGACTCGGCGGGCGGGAGTCCGGGGTTGAAGGCGCCGTCGACCAGGAGCCCCCAGACGTTGCCGAAGGAGACGCGTCCGACCAGGTCCTCGATGTCGACACCGCGGTAGCGGAGTGCGCCGCCCTCCTTGTCGGGTTCGGCGATCTCCGTCTCGAACGCTATGACTCCTTCGAGCCCGGGTACGAAGTCGGACATCAGGCGGCTCCTCATGCGAATCTCGACTGACTTGTGGTGACTTGTGGCCGGGTCCTTCATACCCCGCATTACCACAACCTGTCTTCCCCCGGAGGCATCCGCGCGATACGGCGCAAGATCGTTACTGGCGCGCTCGCCGATACCGGCCGGGGGCGGCGAATCGGTGGTCTGGCGAAGACGCCGCGACGGGTCCGCGTTGTTGCTTCGCCTATGAAGTTGTGGGTGACGGTTGTCGACAGGCCACAATATCTCTCGACATCGAGATGACCTAGACGGGCCGACCACCGGGATCGTGAAGTGGGGCACACCCGGGTGGCGTATCCGCGCGATTCGCACCTTCGGGGGACACCCACACGGGTGTATCCGGGTCGCGCGCGGGCGGCCGCCGCCCCCTTCCGGTGCGGGCACCGGCCGTACCTGTCCGGGGATGCTAGGAAGAACCGTGGACCTCAACCAGCTCATGGCCATGCGCCGCCACTACCGGGGCGAAGGCATCGACGCCGGCGCGCTGCCGGCCGCCCCGATGCCGCTGTTCGCGCACTGGCTGCGCGAGGCCGTCGCCGCCGACCTGCCGGAGCCGAACGCGATGGTGGTCGGCACCGCGTCCGCCGCGGGGCGCCCGAGCAGCCGGACCGTGCTGCTCAAGGAGTACGACGACGCCGGCTTCGTCTTCTACACCAACTACGACTCCCGCAAGGGCCGCGAGATCGCCGCGAACCCGGCGGTGAGCCTGCTCTTCCCGTGGCACGCCCTGGACCGCCAGGTGGTCGTCGGCGGCACCGCCGAGCGGGTGTCGGCCGAACGCACCGCGGCCTACTTCGCGTCCCGGCCCTACGGGTCGCGGATCGGCGCGTGGGCCAGCGAGCAGTCCCGCGTCATCACGTCCCGCGAGGACCTGGAGAAGAAGTACGCCGAACTCGCCGCCCGCTTCCCGGAAGGCACCGAGGTCCCGGTGCCGCCGTTCTGGGGCGGATACCTCGTGGTGCCGGACAGCGTGGAGTTCTGGCAGGGCCGCGAGAACCGCCTGCACGACCGGCTCCGCTACCGCCGCGAAGGCGATGCGTGGGTCGTGGAGCGGCTGAGCCCCTGACCCTGCCCCTGACGCCGCCCCCGACGCCGCCCCGGGTGCCGCGGGGCGGATCCGGGGTCAGCCCGACCGGTGCACCTTGTGCTGGGCGGCCTGGGCCAGCGGGCGCAGCACCAGGAGGTCGACGTTGACGTGCGCGGGGCGGGTGACCGCCCACACCACGGCGTCCGCCACGTCCTCGGCGGTGAGCGGCTTCTCGACCCCGGCATAGACGGCGGCGGCCTTGGCGGCGTCGCCGCGCATCCGGTTGACCGCGAACTCGTCGGTCTTCACCATGCCGGGCGCCAGCTCGACGACGCGCACCGGTTCGCCGCTGAGTTCCAGCCGCAGCGTGGCGGCGATCGCGTGGGTGCCGTGCTTGGCGGCGACATATCCGCCGCCGCCTTCGTAGGCGGTGTGCGCGGCCGTCGACGACATCACCACGACCGTCCCGGCGCCGCTCGCGACCAGCGCGGGCAACAGCGCCTGCGTGGTGTGCAGCGTGCCCATGACGTTGACCTGGTACATCGCGAGCCAGTCCGCCGGGTCGCCGGTCGCCACCGGGTCCGCCCCCAAGGCGCCGCCCGCGTTCGCCACCAGCACGTCGCAGCGCGGGAGCGTGGCCGCGAACGCGTTGACCGCCGCGCGGTCCGTCACGTCGAGGGGATAGGCCGCCGCGGACTGCCCGGCCGCGCGGATCTCCGCGGCGACCGCCTCGATCCGGTCGGCCCGACGCGCGGTCAGCACCACGTGGTAGCCCGCCGCGGCCAGTCCGCGTGCGCTCGCCGCGCCGATCCCGCTGCTCGCGCCGGTGACCACCGCGAGGGGCGGGTGCGCGGAGTGCTCGCTCGTCATGCAGCGCACGGTAACAGCCGGGCGGGTGCCGCGGCCGGGACACGGCGGGTGTCCGGAAACCGCTTCCCGGCGGGCGGCCGGGACCCGGGAAACGCAGCGACCCGCAGGCCTTCCGCTCCGGGTGGAACGGTGCCGAGGGGACGTCCTCGGCGGCCTGCGGGTCGGGTGTCTGCCTGGTTTTCGCCGACCGTCTGGCTCTCTCCGTGGCGCTGCAGTCGCAACGGGCCTGACTTCGGTCGGGAGACCGGAGTGGCGGCTAGCGGGCAGCCACCTCACGCGTCCGATACTTGCTCATTGATCGAACCACCTCCTTTCCCGTGTACCGCAGAACGTAGATCGCGATCTGCCGCGGCGCAACGGATTTAAAAGGGAATTCGCAGGTGGGGCATCTCACCCGGAACCCGGGAATACAGCAGCCACTTCGTGCGCTTTGATGTGGCCGTGCCCGCCCCTCAGCAGCCGGCCGAAGCCGGCGCCGCAGACGACCCCGTTCCCATACCCGCGCCCCGCGAGAGCCCGCCCTCCGCCACCGCCGCGGACGACCGGCCGTCGGGGCGCACCCGAGGATTCGCGCGCAAGGCATTCGCCGATGTGACGCCGCTCCGCGGCTCGCCGGATTACCGCCGCCTGTGGTTCGGGTCGACGGTGTCGATGCTCGGCCAGCAGATGACCGCGCTGGCCGTGTCGGTGCAGGTGTACGACCTCACCGGCTCCAATTTCTCGGTCGGCCTGGTGGGGCTTTTCTCGCTGTTCCCGCTCGTCGCGTTCGGCCTGCTCGGCGGAGCGATCGCGGACAGCATGGACCGCCGCAAGCTCGGCCTGATCGCGTCGTCCGGCCTCGCGTGCATGTCGCTGGTGCTGGCCGTGCAGGCGGTGCTGGGGCTGCACCAGGTGTGGCTGCTCTACACCGTGGTGGCATTGCAGTCGGCGTTCTTCGCGGTGAACAGCCCGACGCGCAGCGCGATGATCCCCAGGCTGCTGCCCGCCGAGCAACTCCCGGCGGCGAACGCGCTGTCCACGATGAGCATGAACCTCGGCCTGACGCTGGGGCCGATGCTCGGCGGCCTGATCATGGGCGTGTGGAACACCGAGACGGTGTACGTCGTCGACGCCGTCGGGTTCGCCGCGTCGCTGTACGCGATGTGGCGGCTGCCCGCGATGCTGCCGGAGCGGGCGAACGGCAACGACCCGGGCAAGCCCGCGCAACGGGCCTCGGTCGCCGAGGGATTCCGCTTCCTGCGCAGCCGGCCCAATGTGCGGATGACGTTCCTCGGGGACATCGCGGCGATGGTGTTCGGCATGCCGCGGGCGCTCTTTCCGGCCATCGCCGTCGCCTGGTACGGCGGCGACACCGCCACCGTCGGCCTGCTGACCGCGGCGCCCGCGGTGGGCGCGCTCGCCGGTTCGCTGTTCTCCGGCTGGCTGGGCTCGGTGCGCTACCAGGGCCGCGCGGTGATCCTGTCGATCGTCGCGTGGGGCCTGGCCATCGCCGCGTTCGGGCTGACGAGTTGGCTGTGGCTGGGTCTGCTGTTCCTGGCGGTCGCCGGCTGCGCGGACACCATCAGCGCGGTCTTCCGCAACACGATTCTGCAGGTCGCCACGCCCGACGAGATGCGCGGGCGCCTGGCCGGCGTGTTCATCGTCGTGGTCGCCGGCGGTCCGCGGCTCGGCGACTTCGAGTCGGGCAGCGTCGCCGCGCTGGCCACCGAGCGGGTCTCGGTGATCAGCGGCGGCTTGGCGTGCGTGGTGGCGGTGCTGCTGCTGACCGCACGCCGGCGCGGCTTCTGGCGCTACGACGCGAAGAACCCGGTGCCGTAGCACGGTCGGCATCGGTCGCACGGGCCGAGGCCCCCTGATCCGGACGGAGGAGGGACGGGGACCCCGGCGCTCGTGGGGAGGTGCTGCGGTGCCGTGGTGCTGCGGTGCCGTGGTGCGGCTCAGCGGTGCGCGCGGCGGCGGGCGTAGATCAGCGATCCGGCGCCCAGCGCGAGGACGCCGCCCGCGCCGCCCGCGAGCAGCCCGACGGAGGCGCCTCCGCCGCCGGTCTGGGCGAGTTCGCCGGTCTGCGCGGCCGGGGCGGCGGCCGGGGCCACATCGGCGTCGGCTGCCCCGGGCGGGGCCGCGGACGCCGGTCCGGCGGCCTGCGGCGCGGCCGAACCGGCCTTGCCGGTCTGCGGGTTCGTACCGGCCGGAGTTCTGCCGGCCGGCGTCGCGGCGTCGTGGCCGGTGTGCCCGCCCGAAGCGCCGCCGCTCGTGTTCGCGGCACCGCCGGAGGTGCCCGCCGGTGCGGTCGGGGCCGGCTTGCCGCTGCCGTCGAAGGACACGTCCGAGCAGGAGTAGAACGCCTCGGGGCTGTCCGAGCGCTGCCAGACGATGTAGATCAGGTGGCGGCCGGACTTCTTCGGGAGCTGGCCCTTGATGACGTAGGCGCCGTTCTGCAGCTGCGGGTCGGTCGCGGTGGCGAACGGCTTCGCCTCCAGGTCGGACCACTTGAGCGGCTTGGCGACGTCGAAGCCGTCCTTGGTGATGTAGTACTCGAACGAGCCCTTGTGCGGCGCGGTCGCTTTGTAGAGGAACGTGTAGGCGCCGCCGGACGGCAGGTTCGTGGTCGGCCAGTCGGTGCGCGGCAGGTCGAGGCCGGCGTACTGCGGGTTGTTCGCGCTGCACAGCTTGCCGTCCGGGATGAGCTGCCGGTGGTTGCCGGCGGCCTGCGCGATGTTGACCGCGTTCGGGTCGTAGAACGGCTGCGGGTTGTTGCCGACCGCCGCCTTCGCCGCACGGCACGCGGACAGTGTGAAGTTCTCCGGGTTCTCGCCGCCCTGCGTCGAACACAGTTGGATGCGGCTCGGCGGGTTCTGCGACGTGCCGTGCGCGGCGGCCTCGCCCGCGCCGGCGAACCCGGCGGCGAGCGGAAACGCGGTGACCATGGCGACGGCTGCGCTGCGGCGGATCTTCATCAGGAGGTGTTCCTCTGCCTTCGGCCGGGGGTCCGGAACGGTGCGTTCGTGCCTCGACACGTGACGCTAGACCCGGCGAAACGCAGGAAACCCCTGATCGGAGCGCCTTATGGGGCTCTTAGGGAAGCGATCGGCGAGGGTTAAGGAGCCGATGAAAATCGAGGGTCAGGAAGCCTGCGCGGGCCGCGGCGCGATCCACAGGGCCTCGGCCTGGGCGGCGATCCGGCCGTCCGGGTCGTAGAGCGTCGTGGCGGTGCGCACCTTGCGGCCGTCGCGGCCGAGCAGCCGCCCCATGACGACGCAGCGGTCGCCCACGTAGGGGAGGGCGTCGATGCGGGCGGTGAACCGGCCGAGGAGCAGCAGCGGGATGTCCGCGCCGAGCACGGTCCAGGCGCCCGGGCAGTCCAGCGCGGCCCACACGAACTCCGGGCGGACCCGGGCGCCGTCGGCGTCCGCGAGGGACGCGTCGGGCACCCACGGGGTCGCGGTGGTGCCGGGCTGCTGCGGCAGCAGGCCGGGGAACAGCCGCAGCCCGTCGCCTTCGGCGCGTGCGGTGCCGCACACGAAGCAGGTCGGGAAGGGGTGTTCGTCGCGCCCGGCGAAGAACGCCGCGGACGCATCCGCGGCCAGGTCGAAGGCCACCGGGTCGACGGGCTCGAAGCCCGCGTCGTCGAGCACCGCGTCGGACGCCGCGGCGGCCTCGGCCACGAGCGTGCCGCCGTCGTGCAGCCGCAGGCCGCCCTCGTCGGCGTCGAGCACCTGCAGCGGCCGCTCCAGCGGCGGCGGCTGCCGCAGCGTGACGGTCGCCGCGGGGTGCCCGTCCAGCAGGCCCGCGAGCCGCCCCGCGACGTAGCCGCCGTTCCCCGACTCCGGGGGCCCGTTGAAGCGGGACGCGACGGTGAGGGGGCCGGGGCGGCGGAGATCGTCAGGCTCGGGCATGGGCTCCACGGTACCCAGTGGCACGCGCGGGCACGGGGCAAGCACGGCGCGGCGGGAGTGGTCTTCGTCAGCGGAGATAGAACACCCGGTCGGCGTTCTCCGCCAGCATGCGGTCGTTCCATTCGGGGCCGCCCGCGATGTTGGCGCTCATGAAGACCGGCGGTTCGACGCCCAGCGCGACCATGTGGCCGATGACCGACACCATGAGCGCCTGCATGAGGGCGGAGCACACGACGCCGGATGTCGGGCCGATCTTCTGCGGGACTCCGTCGACGGCGAGGGCGGCGTCGCCCACCGGGACGCCCGCGTCCAGCACCACGTCGCAGTTGTCGAGCAGCCGGGTCCCCGACGGGTGCCGGGACGGCTCCGCGGTGCTCGCCGCGACCGAGGTGACGCCGACGACCAGCGCGCCGCGGTCGCGGCCTAGCCTGGCCAGTTCGACCGGCAGGCCGTTGCGCCCCGAGAGGGACAGCACCACCAGCGCGTCGCCCGCGCGGACGCCCGCGCCGTCCAGCACCGGAGCGGCCAGCTCCGGCAGCTTCTCCACCGCGCTGCTCGTGGTGATCGGCCGCACCGACAGGTCGTTGCCGGGCGCGATGAGCGGGTTGGCCAGGATCAGGCCGCCGGCGCGGTAGACCACGTCCTGCGCGTTCAGCGCGGAGTGGCCGCCGCCGAACACGAACAGCCGGCCGCCGGCCGCGAGCGCCCGGGCGATCCCGTCCGCCGCGTCGTCGACCGCGGGCAGCTCGCGGTCGCGGAGCCCTTCCAGCAGCGCGATCGCCGCGTCCAGGTACCGCGCGCCCAACTCGGCCGTCTCCGCCATGCCGCCCGTCCTCTCCCGTCGCTATCCCGCCGGTATCCCATTGGTACAGACCAACGCACGGTGCGGGTTGCGGGGCACGGCTGTCAACCCCCGCCGGCCCCATACGGGCGTCCGGCGTCCGGGACGCGAACGACGGGCGAACGGGGGACCCGCATCCCGCGCGGCGGGTGACCGGCCCGCGGGGATGACGACAGAATGTCGGAACGTTGCACGAATGCGGTGTGCCGGAGCGGGCGGCGTACGCGCCAGGGCGGTTTTCCGGGCGCTGTCGACCGGCGCACCACCCGCCGGTGG
Source organism: Yinghuangia aomiensis (assembly GCF_039542225.1). Lineage (NCBI taxonomy): Bacteria > Bacillati > Actinomycetota > Actinomycetes > Kitasatosporales > Streptomycetaceae > Yinghuangia > Yinghuangia aomiensis. The sequence goes on along the minus strand of NZ_BAABHS010000014.1, from coordinate 44,929 downwards.
TACGGACGGCTCCGGCCGCCCGTCCGGTGGGCCAGAATTGGGGCAGGACCACGAAGAAACGGAGCCGGCAGTCGTGAGTGCACTCATCGACACCACGGAGATGTACCTCCGGACCATTTTCGAGCTGGAAGAGGAGGGCGTGGTCCCGCTGCGCGCCCGTATCGCCGAGCGGCTCGGGCAGAGCGGGCCGACCGTCAGCCAGACCGTGGCGCGGATGGAGCGCGACGGGCTGCTCACGGTCGAAGGCGACCGGCACCTCGAGCTGACCGACGAGGGCCGCGCGCTGGCCACGCGCGTCATGCGCAAGCACCGGCTCGCCGAGTGCCTGCTCGTGGACGTGATCGGGCTGCCGTGGGAACAGGTGCACGCCGAGGCGTGCCGCTGGGAGCACGTCATGAGCGAGCAGGTCGAGCGCAGGCTGCTCGAACTGCTGCGGAACCCGAAGGAGTCGCCGTACGGCAACCCCATCCCGGGCCTGGAAGAGCTGGACCGCGACATGCACGCGGACGACTTCATGGAAGGCCTGGGCACGCTCCTGGACGTGGCCGGGCCGGAGGGCAAGAACGTGGTGGTGCGCCGGATCGGCGAACCGCTGCAGACCGATGCCCAGCTCATGTACACGCTGCGGCGCGCGGGCGTGCGCCCCGGCGCGGTGGTGAGCGTCCACGAGTCGCCGGGCGGGGTCATGGCGGGCAGCGGCGGCGAGGCGGCGGAGCTTCCGCCGGACATCGCCATGCACGTGTTCGTGGCGTCGCGCTAGCCGCGCACGCCGGTCCGGACCCCCGTGTGCGGGGCCCGGACCGCATGCACGTCCTCCACGGTGGGCGGGGCGCCTTCGGACCCCGCCCACCGGCATGTCCGGGGTCCGCTCCCCGCGGATTCCCCACGTCGCCCCGGGGCCCGGCGGATTCTCACGGCGGGGCCGCCGCCGCTTGAACGGAATGTTTCCTGGCGCGCGCACTCGCGACCTTCCCGGGAAACACGCGCTTGGCACCGTCGCCGCTATCCAGCAGACCGACAGCCCGCCAGGGGCAGCGACGGAGGACCCGCATGGCCACCGCGACCGCTTCGGCCGACGCCGCCGACCAGTCCCGACCGAGACTCCGCAACCTCCTGTCCTTCCGCGGGCGCTACCGCATGCTGCACCTGGCCATGCTGGCCTTCCTGTGCAGCTTCGTCGTGTGGTTCGACATGGCGCCGTTCATGGACGACATCGGCGCGGAGTTCGGCCTGACCGCCGGCCAGAAGGCCACCCTCGCCCTGTGCAACATCGCGCTCACGATCCCGGCGCGCACCCTCGTGGGGCTGCTCGTCGACCGGTACGGACCGCGCCGCGTCTACGGCAGCCTGCTGATCTTCGCGGCGGTCCCGAACACGATCTTCGCCCTCGCGCAGTCCTACACGCTGCTCGTGGTCAGCCGCCTGATGGTGTCGATCGTCGGCGCCGGGTTCGTGGTCGGCATCCGGCTCGTCGCCGAGTGGTTCCCGAAGCGGGAACTCGGCACCGCCGAGGGCTACTACGGCGGCTGGGGCAACTTCGGCTCGGCCGCGGCCGCGCTCACCCTGCCGGTGCTGGCGAGTTCGCTGGCGGACGGCGAAGGCGCGTGGCGCTGGGGCGTCGGCACGGCCGGCCTCCTCGCCGCCGTCTACGGCGTGTGCTTCCTGCTCATGGCGCGGGACGTCCCGGACGGCAAGACCTACCAGCGCGCCGCCGCCCGCAAGCCCGGCCTCCAGGTCACCAGCCGCCCCGCGGTGTTCGGGCTGATGGCGCTGCAGGTGCCGCTCGCGGTCGCGCTCGGGTTCGTCGTCTACCGGCTCAACGCGGACTTCACGACGACCACGCCGAAGGGCCCCAAGACCTTCCCCGGCGTGATCGGGGACGGCACGGCCGCGGTGCTGTACGCGGTGGTCGCGGCGTGGCTCGCGTACCAGATCCACGCGGTGGTGAAGTCGAACCGCGAGGTGCTGCGCGGCGGGGCGGCGGCCGTCGAGCCGTACCGGTTCGCGCCGGTGGGGCTGCTGGCCATCGCGTACATGGTGACCTTCGGCGCGGAACTGACCATGGCGAGCTGGCTGCCGAGCTTCTTCAAGACGCTGTTCGACATGGACACCGCGGACGCCGCCACCGCCGCCGCGTGCTTCGCCGGCACCAACCTGCTCACCCGCCCGTTCGGCGGCTGGCTGTCGGACCGCACCGGGCGCCGCAAGCTCACCCTGCTCGGGCTGCTTGCCGGGGCGTTCCTCAGCTACCTGGTGCTGTGGCGCATCGACCCCGGGTGGCCGGTCTGGCAGAGCGTCGGACTGCTCGCGCTGGCCTCGGTGTTCATCCAGGGCGGCAACGGCGCGGTCTACGCCATCGTGCCGCAGATCCAGCACCGCCTGTCCGGGCAGATCTCCGGCCTGGTCGGCGCCTACGGCAACGTCGGCGGCGTGCTGTTCACCAGCCTGATCTTCCTGCAGGTCGTCCCGCAGACGGTGTTCCTCGTCATCGGGCTCGCCTCGCTGGGCGCCGGACTGTGCTGCCTGCTCCTGCCGGGCGTGGGCGAAGTGCGTGCCGCGGCGGCGGACGGCGAGGCCGCGGCGGTGCCGGTCGCGGCGACGGCCGGCTGACGAGCCGTCGGAAAGACCGCGGGCGGCCCGGGGACGGCTTTGGGACGGCCTTGGGACGGCCTCGGAGGCAGGCCGACGGAAATCGTGCGGGATCCCGGTGAGCGCCGGGATCCCGCACGGGCGTTTTCCGGTCGTGCCGACGGGGGTGGAAAACGCCGGTCGGGGGCCGCTTTCAGGCGTCCGCCATCGCCCGTCCGCATGCGTACGCGATCGGGCTGAGCAGCTCGCGCGCCTCGGGCAGCCAGCGGTTCGCCTCGGTGGGCTCGCGCGCCCACGTCGCGGCGCCGCTCACGCCCATCGGGGACGGAGGCGCCACCACGAAGTCGCCGTCGCCGCGGCACACCAGGTCGATCGCGCTCGACCCCCAGCCGATCCGGTGGAGCATGTCCGCCATCTTGTCCCGGGCGCCCGGCAGCACGAAGAACTGCACGCGCCGGGTCGGCGTCGCGATCACCGGGCCGAGCGGCAGGCCCATGCGCTCCAGCCGGGCCAGCGCCAGGCAGCCCGCCTGCTCCGGGACGTCGATCACCTCGAACGACCGGCCGGTCGGCAGCAGGATCGACGCGTCCGGCGTCTCGCTCCACCAGCGGCGGATGAGCGCGGGCCCGCCGCCCGCCTGCTTGGCCCAGTCGCGGTGCAGCGGATGCGCGCCGGGGGCGCTGCACGCCGGCTGCCCGCAGCCGCACCGGCGGCCCTGCGGGGTGCCGTGCACGGACGTGCCGGGGACGACGTCCCAGTGGCGGTCCTCCGCGTACCGCACAGCGGTGTCTACAAGCGTTTCGCGGGCGACAGTGCGGGCCGCGGGGATCTCTTCCACGTCTTCACAACTGCGGTGCCGCACGTTGGTTACTGCGCGGGCGGGCGTTATCCGGACGTCGGTCGGAAAGTCACCCGAACGGGACGCAGGGAAGCCTGCGCCGACCGGCGCAACGGGGGCGCACGGGTGCAGCGGCGGGGGCGCATGCCGCCAAATGCCTATCCGGGTGCGCGATCGACTGGCTACCGTCCGTCACAAGTGGCGTGCGAGGCGTACCGGGCTTCCGTACCAAGGGAGTTCGCCGCCCGTGCGGTGGGGGAGCCGGCACACCGGGACTCCGGGGCGCTCCAGTGGGACTCCTGTGGGAGGGGACGCAGATGGCCGCACGGTCGCTCGCGACGCGCCAGCCCAACGAACGCCTCGCGTCGCTCATACAGGAAGCGGGCTGTTCGAACGCGGGGCTGGCACGCCGGGTGAACATGTGCGGCACGGAACAGGGCATGGACCTGCGCTACGACAAGACGTCGGTGGCGCGCTGGCTGCGCGGCCAGCAGCCGCGCGGCTCGGTGCCGAACCTGATCGCCGAGGCGCTGGGCCGCAAGCTCGGCCGCCCGGTGACCGTCGACGAAGCCGGCATGGCCGACGGGCGCAGCCTGGCGACCAACGTCGGCCTGCAGTTCGCCGCGACGCCGACCGCGACCGTGGAGATCGTCACCGAGCTGTGGCGCAGCGACGTCAACAAGCGGGATTTCCTGCTGAACTCGTCGGTGGCGGTGGCCGCGCTGGTGGCACCCAGCCGGGATTGGCTGATCACCCGGCCGGACGCCGCGGTGGCGCGGATCGGCGGGCCGAAGGTCGGCGCGTCGGACGTCGAGGCGGTGCTGTGCACCACGGAGATGCTGTCGGTGCTCGACCACCGGTTCGGCGCCGGGCACATCCGGCCGGTCGTCGTGCACTACCTCGGGTCGGTGGTGTCGGGACTGCTGAACGGGACCTACAGCGACGAGACCGGCCGGGCGCTGTTCGCCGCGGTCGCGCGGCTGACCGAACTCGCCGGGTACATGGCGGTGGACACCGGGCAGCCCGGGCTCGCGCAGCGCTACTACATCCAGGCGCTGCGGCTCGCCCAGGCCGCGGACGACCGGCCGTACGGCGGCTACGTCCTCGCCGCGGGCATGAGCCACCTCGCCGGAAGCCTGGGAAACCCGCGCGAGATAACGCAGTTGGCGCGTGCCGCGCAGGAAGGGTCGAGGTCCGCCGCGACCGGGGAGGGAGCGACCGCGACGACGATGGCCATGTTCCACGCGGCGGAAGCCCGCGGGCACGCGCAGCTGGGCGACGTGCGGGCGTGTGAGAGCGCGCTGGGGCGGGCCGAGACCGCGATGGAGCAGTCCCGGCCGGGTGCGGACCCGGCGTGGATCGCGCACTTCGACCGGGCTTACCTGGCCGACGAGTTCGCGCACTGCTACCGCGACCTGGGCTTGCCGCGCCAGGCCGAGGAAGCGGCGCGGGCGGCCCTGGCGGGCCACGCCGAGACGCGGGTGCGGCGGCGGGCGGTCGACACGCTGCTGCTGGCCACCGCGCAGCTCCAGCAGAACCGGCTCGACGAGGCCTGCGCGGTCGCGACCGACGCGCTGGGGCTCGTCAGCCGTCTGCACTCGGCGCGCGGCCAGGAGTACCTCCGCGACTTCCGCCGCCGCTTGGCGGCGTTCGACGGCGAACCGATCGCCCGCGAGTTCCTGGACGCGGCCCGGTCGGCAGGGGAGGAGGACATTCCGGCTTAGTCCGTGTCTGGTGGATCGAAGATCCACCAGACACGGACCAAGGGGCCGGGGGCCGGCCCGCGGCGCTCACCGCGGACCGGCTCCCCGGACCCCGACCGGGGCGGCCCGTGCCGCCCCCACCGGACGGCCCGCGCCGCGTCCCGTGACGCCGCAACCGGGGCGCAGGCCAGCCGGGCCATGCGATACCCCCGGCGTCCTCGGGGCCGACGCCGGGGGTATCCGCATGCTCGGGGGTGGGTGGGGGCCGGTTGCGGCGTCGGGTGGCGGGCAGGATGGGGAGCCGACGGCGTGGGGGCGGACCGGACGTTTCGGCGGTGCGTGCCGGGCAGGCGACGCCACCCGGGGGTGCTGCGCCCGGACCCTTCGGCGGCGCGGCAGAGTGCGTGCCGGGCCGGGTGCTCTGCGGGCGGGCGTCGTTCTGTGGTCGAGCCGCTTCGCGGTCCTGCCGGGGTCCACGGCGCCACGGCCCTGTCCGGCGCCCGAGTCGCGGGTCGCGGTCTGCCGGACGGGGGTCTGACGCAGTGTCAGGCGCGCATTCGGGCCCGTCGGTTGGGCTCTCCGGCCGAAACTGTTCGTGGCGGGACCGAACCGCTGTTCGTGTGTCGAGCGTCTCGGCTAGCGTCAAGGGCGACTCAACGGCGAAGACGCGAGCCGGCACGTCCGGCCCGAGGCACAGGGAGAACGAGATCGTGAGCGAGCGCGGCGAGCGGATGACCCGGAGCACGGGTGCGCTTCGCGAATGCGGCGCGTGGCGCGTGCGGGGTGCGGCGTGAGCCGCCCCGGCGGGCGCGGGGCGGATCCCGGCGAGCCGAGGGAAGAAGGCCTGTCCATCTTCGGCCCGCTGGAGCTGCCGCGCGACGAGACGGACTACCGGCAGCCGGCGTACGACCCGGACGACTACGGCGACGCGGGCGGAACCCGCGTGGCCACGCCGTCGATGCTGCTGCCGCCCCCGGGTGCGGGCGCGCCCGTCTACCCGGCGGGCCCGCCGCCCGGTTACCCGCCCGGTTACCCGTCGCCCGTCGGCCCGCCTCCGGTCTACGGCCCGCCCGCCGGGCCGGCACAGCCCGGGCCGCCGCCGGCCGGTTCCCCGGCGGGTGCGCCGCCGGACGAGGACCCGTTCGGGAACCTCTTCCGGCCCGGGACGTCGACGGGGCCCGCGCCGGCTCCCTACGCGTCCGCTCCGCCGCTCTCCGTCCCGCCGCCGCCGATGGGCGGCCCCGGCGGCCAGCCGCAGTACGCGCCGCCCGCGATGCCGCCGCGCCAGGACGACTACCCCGGTGCGCCGTCCGGCCGCGGGCGGTCCGTGCCGCGCGGGGCGCTGGTGGCGGGCGGGATCGGCGCCGCGGTGGTGCTGCTGTTCGCGGGCCTCTTCGCGGCGGGAGCATTCGACGGCGGGGACGGCAAGGCCGATGCGGCGAACAACGCCGGGGCCGGCTCCGGCGCGCCCACGGCCTCGGGGTCCGCCGGGGCGGCGCCGCCCTCGTCCGCGCCGGCGCCCAAGACCCAGGCGCAGGAACTCGACGAGCTGATGGGGTTGAGTGCGGGCGCGCGGGTCAAGGTCAACGGGGCGGTGACCGAGATCCAGAAGTGCGGCGACGTGCAGAACGCGGTGCAGACGCTCAACGACGCGGCCGCGCAGCGCGACAAGCAGATCGCCCGGCTCGGGAAGCTGAAGACCGATCAGATCGCCAGTGGCCCGCAGCTGGTCGACTGGCTGCGCAAGGCGTGGACGGCGTCCGCGAAGTCGGACCGGTCGCTGGCCGCGTGGGGCACCGAGAACGCGCAGGGCGAGTGCCGGGACGGCAAGCGCGCGAAGGACGAGGGCAAGAACAAGCGCGCCGCGGACGACGCGGGCAAGGAAGCCACCCAGGCGAAGAACAAGGCCGTGGCGCTGTGGAACCCGGTGGCGACCCAGTCGGGCCTGCCGACCCGGGCGGCGACGGAGATCTAGGCCGTGCGCCACCCGGGTGGCCGGGGGGCCTCGCCTGCCGCCCCGGCCCGTCGTGGTGCTCAGGCGACCTTCGCGCCCGCGGTCTGCCGGATCCGGACCCCGTAGACCGGCAGCGCGGTGGGTTCGTCGTCCGCGTCCAGGCACAGGCCCGTGCGCAGGTCGAACGCCTGCTTGTACATCGGTGACGCGACCACCGGCACGTCGCCGCGCGAGCCGAGGATGCCGCGCGAGATGACGTGCGCGCCGCTGCACGGGTCGTAGTTGCCGACCGCGTACACCTCACCGGTGCGGTCCAGGAACACGGCGACCTGGGCGCCGTCGACGAGCGCGGCGACGCCGCGGCCGGGGATCAGGTCGGTGATCCGGCACACCGGCGTCCAGTCGGTGCCGGCGGCGATCTCGACGAGGGCGTCCACGGGGTGGGCCGTGGTGTCCGCGAGGGTGCTCACGAGGTGCGTACCTCCAAGGTCGGGCCCGCGACCAGGGCGGGCGAAGCGAGGACGGTGCCGTCCTCGCCGGGCTTGGCGGGGCGGATCTGGGCGCGTTCGGGGACGAACGTGACGGTCGGGTCGGGCGTGCCGGGCGCGTTGACGAACGACACGAACCGGCGCAGCCGCTCCGGGTCTTCGAGGGTTTCGCGCCATTCGTCCGCATAGGTGGCGACGTGGCGCTGCATCAGCTCGTCGAGGTCGTCGCAGATGCCGAGCGCGTCGTCCATGATCACCGCGCGCAGGTGGTCGAGGCCGCCTTCGAGGCGTTCCAGCCACGGCGCCGTGCGTTCCAGGCGGTCCGCGGTGCGGATGTAGAACATCAGGAACCGGTCGATGGTGCGGATCAGCGTGTCCCGGTCCAGGTCGGCGGCGAGCAGGTCGGCGTGCCGGGGCGTCATGCCGCCGTTGCCGCCGACGTACAGGTTCCAGCCCGCCGACGTGGCGATGACCCCGAAGTCCTTGCTCTGCGCTTCGGCGCATTCGCGGGCGCACCCGGACACCGCCGACTTGAGCTTGTGCGGCGACCGCAAGCCCCGGTAGCGCAGCTCGAGTTCGATGGCCATGCCGACCGAGTCCTGGACGCCGTAGCGGCACCAGGTCTCGCCCACGCACGACTTCACGGTGCGCAGCGCCTTGCCGTACGCGTGCCCGGACTCGAACCCGGCTTCGACCAACCGCTGCCAGATGACCGGAAGCTGGTCGACCGAGGCGCCGAACATGTCGATCCGCTGCCCGCCGGTGATCTTCGTGTAGAGCCCGAAGTCCCGGGCGATCTCCCCGATGGTGATGAGGCCTTCGGGGGTGATCTCACCGCCGGGGATCCGCGGCACGACCGAGTACGAGCCGTTGCGCTGGAGGTTGGCGAGGAAGTGGTCGTTGGTGTCCTGCAGCGACGCCTGCTCGCCGTCGAGGATGTGCCCGTTGGACAGCGACGCGAGGATCGACGCGACGGCCGGCTTGCACACGTCGCAGCCTTCACCCGTCCCGTGCTCGTCGACCAGCCGCGCGAACGAGGTGATGCCGCGGACCTGCACGATCTCGAACAGCTCGGCGCGGGTGTAGCCGAAGTGCTCGCACAGCCCCTTCGCGACCTCGACGCCCTGCGCGGCGAGTTCGTCGTTGACGATGGTCGTCAGCATCTTCACGCACGACCCGCAGCCGGTGCCCGCCCGCGTGCACTTCTTCACCGCGGGCACGTCGGCGCAGCCCTGCTCGGCGACCGCCGCCCGGATCGCGCCCTTGCTGACGTTGTGGCACGAGCACACCAGCGCCTCGTCGGGCAGCGCCGACGCGCCGATCGCCACCGGCGCGCCCGCCGACGCCGGCAGCACGAGCTGCTCGGGCGGGGCGGGCAGCGCGGCCCCGGACAGGCACAGCGGGCGCAGCAGGTCGTACGAGTCCGCGTCGCCGACCAGCACGCCGCCGAGCAGCGCCCCGTCCGCGCCGACCACGAGCTTCTTGTACACGCCTTCGCGGGTGTTGGAGTACAGCACCTCCAGGCACCCTTCGGCGGTGCCGTGCGCGTCGCCGAAGCTGGCCACGTCCACACCCAGCAGCTTCAGCTTGGTCGAGGTGTCCGCGCCGGTGAACGAGCCCGATCCGCCGCTGAGTTCGTGCGCGACCGTCTCGGCCATCTGGTAGCCGGGCGCGACCAGGCCGTAGACCCGGCCGTCGGCCGCGAGCGCGCATTCGCCGATCGCCCAGATGCGCGGGTCGGACGTGCGGCAGGTCGCGTCGACCGCGATTCCGCCGCGTTCGCCGACGTCCAGGCCGCACTCGCGGGCGAGCTGGTCACGCGGCCGGACCCCGGCGGAGAACACCACCAGGTCGACGCCGAGCGTCTCGCCGTTCGACAGCGCCATGCTGCGCACCCGGCCGGCGTCGTCCACGCCGACCTCCTGGGTGCCCGCGCCGGTGTGCACGGCCACGCCGAGGTCTTCGATCTTGCGGCGCAGCGCGTCGCCGCCGCCCGCATCCACCTGGATCGCCATCAGCCGCGGCGCGAACTCGACGACGTGCGTCTCCAAGCCCATCGCCTTCAGCGCGCCCGCGGCCTCCAGGCCCAGCAGGCCGCCGCCGACCACCGCGCCGACCCGGGACCCCGCGGCCCACGACTCGATCGCCTGGAGGTCCTCGATCGTGCGGTACACGAAGCAGCCCTCGGCGTCGTGCCCCGGCACCGGCGGCACGAACGGATAAGAACCGGTGGCCAGGACGAGCGCGTCGTACCCGAACACCGCGCCGCTGCGCGCGGTCACCGTGCGCGCCTCGCGGTCCACGGACACCGCCGGGTCGCCGAGCCGCAGGTCGATGCCGTGCTCGTCCAGGAACCCGGCCGGGACCATCGACAGGTCCTCGGCGCTGCTGCCGGAGAAGTACGAGGTCAGGTGCACCCGGTCGTACGCCGCGCGGGGTTCCTCGCACAGCACGGTCACCTGCCAGCCGCCGCCTTGCGCGGCCAGCGCTTCGAGGAACCGCTGGCCGACCATGCCGTGGCCGACCAGCACCAGCCGGCCGCCGGCAGGGGAACGGGCAGGGACAGAGGAGGGGGTCATCGGGGAGGAAGACTCGATCACTGGGGGGCTCCTTGCGCGATGAGCAGGTGCAGGGGGTCCTCGGGGACCGCTTCGTCCCGTTCGTAGGCGTGGGTCAGCGCGCCGACGGTCGCCAGGTCGCCGACGAGGATGCCGCCGACGAGCCGGTCGCCGTGCAGCACGAGCTTCTTGTACGAGCCGCGCGTCGGATCCGCGAGCCGGATCACGTCGTGCAGCCCCGGCACCGCGTCGACGTCGCCGAACGCGGCCACCTCCACCGGGCCCGCGGTCAGCCGCGCGAACGTCCGCGACCCGCTGTAGACGGCGCCGCCGCCGCACAGCCGGTCCGCCAGCACGTCCGCCTGCTCCCACGCGGCGCCCGCCAATCCGTGGACGCTGCCGCGGTGTTCGGTGCAGTCGCCGATCGCGAACACGTCCGGCGCACTGGTCGCCAGACGGTCGTCCACGACGATCCCGGTGCCGACCTCGACACCGGCCGCCCGCGCCAGGCCGACCCGGGGACGAACCCCGCAGGCCAGCACCACCAGGTCGGCGTCCAACCGGTACCCGTTCGCGAGCGCGACGCCTTCGGCGCGGTCGGTGCCGAACAGGGACTTGGCGCGGTTCTCCGCATACACCTCGACGCCCAGCGCCCCGAGCGCGCGCCGCAGCGCGTCCCCGGCCGCCTCGTCGAGATGACGTTCCATCAAGTACGGCGCCTGGTGCACGACCTCGACCGGCAGGCCGCGGGCCGCCAACGCCCGCGCCGCGCTCACCCCGAGGACTCCGCCGCCGACCACCACGGCCCGCCGCGCCTCCGGCACCGCGGCCGCCAGCCGCGAACCGTCCGCAAGAGTGCGGAACGCGTGCACGCCCTGCTTCAGTTCGCCGCCTTCGCCGGTGTTCGACGTGCAGTGCAGATTGCGGATCGGCGGCAGCACCGGGTTCGAGCCGGTCGCGAACACCAGCGTGTCGTAGCCCGCCGCCGTCCCGTCGGCCAAGCGCAGCGTGCGCCCGGCCACGTCCACGTCGACGACCTCGCAGCCGGTGCGGACGCGTGCCCCGCCGGTCGGCAGCCGGACCGCGTCCGGCGCGAACCGCCCGGTCAGCACATCCGCCAGCAGCGCCCGGTTGTACGGCGCCTGCGGCTCGTCGCCGAACAACGTGATCTCCGCACCCGCGTCCCGGACGAGCACCTGCGACGCCAGCCGGGCCGCGGCCATGCCCGCCCCGACCACGGCGATCCGGCGGGCCGTCACAGCGCGCTCCCGGCCGCCGCGGCCGCGGCCGCGACCGGCGCCCCGGCCTCCGCCTCGGCACGCTCCACGCGCACCGCGCACACCTTGAACTCCGGCATCCGCGACGTCGGATCCAACGCCGGGTTCGTCAGCGAATTCGCCCGGCCCTCGCCGCCCCAGTGGAACGGCATGAACACCGTGTCCGGCCGAATCGCCTCCGTCACCCGCGCCGGCGCCACCGCCCGGCCCCGCCGGCTCGTCACCGCCAACGCATCGCCCTCCGCGACCCCCAGCCGCCGCGCCAGCAGCGGATGCACCTCCACGAACGGACCCGGCGCCGCCCGGTTCAGCTCCGCCACCCGCCGCGTCTGCGCACCCGACTGGTACTGCGCCAGCACCCGGCCCGTCGTCAGATACAGCGGATACTCCGCATCCGGCAGCTCCGCCGCCGGACGGTGCGCCACCTCGGCGAACCGGGCCCGCCCGTCCGGCGTCGCGAACCGGTCCAGGAACAACCGCGGCGTCCCCGCGTGGTCCTCCGCCGGACACGGCCAGAACACGCCGTCCTCACGCCGGATCCGCTCGTACGAAATCCCCGCGTAGTCCGCCTGCGCCCCCGCCGTCGCCGCCCGCAGCTCCGCGAACACCGCCTCCGGCTCCACCGGGAACCCCGCCGGCCGCCCCAGCCGGGCCGCCAAACCGTGCAGCGTCTCCAGATCCGTCCGCACCCCCGGCGGCGGCTTCACCGCGGCCTGCCGCAGGATCACCCGGCCCTCCAGGTTCGTCGTCGTCCCGGTCTCCTCCGCCCACTGCGCACTCGGCAGCACCACATCGGCCAGCAGCGCCGTCTCCGACAGCACGACATCGCATACCGCCAGGAAATCCAGCGACTCCAGCCGCTCCGTCACATGCGCGGCACGCGGCGCCGACACCACCGGGTTCGACCCCATCACCAGCAGCCCCCGCACCTCCGAACCCAGCGCGTCCAACAACTCGTACGCACTCAGCCCCGGCCCCGGCAGCTCCTCCGGATCGACCCCCCACACCCCCGCCACATGCGCCCGGTCCGCCGGATCCACGAGCGAGCGGTAGCCCGGCAGCTGGTCGGCCTTCTGCCCGTGCTCCCGCCCGCCCTGCCCATTGCCCTGCCCCGTCAGACAGCCATACCCCGAATACCGGCGCCCCGCCTTGCCCGTCGCCAGACACAGGTTGATCCACGCCCCGACCGTGTCGGTGCCCTTGCTCTGCTGCTCCGGACCCCGCGCCGTCAGCACCATCCCCGACGCCGCGCCCGCGAACAGCTCCACCGCACGCCGCATCGACGGCACCGGCACCCCGGTGATCCGCTCCACCAGCTCCGGCCAGTGCGCCATCGCCGCCGCCCGCGCCGCCTCGAAACCCGACGTGCGCGCCGCGACGAACTCCTCGTCCACATAGCCGCCCGCGATCACCAGGTGCAGCAGCCCCAGCGCCAACGCCAGATCCGTGCCCGGCACCGGCTGCAAGTGCAGCGTCGCCTGCTCCGCCGTCCGCGTCCGCCGCGGATCGACCACCACCAGCGAACCGCCGTTGTCGCGCAACTCCGTCAGATACCGCAGCGCCGGCGGCATCGTGTCCGCGAGATTGCTCCCCACCACGATCGCGCAACCCGTCCCGGCCACATCCGCCAACGGAAACGGCAGGCCCCGGTCGATCCCGAACGCCTTCCGGTGCGCCGCCGCAGCCGACGACATACAAAAACGCCCGTTGTAGTCGATGTTCTTCGTCCGCAACGCAATCCGCGCGAACTTCCCCAGCAGATACGCCTTCTCGTTCGTCAGCCCCCCGCCGCCGAACACCCCCGCCGCATCCCGGCCGAACCGCGCCTGCACCCCGGACAACCCCGCGGCCACCCGGTCCAGCGCCTCGTCCCACCCCGCCTCACGCAGCACCCCGTCCGCACCCCGCACCAGCGGAGCCGACAACCGCACCCCCGCCCGCAGCACCTCCGCCGCAGTCCGGCCCTTGCCGCACAGCGCCCCCCGGTTCACCGGAAACTCCGGACGCTCCACCACCCGCAGCCCCACACCACCCGACGCCAACCCCATCCCGCACTGCAGAGCGCAGTACGGGCAGTGCGTCTCGGTGACGGCCGCGCGCTGCTCCTGCGGCGCTGCCTCAACGGTCCGTGTCATGCACAAGAGCGTGTCCGCACGCCGTTACACGGCAACGACACCAGTGTTGCGGCCGAGGTACGGGCACCTCACACACCCCCCGCCGACCCGTGAGCGCACCGACACCCCGCACGCCACCAGGCACGACACCCCTAACCGGGGCGTGACCGCCACGCAACAGCACCGAAACACACGTCCGCCAGCCTCACGGCATGGGTACAGCCACGGACGCGGCCGAGCCGCTGGTCGGATTCACCATCGGGGTGACGGCCGCCCGACGCCGCGACGAACTCGTCGCCCTCCTGCAACGCCGCGGCGCCAAAGTCGTCGAAGCACCGACCATGCGCATCGTCCCCATCGGCGACGACACCGTCCTGCGCCACGCCACCGAGGCCTGCCTCGCCCGACCCCTCGACTACGTCGTCGCCACCACCGGCGTCGGCTGGCGCGGCTGGATCAGCGCCGCCGAAGGCTGGGGACACGGCACCGCCCTCGTCGCCGCCTGCCGCGCCGCCGTCGTCGTCAGCCGCGGCCCCAAAGCCACCGGCGCCATCCGCGCCGCCGGCCTCCGCGAGGTCTACTCGCCCGGCTCCGAAGCCAGCGACGAACTCCTCACCTGGCTCCTCGCCCGCGACCTCCGCGGCCGCCGCATCGCCGTCCAGGAACACGGCGCACCCCTCGAAGACTTCACCACCGCCCTCCGCGAACGCGGCGCCCACGTCATCCCCGTCCCCGTCTACCGCTGGGGACCCCCGGAAGACCCCGCCGCCGTCCGCAAACTCGTCGACGCCACCGTGCGCCGCGAAATCCACGCCCTCACCTTCACCAGCTCACCCGCCATCGAGGCCTTCCTCGACACCGCCGACCACCTCGGCCGCCGCACCGAACTCCTCGACGCCCTCCGCGGCGACGTCCTCCCCATCTGCATCGGACCGGTGTGTGCCCGGCCCCTCCTCGACGAAGGCGTCGACACCGTCTGGCCGGAACGCGGCCGGCTCGGCTCCCTCGTCCGCACCATCGCCGAAGAACTCCCACGCCGCGCCCGCCGCGAACTCGACACCGGCACCGACCGGCTCGTCCTCCAAGGCAACGCCGTCCTCGTCGGCGGCCGCACCATCTGGCTCCCCCCGGTCCCCGGCGCGGTCCTCCGCGCCCTCGCCGAAAAACCCGGCTGGGTACTCAGCCGCGCCGAATTGCTCAAGAAGGTCTGGTCCGGCGCCCGCGCCGACGAACACGCCGTCGAAGCCGCCGTCGCCCGCCTCCGCACCGCACTCGGCCCGCACTCCGGCCTCGTCCGCACCGTCACCAAACGCGGCTACCGGCTGGCGGTCGACCCGTGATCCCGCTCGTCGCCGCCGCACACGGCACCCGCGACCGCGCCGGACTCGCCGCCACCGCCGACCTGCTCGACCTGGTCCGCGGCCTCCGGCCCGGGCTCCGCGTCGAGGTCGGCTATGTGGACGTCGCGGAACCGCTGCTCTCCGACACCCTCAACCGGCTGTCCGGGGACGTCGTCGTGGTGCCGCTGCTGCTCGGCGCCGGCTACCACGTCCGCCACGACATACCCGCGGCCCTCGCCGCCGCGCCGCAGGTCAGCGCCCGGGTGGCCGGCGCGCTCGGGCCCGACCCGAGGCTTGCGGACATCCTGCTCGACCGGCTGGCGGAAGTGGGGGCATTCCGTCCACAGCCTGTGGATAAAAAGGTGGAAACCAGCGGAATTGTGGATAACTCGGGGTGCGACGCCATCGTGCTCGCCGCCGCCGGGTCCACGGACGCCTCCGCCAACGCGGACACCGCACGCATGGCCGAACTGCTCGCCGACCTGACCGGCCGCACCGTCGTGCCCTCCTACCTGTGCGCCGGAACACCCACACCGCGGGACGCGGTCGACGCGCTGCGCGCATCGGGCGCCGACCACGTCGCACTCGCCGGCTACCTCCTCGGCCCCGGCCACTTCGCCCGCAAGGCCGCGGCGGCGGGGGCGACCACAGCCGCCGCGCCGCTCGGCGCCCACCCGGCCCTCGCCGACCTTGTGCTCGCCCGTTACGACGAGGCGGTGGCGTTGTCCGCTTCGTGCGGTGCCCCGACTCCGGCAAATGAGGCGCGCTCCCTGCCATAGAAGCGTTATGGTGACGCTATGGCCGCAGCGAACACGACCATTCAGGTGCCCAGGGAGACCCGTGACCACCTGGCCCAACTCGCCGCCGAACGCGGCATGACCATCGGCCAATTCGTCGAGGCGATCGCCGCAGAGCAGCCGACTGCGGCGCAACGCGCCGAACGGCTCGCCGCGGACCGCGAGGTCGCCCGGCGCCTGATCGGCGTCGACCTGAGCGACCAGGAGTTCGAGGAAGCGCCCGACATCCTGGCGAACCTCCACAAGATGGCCGCCGCCAAAGCCCGTGCGAAGCCGGGCGGCGCCTCGTGATCATCCTGGACACCGGCGCCGTCACCGCTCTGGCCCGCGGCCACAAGACCCTGAACATGCTCGCCGCCAACATGGCGCGGACCCCTGCCGACCGCTTGACGATTCCGGCGCTGTGCCTGATGCAGGCCGAAGCGCGGGAAGAAGGCCTCTACCGCCGCGTGCTCGCCTACTCGGCTGTCACCGTGGACGACCTCGGCAGCACCGCGGCCGCCACCGTCGGCACGATGATCCGCGACGGGCACGGCGGACCGGACACCTGCCACGCCCTCTATTGCGCCCTCCCCCGCGCCGAGTTCGTCGGCATGTCCATCCTGCTGACCGACAACGAAGACGCATACCCGCCGGGCATCATCGCCGTCGACATCGACTCACCCGGAATGCTCGGCTTTTCCTGACCTCCGCTCGGCCCGGCGTGCCCGACTGCGGCATGATCCAGGGGTCGAACCCGAACCGCACATCACGGTCGCGGGACAATCCGGTGAACCGGCAGCGGGAACGAGGAGGGGAACGCCACCATGGCACGCATGCGGCAGAACACCGTTCCGTGGTGGCGATGGCGGGCCCAGGTCCGCTCGGCACTCCACATGTTCGGCGACCCCGCCTTCCAGCAGGAATGCTGGCTCGCCGGGCGCGACGAATACGGCACCGTCACCGACGCCGTCTACCGCCTCGTCGGCGACACCTGGCTCGACCGCTGGTCGGCCGCCACCTACATCGGCCGGATCTTCGTCGACGGCGACGAAGCCGACGCCGTCGACCGCGCCGTCCTGGCCATCCTCGGCGTCCTTCACGAGATAGGCGAAGACGCCCCCGCCTCCGCCTACCTCGGCCACCCCGGCTGGCCCGCCCTCGTGGACGCCGCAGGCGACGCCCACCGGCGCCTCGCCACCGCGGACGCCGACGACCCCGTCCGACGACCCGACACCCTCGAAGTCCTCCGCATCCGCACCGGCGGGCGCTGACCACCCGCATCCGCACCGGCGGGCGCCGACCACGCCCGACGGCATGCGATCCTGGAGGACTCCACCCCCCGGGTGGAGCCCCCTGCCCCCAACCCGAGGAAAGGCGCGCGCATGTCCGACCAGCCCCTGCAGTCCGTACCGAAGACGGTCGACGCCGGAACGGTCGGCACGGGCGGAAACGGCGGCTACGTCCTCACCCTGTCCTGCCCGGACAAGCGCGGCATCGTGCACGCCGTCGCCAGCTTCCTCATGATGACCGGCTGCAACATCGTCGACAGCCAGCAATTCGGCGACCGCGACACCGGCCTCTTCTTCATGCGCGTGCACTTCACCGCCGAGGACAACGTCACCGTCGACGCCCTGCGCGCCGGATTCGCCGCCGTCGGCGCGTCCTTCCACATGGACTGGCAGATGCACGACGCCGACGCCAAGATGCGCATCGTCGTCATGGTCAGCAAGTTCGGCCACTGCCTCAACGACCTGCTCTTCCGCGCCAGCATCGGCGCCCTGCCCGTCGACATCGCGGCCGTCGTGTCCAACCACCGCGACTTCGAGGAACTCTCCCGCACCTACGGCGTGCCGTTCCACCACATCCCGGTCACCCGCGACACCAAGCCCGAGGCCGAAGCCAAGCTCCTCGACCTGGTCCGCGACCTCGACGTCGAACTCGTCGTCCTCGCCCGCTACATGCAGGTCCTCTCCGACAACCTGTGCAAGCAGCTCGAAGGCCGGGCCATCAACATCCACCACTCCTTCCTCCCGAGCTTCAAGGGCGCCAAGCCGTACCACCAAGCCCACGCGCGCGGCGTCAAACTCATCGGCGCCACCGCCCACTACGTCACCGCCGACCTCGACGAAGGCCCGATCATCGAGCAGGAAGTCGAACGCGTCGACCACGCCGTCACCCCCGAACAGCTGGTCGCCGTCGGCCGCGACGTGGAATGCCAGGCGCTGGCCCGCGCCGTGAAGTGGCACTCGGAACACCGCGTCCTGCGGAACGGAAGCCGGACGGTCGTCTTCGCCTGACGGCTCTGCCCGACGGGTCTTCGTGGCCGGTGCTGCATGGTCGGCGCTACGTGGCCGGTGCTGCGATGTCGGGGCTGCGTTGTCGCGGCTACGCGGCCGGCACGCCGCTCAATGCCGCGTGCCCGCCAGCAGCGCCGCCACACCCGTCACCGCGGACAACACCCCGACCAGCCACCCCAGACGCAACCCGCGACGCCCGCGGGCACCCGTCGCGGCCCGTTCCGCCCGCCGCGACACCCGCCGCGCCGCCAACACCGGCGTGCCGTCACGCTCGTGCCGGACCCGTCCGCTGATCACCACATGCTGCCCCGGCACCAGCACCGTCTCCGACCGCTCGTACCGCGACGACCGCCGCACCCGGTCCGCACCCGCACCGAAATCCACCGCGACCGCACCCGGCACCGCCGCCCGCGCCACCGAATCCCGCACCGACACCGGCAGCCCCTCGGCCCGCAGCACCCGCGGATCCACCACCACCGACCCCGTCGCATCCCGCACCACGAACCGGCACTCCGACGACGCCGCCTCGGTCCGCTTCCGACCCCGCCGCGCCCGCCGCAACTCCCCGTGATGCAACGGCCCGTCGCCGTCGAAATCCCGCACCTGCGGCCGCTCCGCCTCGACCCAGTGCTCCACCACCGTGCTGTGGAACCAGACGCAGGAACGACCCGACACGGGTGCGGTCACCAGACCGCCGGCCGCCTTGGCCGCCCGACCTGTCCCGCCCGCCTCGCCTGCTTCGCCGGCCTCTCGCGCCTCGCGCGGGAGCGGCTCCACGACCCCCGCCACCACCATTCGGCGCCCGCCGCGCACCACGGCCTCCGCACACGTCGAAAACCCGCCCCGGAACGGCGTCCTGGCGCGTTTCGCGACCGCGACGACCACAAGGGCGACCACCGCGGCGGCTGCGAGCGCGACGATCCCGAGCACGACCATGTGCTCCCAACATACGCGGCGCTCTGTGCGGTGTCACGGAGATCACCAGCCGGTCAGGGCACTCTCTCCGCTGGTCGGGGCGCTGGTCGGGGCGTCGGTCGGGCCGTGCGGAAAACCCTTTGCGGGCACGGTCGTCCGCATGGCTACATGGACCACGTCACCCCACGACGCGCGGCTCCGGACCACCTCCGTGGCAGCCGCGCCCAGGAGAGGAGCAGTCCGGTGCGGTTCCGCGAACAAGGCCGACCCGTTGCGCTTCGACGCGCCGCGGCGGCCCGTCGCAGGTAACCCCGAACCGCTCTTCTCCGGCGGCCGCGCCTTCCCGGGCGCAGCCGCCCCGAGGGGCCGCCCCGGCAGTAGCGCCGGGTGCACGGCCCGGCAGCACGCCGGGGACGGCCCTTCGGCGGGGGTGCCCGCTTTCTTTCCCTGTCCTGCTTTTGCCGCCCTGGGCCGCCTTCGGCCGCGGGGTGCCGACCTTCGGGACGGCCACGGCCCTACCGCGCTTCCGCGGACGTGGCACACACTGGACTTACCGACGGAGTTGACTCTGTATGACGTACACCGAAGTCGCCGGCGCGCGCGACGTACCCATCCGCATGTGGACCGATCCCTCGCAGGTCGAGAGCCAGGCCATGCAGCAGCTGCGCAACATCACCACCCTCCCGTGGCTCCACGGCCTCGCGGTCATGCCCGACGTGCACTTCGGCCGCGGCGCGACGGTGGGCTCGGTCATCGCCATGAAGGACGCGGTGTGCCCGGCGGCGGTGGGGGTGGACATCGGGTGCGGTGTCTCCGCCGTGCGGACCTCGCTGACGGCGGCCGACCTGCCGGACGACCTGGGGCCGCTGCGGTCGAAGATGGAAGCGGCGGTGCCGGTGGGGCACCTGGGGCACCCGGACCGCGTCGACGTACGCAAGCTGCACGGCTTCGAAGTCGGCGCGTGGGATGCGCTGTGGGGGCGGTTCGACGAGCTGGCGCCGGAGGTGCATTTCCGGCGGGAGCGGGCCCAGTCGCAGCTGGGAACCCTGGGAGCCGGCAACCACTATGTGAGCATAGATGAGGATGAATTTGGACATATCTGGATTCAGCTTCACTCCGGGTCGCGGAACATCGGCAAGGAACTCGCTGACCACCACATCGGTGTCGCGCGGTCTCTGACGCACAACCAGGGCTTGGTGGACCGCGATTTGGCAGTCTTCCTGGCGAAGACATCCGAGATGGACGCCTACCGCAGCGACCTCTACTGGGCGCAGGAGTACGCACGGCTGAATCGCGAGGTCATGCTGGCGTTGTTCGAGGACGTCGTCCGGGCGTATTTCCGCAAGAAGAAGGTGACCTTCGACGAGCGGATTTCCTGCCACCACAACTACGTCTCCGAGGAGACCTACGAGGGCGTGGACGTGCTGGTGACCCGCAAGGGCGCGATCCGCGCCGGTCGCGGGGACCTCGGCATCATTCCCGGGTCGATGGCCGCCGGCTCGTACATCGTGCGCGGGCTCGGGAACGCGGACGCGTTCAACTCGGCATCGCACGGCGCGGGGCGGAAGATGAGCCGCAACGCGGCGAAGAAGCACTTCACGGTGCAGGATCTGGTCAAGCAGACCGAGGGCGTCGAGTGCCGCAAGGACGCCGGAGTGCTTGACGAGATCCCCGGCGCCTACAAGAACCTCAAGCAAGTCATGCGGCAGCAGGAGGACTTGGTGGAGGTTGTGACGCACTTGAAGCCGCTGATCACGATCAAGGGGTGAACGCGCAGGGGGGTGACGGTCGAGCCCGTCACCCCCCTGTCGTCATGCGTGGAAACGAGTTCCGCGGGCTTTCGCGGGGCCGATGAGCCTCCATCGGCGAATTGTGCAGCTTTTCTCGGTGCGGCCTAGGAGCGCGGCCGCCCGAGCATTCGTGTTGCCCAGCAGCATGGCGTCGTCCTCGGGAGTCCACCGCGTCGGCGTAGCCCGCGCGCGCATGGTCGGCGGGCGGTCCCATGCCTTGACGGCCTGCGCCTTCGTCGCCTTGCGGTCGAGCGTCAGTGCGCCTTCGTAGTAGATCTCCTGAACGATCGCCACCGCGGGATCGCTCGTGTAGAGGATGTTGAAGACGTTGTCGCGGGCATTCTTGCCCGGGTTTCGGGCGGCGCCGCCGACTGCCTTGCCGAACTCGGTGAAGTGCTGGGCGATGTCGTCGCTTGACGTAGTCAGACTGATGAACGGGTATGACTTGGCAGTGAATCCGACTGCACCGTCGGCGTCTACCAGCCCCCGGATGTAGTCGCGGGCGCTGAACTCGACTGTGGGCGGCCTGATCAGAGTGGACTTCTTCCCGTAGGGGAGCCCCAGCGCGCAGAGTGTGCGGCGGCCCTCGAGTGAGCACATCGACCAGGTGCTCGACGTGTGATCGGCCTTGAAGTTCGTGCTGCGCGTCCGGTCGCGTACCGAGCTGGGGTAGGGGCACAGCTTCTGGAACTTCAGCAGCAGTTCGCGGTCGATGCTGGAGACTTCCAGCGACAGGCGCCCCTTGTTTCCGGGGCCGGCGTGGAGGTGTCCATCCGCCTGCAAGAAGCCGAACATGTAGGCGTATTCGGGCTGGGTGAGGTCCATGAATCTCATGGATCCGACGCTGCCTGTCGCACACCAGTTCGGTCAGGCGAATGCCGCATGATCACCCGATCGGCCCAGCGGCTGCCGCGTGCTCAGGGGCCGGTGCGGCGGAGGGTTCCCTTCGGGTTTCCGGAGCCCGTGGCCTGGAGTTCGCAGGTGAGGGTGCCGTCGGGGTTGAGGGTGAGGTGGGTTTGGCCGCCGGTGACGCAGACGGCGAGGCCGCCGATGGTCGTGGGGGGCGGGGTGGGGATGTCCTGGAGGACGAGGCCGGCGCCGTTTGCGGGGGCGAGTTTGGCGTCGCCGGCGCAGTCGATCGGGATGATGTCGACGGTGTGGGCCTGGGTGTGGGCGACGATGCCATTGGCGTCGGGGGTGGCGCGGAGGATGACGGTGTAGGTGGACTTCTGGCCGCGGGCGCTGGTGAGTTCGCCGGTCCAGGTGCCGGGGTAGCCGGCCGGGACCGTCCCTGCTTTGGCGGTGCTGCCGGAGGACGGTGGCTTGGATGTCGGGGCGGACGCCGTGGTGGTGGGTGTCGCGGAGTCCTTCGGCGGGGTGGCCGGGGGAGCCTCGGAGGGCCCGGCGGGGCCGTTCGTCGGTCCCGTGCGGATGGTGGGGGACTTCGGGGTGCCGGAGGAGTCGGAGTCGGCGCGGGCGATGAGGACCGAGGTGCAGACGATGGCGACGGCCGCGCTGAAGGCGGACACGTAGAGCCACGGGGTGGTGCGGCGCCGGGGTTTCCGCCCAGGTGGCGCGGAAGGCGCGGATGGCGAACCCGGTGACGACGCGGCCTCGAACGGGGCGTATGAGCCGGGCGGAGTGAACGTGCCCGAGGGACTGATGAAGCCGGAGTGGCCGGACGGGTTTGCCGGTGCCCCCGCGGGCGACGCCACGGGCGGGTTGCTCGTGGGTCGGGGCGGGAGGCTTCCCGTTTCCGGGGCGTGGCTGTCGAGTTCGAGGAGTTCCACCGCGCGGCGGCCCAGGTCGGCGGTCAGGGGGCCGGGCAGCCAGCCGGGGGCGATGAGGGCTTCGGTGCTGCCGCCGGGGGCGAGTTGGTCGAGGATCTCCTGCGGGGTGGGGCGGTTGCCCGCGTACTTGGCGAGGCAGGCGGAGATCAGGTTGCGCAGGCCGGGTGGGACGCCGCCGAGTTCGGGGGTCTTGGCGACGATGCGGAACATCAGGGCTTGGCCGTTGCCGGAGCCGAAGGGGCCTTCGCCGGTGGCGGCGAAGACGAGGACGGAGCCGAGGGAGAAGACGTCGGTGGCGGGTCCGATGTCGCGGCCGTCGACTTGTTCGGGGGACATGAAGCCGGGGGAGCCGACGGTGGCGCCGGTGCGGGTGTGGGCGCTGGCGTCGAGGGCGCGGGATATGCCGAAGTCGATGACGCGGGGGCCGTCGAGGGAGAGCAGGACGTTGGTCGGTTTGAGGTCGCGGTGGATGAGTCCGGTGCCGTGGATGGTGAGGAGGGCTTCGGCGAGGCCGGCGCCGAGGGTGCGGACGGAGTCCTCGGGGAGGGGGCCGAAGCGGTCGACGGCGGTGTAGACGGACGGGCCGGCGACGTAGCCGGTGACCAGCCAGGGCCGGGCGGCTTCGGTGTCGGCGTCGAGGACGGGTGCGGTCCAGGCGCCGGCGACGCGGCGGGCGGCGGCGACTTCGCGGCGGAAGAGCTGGCGGAAGCCGGCGTCGTCCGCGAGTTCGGGGCGGATGACTTTGACGGCGACGGTACGGCCGCCCGGGCTGCGGCCGAGGTACACGCGACCCATGCCGCCGGCCCCGAGGACCCGCAGGATGCGGTAGCCCGCGATGTCGCGCGGATCGTCCGGTTCGAGCGGCTTCACGCGGCCTGCCCCCTTGCTCCCCCGACGCGTCTGCGGATGCGTTCCCGCACCCGGGCCGGTCGTCCGGCCAGGCCCGAGGATACGTCGCGGGGGGAGGTGGCGGGCATACCTGCGTCTTGGCGGCAATCCAGCCACGTTGGTCGGATGATCACACCGGTTGTGGGGGGTGCCCCGAAACACCACGCTTCCATGTCCGCGGCCTGGGTGGCAACCGGCTGTCCACAGGTTGGTTCTCCCACCCCGTCCGCTTGTCCACAGACCACCCCCGCAGCACAAAACGCGCCACTCGTGGTGCCGGGTGGCGGCAAGGCGGGTGCTCCCGTTCCCTGCCTTGCCGCCGCCCGGGGTTCGCGTTCCGGGAGCGGTTCCGCCGCGCCCGTCCGGCTCCGTCAGTACGTGACCGGCATCTCCGCGATCCCGCGGATGAACGAGCTGGGGTGGTGCCGCAGTTCGGCGCCTTCCTCCAGCGAGAGGTCGGGCAGCCGCTTGAGGATCTCCTCGAAGGCGACGCGGATCTCCAGCCGGGCCAGTGACGAGCCGAGGCAGAAGTGCGGTCCGCTGCCGAACGCGATGTGGTTGTTCGGGGTGCGGAACGCGTCGAAGGACTCCGGCTCGGTGAACAGCTCGGTGTCGCGGTTGGCGGCGCCGTAGAGCAGCAGGACGGTTTCGCCGGCCGGGATGGTCACGCCGTGCAGTTCGACGTCGCGGGTCGTCGTGCGGGCCATGTTGACGACGGGCGAGACCCAGCGCAGGCACTCTTCGACGGCGTTCGGGATGAGCGACGGGTCTTCGCGGAGCCGGGCCATCTGGTCGGGGTGCTTCATGAGCTGGGCGAGGCCGCCGGAGATGACGTTGCGGGTCGTCTCGTTGCCGCCGACGAGCAGCAGCAGGGATTCGCCGATGAGTTCGCTGAAGTCGAGCTTCTCGCCGTCGATTTCGGCGTGCACGAGGATGCCGATGAGGTCGGTGGCGTCCGGGTTCGCGCGCCGGTTCTCGATGACTTTGGTGGTGTATTCGACGTACTCGGTGAAGGCCTCGCCGGCCTTGTAGCTGAGTTCGCCGCCGTCGGAGAGCATGACCATGACGTCGGCCCAGTGCTGGAGCTGGTCGAGGTGGTCGTGGTCGACGCCGAGCATTTCGCCGATCATGGTCATCGGCAGCGGTGCGGCGAACTGGCGGACGAGGTCGGCCTTGCGCTCGGGCTGGGCGAGCATGCGGGCGATGAGGGTCTTCACGATTTCCCGGACGTGGTCTTCCATCGCGTTGACCTGGCGGGGCGTGAAGCCTTTGGAGACCAGTTTGCGGCGGCGGTAGTGCTGCGGGTCGTCGGAGTCGATCATCGACGGCTGGGGGCGGCCGACGGGGCGCGAGCCGTTCGCGGAGGAGAAGATCTCGGGGTTGCGTTCGGCGAAGGAGACGTCGGCGTGCCGGGTGAGGCCCCAGGCGCCGGCTTCCTCGCTGTAGTAGACGGGGGCGTTTTCGCGGAGCCAGGCGTAGTCGGCGGAGGGGTCGCCCGCGTACCAGTCGCGGTCGAGCAGGTTTATGCGGCGCTCGGGCTCTGTCATGGTCGGGTCTCCCGTGGGCAGGTCGTGGGCGTGGTGTCACGTGTCGGCCGGCGTCCGGCGGAAGCGGAGGCCGGGGGCGGGTGGAGCCGGAGGGGCTCACATCACGAGGCGGACCGCGGTGCGCATGAGGTCTTGGACTTCTTCGGCGCCGCGGCCGCGGTGCGAGAGGCCGAGGAGGCCGGAGAGCAGGACGTGGCCGAGGACGTGCTGCAGGTCGGCCATGCGGGCCTGGGCTTCGGGGGTGTCCGGGGTGCCGAGGGCGGTGTCGAGGATGCGTCCGAGGGAGCCTTGGAAGTTCTCGTGGGAGGCCTCGGCGGAGGGGTCGGGCGAGGTTGCGGCCTGCAGGATCGCCTCGGTGAGGAGGCGGTGTTCGGCGCTGACCTGGACGAGCCGGCAGAGCATGGTGGTGAGGCTCTCGGCGGGTTCGGCGGGGAGGGAGCGGCTGGTCAGTTCGTCGATGACCTGGCCGATCCACAGCGCGGACACCTCGCTGAGGAGGTGGTCTTTGGAGGTGAAGTAGCGGTACACCGTCGCTCGGGCCACGCCGGCGCGGTCCGCGACGTCGTGCATGGTCACGGAGGCGTATCCGCCCTCGGCGGCGAGGTCGAGGGCGGCCCTGACCAGGCGTTCGCGCCGGGCCTGCTGGTCGCGGGTGAGGGCGCGGGTCAGGGTGATCGTGGTGTTGGACGGTGCCATGGTGTGATCTTGCCTCCGCGTGAGACTGAAGTCTAGTCTGACGTCTCGTCAGATCCCGTGCATGTGTCTCACACCCCAGCGCCGGCCGACCGCGGCCCGCCGCCGACACCAGGAGGCATGGTGAGCCAGGCGTCCCCGTCCGTTACGCCCGCTTCATCCCCTGACGACGCCCCGGTCCGCTCGGGCCCGCTCGCGGGGGTCCGCGTGGTGGAGTTCGTGGGCCTCGGCCCCGGACCGTTCTGCGGCATGCTGCTCGCCGACCTCGGCGCGGACGTGCTGCGGCT
Organism: Yinghuangia aomiensis; assembly: GCF_039542225.1. Lineage (NCBI taxonomy): Bacteria > Bacillati > Actinomycetota > Actinomycetes > Kitasatosporales > Streptomycetaceae > Yinghuangia > Yinghuangia aomiensis. The sequence goes on along the minus strand of NZ_BAABHS010000014.1, from coordinate 19,082 downwards.
GGACCGGGCGGACACCGCCCGGAAGGGCTTCAACGGCCCGTCCCGCAACCCGATGAACCGCGGCAAGCGCTCCGCCGCGCTCGACTTGAAGTCGCCCGACGGCATCGCCGTCGCGCTGCGGCTGATCGGGGAAGCGGACGCGCTGATCGAGCCGTTCCGCCCCGGCGTCATGGAACGCCTGGGCCTGGGCCCGGACGTGTGCCTGGAGCGCAACCCGAAGCTGGTCTACGGCCGCCTGACCGGCTGGGGCCAGGAAGGCCCGCTCGCGAAGGCCGCGGGCCACGACATCGACTACATCGCGCTCGCCGGCATGCTCGAGCCGATCGGCCGCGAAGGCCAGCCGCCGAGCATCCCGCTCAACCTCGTCGGAGACTTCGGCGGCGGCGGTCTGCTGCTCGCGTACGGCCTGGTCAGCGCTCTGCTGTCGGCCGCCCGCACGGGCCGCGGCCAAGTCGTGGACGCCGCCATGATCGACGGCGCGGCGGCACTCGGCGCCACCTGGTTCACCATGGCGGCGAGCGGCGGCCTGGGCCCGCGCGGCACGAACCTGCTGGACGGCGGTGCGCCGTTCTACGACGTGTACGAGACCGCCGACGCGAAGTTCGTCGCGGTCGGCTCGATCGAGCCGCACTTCTGGGCCGAACTCCTGCGCCGCATCGGCCTGGCCGACGACCCGGCGTTCGAGAAGCAGTACGACCGCACCGCGTGGCCCGCGATGAAGGCGCGCCTCGCCGAGGTGTTCGCCACCCGGACCCGCGACGCGTGGTGCGAGCTGCTGGAAGGCACCGACTCGTGCTTCGCGCCGGTGCTCGCCCCGCTGGAAGCACCCGCGCACCCGCACCATGTCGCGCGCGGCACGTTCCACGATGTCGACGGCCTTCCCGAGCCGGCCCCGGCACCGCGGTTCGGCGGCACGCCCGCCGGGATCCCGGCCCGCCCGGTCAACCCGGGCCCGGCGGCGGACGGCGGCGACACCGACGCGGCGCTCGCCGCCTGGGGCCTGGACGCCGACGAGATCGGCGGACTCCGCGCGTCCGGCGCGGTGGTCTGACGCGGCCCGTACCCGGGCATGCCCGCGCCGTGCGGCGCGGCCACGACGACTCGACGGGGGAAGCGGCGGCACGGCACACCCGAATGCCGGGCCGCCGCGCGCTCGACGGCCATCCACGCAAGGAGATCCATGGACATCCACGAGGCGCTGTACACGACCCGGGCGATGCGCCGGGTCAAGCCCGACCCCGTCCCGCACGACGTGCAGGCCCGCATCCTGGACGCCGCGGTGCGTGCGCCGAGCGGCGGCAACTCGCAGGGCTGGCGGTTCCTGCTGGTCGACTCGTCCGAGGTGAAGGCGCAGATCGGTCCGCTGTACCGGGAGGCGATGGCCGCCCTGTGGCAGACCCTGTACGCGCCGAAGATCGCCGCGGCGCACGCCGATCCGGACGCGGCCGAGTCGAAGCAGTTCCTGCGCGTGCAGCGTTCGTCGCAGTGGCTGGCGGACAACTTCGAGCAGGTGCCGCTGTTCCTGTTCGGCTTCGTGCAGCACGACCCGACGGGCGGTTCGATCTTCCCGGCGGTGTGGAGCGCGCAGCTCGCGGCGCGTGCGGAGGGCGTCGGTTCGGCGTTGACCGCGGTGCTGGGCATCGCGCACCGGCAGCAGGTGATGGACATCCTCCGCGTGCCGGCCGACCAGGGCTGGCACATGTCGTGCTGCGTGTCGTTCGGCTACCCGACGGGCCGGTGGGCGGTCGCGCCGCGCACGTCCGCGCACGAGGTGGCGTTCCGCAACGGCTGGGGTGCCCCGGTCGGCTTCGAGATCCCCGAACCCCTGTGGCCGGCGAAGGCCGAGACCTCCGAAGGAGACCCCCGATGAGCAATTCCCTTCCCCTTTCCGGTTCCGCGGCGTTCGTCTCGGGCGGCGGCAGCGGCATCGGCCTGGGCTGCGCGGTGCGGTTCGCCGCGGACGGCGCGCACGTGCTCATCGCGGGCCGCAGCGAGGACCGCCTGAAGAACGCGGTGGCGGAGATCGCCAAGACCGCCGCGCCCGGCGTGCAGGTCGGGTACGCGGTCGCGGACGTGACCGACGAGGAGCAGGTCAAGGCGGCGGTGGCGAAGGCCGCCGAACTCGGCCCGATCAAGGCCGTGGTGGCGTCGGCCGGCGGCAACTCGACGATGGGCCCGGTCACCCAGATCGACACCCAGCGGTGGCGGGACACCGTCGAGCTGAACGTCACCGGCACGATGCTGGTGCTCAAGCACACCGCGCCGCACATGGTGCGGGCGGGCGGCGGTTCTTTCGTGGCGATCTCGTCGGTGGCGTCGTCGAACACGCACCGGTGGTTCGGGGCGTACGGCGTGTCGAAGGCCGGCATCGACCACTTCGTGCAGCTGGCCGCGGACGAGCTGGGTCCGAGCGGGGTGCGCGTGAACAGCATCCGGCCGGGTCTGGTGCGCACCGACATGGTGCAGATGATCACCGACGGCGGGCCGCTGCTGGAGGACTACCTGGCGTGCACGCCGCTGGGCCGGTTCGGCGAGACCGAGGAGATCGCGGCGCTGGCCGCGTTCCTGGTCGGCCCGGAGTCGGCGTGGCTCACCGGCAACGCGATCAACGTGGACGGCGGGCACCACCTGCGCCGCGGCCCGGACTTCCGCAGCGTGCTGGAGCCGGTGTTCGGCGCGGACGGGCTGCGCGGCGTGGTCGGCGAGGGGAGCTGAGCGTGGCGGAGCGGACGTTCAACCTGGCCGACCTGTACGAAGTCCTTGCCGACACGTGTCCGGAGCGGCTCGCGCTGGTCGCGGGCGAGGTGCGGCTGACGTACCGGGAACTGGACGAGCGCGGTACCCGGGTGGCGCACGCGTTCCTCGCGGCGGGCCTGGAGCCCGGCGACCACGTGGGCGTGTACGCGCGCAACCGGGCGGAGTGGCTGGAGTCGATGCTCGGCGCGTTCAAGGCACGCGTCGTCCCGATCAACATCAACTTCCGCTATGTCGAGGACGAGCTGCGGTACATCGTCGACAACGCGGACCTGAAGGCGCTCGTCGTCGAACGCACCTACCTGCCGAAGGTCGCCGTGGTGCGCGCCGACGCGCCGCTGCTGACGGCGGTGTTCTGGCTGGACGACGAGAGCGGCGTCCCGGTCGACCCGGCGACGCCCGGTCTGCGCTCCTACGCGGACGCGGTCGCCGAGGCGTCCTCGGAGCGGGACTTCGGGCCGCGTTCCGCCGACGACCGGTACATGGTCTACACGGGCGGCACCACGGGCTTCCCGAAGGGCGTCGAGTGGCGGGCCGAGGACATCTTCTTCGGTGCGCTCAGCTACGGCAGCGACCCGCTGAACGTGCCCGAGGACATCGCGGTGCACGCCGAGCGCCCGCCGCTGGTGCAGATGCTCACCACGCCGCTGATGCACGGCAACGGCCAGTGGGTCACCTGGATCACGCTGTTCCGCGCCGGGACCGCGGTCATGTGGACGGGCCACCGCTACGACCCGGCGGAGATCCTCCGCTCGGTCGAACGCGAGGGCGCCACCACCATGATGCTGGTCGGCGACGCGATGGCCCGGCCGATCGCCGACGAGATCGCGCGCGGCGGCTACGACGTGTCCGCGCTCAAGGTCGTCGGCTCGGGCGGTGCGCTGCTGTCGCCCGCGGTCAAGGACCAACTGCGGGAGCTGGTGCCGGGCTTGTTCATCTCGGACGGGTTCGGTGCGTCCGAGTTCGGCGCGGGCAGCGCGCAGAACGCGGAGGGCCGGTTCCCGCTCAAGCCGCAGACCGCGGTGCTCGGCGACGACCTGAAGCCGGTCGCGCCGGGGGAGACCGGGCGGCTCGCCCGTACCGGGTACATCCCGGTCGGCTACTACAAGGACGCCGTCAAGACCGCCGACACGTTCCCCGTCGACGCCGACGGGGTGCGCTGGGTGGTGCCGGGCGACTACGCCCGGGTGGAGGACGACGGCACGGTCACGCTGCTCGGCCGCGGTTCGGTGTGCATCAACACCGGCGGCGAGAAGGTGTACCCGGAGGAGGTCGAAGGCGTCCTCAAGTCGCATCCGGCGGTGTACGACGTGGTCGTGGTCGGCGTCCCGGACACCCGGTTCGGCGAACGGGTCGCCGCGGTCGCGTCGCTGCGCGACGGCCACCACGTGAGCGCCGACGAACTCGCCGCGCACAGCAGGGCGCACATCGCCGGCTACAAGGTGCCGCGCGACCTCGTGGTCGTCGACGCCGTCCCGCGCTCGCCCGCAGGCAAGCCGGACTACCGCTGGGCCAAGCGGGTGGCGACCGAGGCCGCCGCGAACTGAGCGGTCCCGGAGGCAGGTTCGGCCACGGGTCAGGCAGCGGTTTCGGCCGCGGGTTCGGAAGTGGTCCCGGGTCGGGAGCGGTCGGCGGGCTGCTTCCGACCCGGGATGCCACCGCAGGCCACGGCAGTTCGCGGCCCGGCGCCCCACGTCACCCGGCCCCCACGTCACCCGGCGCCGTACGTCACCCGGCGGTGTCCGGGTCCGGATAGCGCTGGGCTTCCATCGCGCCCGCGACGGTCAGCACGGCCACGATCGCGGCGGTCTCCGCGAGCGCGGACGCGAACATGCCCAGCGGAATCGTCGCGGCGAGCGACACGACCGCGGCGACCCGGTAGCCGTTCGGGCCGATGCCGAACGTCCAGCGGGTGACCACGTTCGTGGCCAGAAACAGGGCCAGGCCGCCCGCGAGCGTCACCGCCTGCGCGGCGTTGAGCCGGTCGGCGGGGTGCGCGACGGCGCTCTTGACGCCCGCGGCGAACAGCAGGATGCCGAGCAGCAGCGCATAGTGGCCGACGCCGAACACGGTCAGGCCGCGCAGGTTGCGCGACCGGGTCGGGAGCGCGTCCAACACGGCGGTGGCGCGGGCGTCTTCGTCGTCGCCGAAGTTCGCCCACCACAAGGCGAAGCCCAGCGCGAGGGTGAGCACGGCCGTCGCGATGACTTTGAGGTCGAGGTCGAGTGCCTGCGCGCCCGCGCCGATCGCGATCACCGATTCGCCGAGCGCGATCATCACGACCAGGCCGTGGCGCTCCACGAAGTGCCCGGCGGTCAGCGGGAAGTCGAGCGCGCCGGTGAGGTGGGGCGCGGCCAGTTGGACGCCCGCGGCACCCGCCCACAGCGCGAGCTGCAGGGTGCCTTCGAGGTAGGCGCCGGTGACGACGAGCGCCGCCGACGCGGCGTCGAACGGCAGCACGCGCAGCAGCGCCGCCCGGCTCGCACCCGACGCCGGGAACATCGCGACGTGCACGATCGCCACCGCCAGATATCCCCAGCCGAACACGGTGGAGCTGCCGTCGTCGTCGAACGCGTGCGGAATGGCGAGCGATACGACGAGGAATCCGGCCATCGCGATGCCCAGCAGGCCGCGGCGCAGCGGGGTGCTCGGCGGGGCGGCGTTGGTGATCCGCACGAAGCCGCTGTAGAGCGTCCACAGGGCGGCGAGCATGATCACCACGCGGGTGATGCCGGTCAGGTTGAGGTCGTGGGAGACCGCGGCGGACAACTGCGTGACGCTGAAGACGAAGACCAGGTCGAAGAACAGCTCCAGCGTGGAGACGCGTTCCGAGGACTGCACGGCCTGGGCCGTACCGGACTTGGAGAGGGCCACGGCGTCATTATCGGGCGGGAAACGTGCTGCGGTGCGGGGTACGCGCTTCCCGCGCGTACCCCGCACCCCTGTTCGCGGGCCCGGCCCGGCCCGCGACCGGCCGGTTGCCGGCCGTTCGCCGGCCGGTATCGGTCAGCTGTCGAGCGCGTGGGACTCGAACCCGTCGGGGCCCTTGGGGAGGTCGCCGGCGATGGTGATGCGCTGCATGGAGCGGTGCATGCCGGCCGGGATGTCGGTGGGCACCAGGTGCGAGGTGGAGCGGTTGTCCCAGAACGCGATGCTGCCCGGCTGCCAGCGGAAGCGCACGGTGAACTCGGCGTCCGTCAGGTGCTCGTAGAGCATCGCCAGGAGGTGGCGGCTCTCGTTGCGGGAGAGTTCGACGATGTGGCTGGTGAAGTTCGGGTTGACGAACAGGATCTTCTCGCCGGTCTCCGGGTGCACGCGCACCACGGGGTGGACCGAGCGGAGGCCGTCGCCGAGGAACTGCTTGGCGAGCTTGCTGGGCAGGTCGCCGCGCTTGATGGGCAGCGCGTTGTGGTGGACGGCGTGGAGGCCGTCGATCATGGCCTTGACCGGCTCGGACAGGCGGTCGTAGGCGACGACGAGGTTGGTCCACTGGGTGTCGCCGCCGTAGGGCGGTACGACCACGCCGCGCAGGATCGACCCCATCGGCGGGGCGGGGATGAAGGTGACGTCGGTGTGCCAGCGGCTTTCCACCGTGCCGCCGCCGCCCATGCCTCCGCCGCCGCCCATCTGCTGGTTGTCCAGCAGCAGGATCTGCGGGTAGTCGGGGAACTGCGACGGCAGCGTCGGGTGCGCCTTGGTCGGTTCGCCGAATGCCTGGGCGAAGGCGAGGTGCTGGGCCTGGGTGAGGTCCTGGTCGCGGAAGAACACGACCTTCCAGGCGAGCAGCGTGGCGCGGATTTCCGCGACGAGTTCGGGGGTGAGCGGCTGCGACAGGTCGACACCGAGGATTTCGGCGCCGATGTGGCCGGCCATGGGGCGTATGTCGAGCCCGAGTTCGGATGCGGTGGTGGGGGCTGTGGTCACGAGGCGGTCCTCCGGTGTCGGTGCAGGGCCGCACGGGTCTCCGCGGAGGAGGGCGCGGCGGCGAGGGCGACGGCGGTGTCGGTCAGGTCGGACAGGAAGACCTGACGGTCGGTCAAGGTCGTGGCGCGGCCGTACTGGATGAGCGTTTCGCGGTTGGCGAGCGCGTGCGCCACGTAGCCGGCCAGCCGCGACCAGCGTTCGTCGACCAGTTCGGCGGGCAGCGGGTCGGGGCCGGCGGTGAAGAGCGCCGCGAGGCGGGTGCGGACGACGTGCACGCCGCGCGTCCACGCCTCGCGGCCCAGGTCGGTGGCGGCGATGCCTTCGAGCAGGCCCGCGTTCATGGAGAACCGCAGGTACCAGGTCGGCCTGCCGGGATCGCCGACGGTTTCCGCGAGCGGGTAGATGTACGCCTCGACGAGTTCGCGCAGGTCGTGGCCGCGGCCGTCCCGGTCGAGTTCGTCGAGGAAGGCGAGCCGGCGGTTGTTGATGGGTTCCATGCGGTAGCGGAAGATCGCGTCCACCAGGGCTTCCTTGGAGCCGAAGTGGTAGCGCGCGGCGGCGGTGTTGCGCTGGCCGGCCTGGGTGCCGATCTCGCGCAGCGACACGCCGTTGACGCCGCGTTCCGCGAAGAGCCGTTCGGCGACCTCGATCATGCCGAGGCGCGCGGCGGCGCCGCGGCCGGATCCCACCGCATCGAGGCTGTCGAGGGCGGTGTCGAGGTTCGTCGGCGGCTCGCTCATGGCCAGACGTTAAAGCGGGCGGTTTAATAACTCAAGTGGGTTAGCCAAGTTTTTTGACGGTACCTCAAAAGGGCGCCTTCCCGGTGGGGAAGGCGCCCTGGGCGGCGTCAGCCGTATGTCACGAATGCATCAGGCAGTACAACTGGTCGCCCGCGCGGTGGAGTTCATGGGCGAACGCGGTCCAGTCGTGCAGCATGCGGTACAGCAGGTAGGCGTCCCGCGGGATCCGTCGGTCCGGCACCGTCGACCAGATGAACGCCGCGGCGCCCAACTCCTCGTCCGTCGCGTTCCGCAGCACTTCCAGCAGGATCGGCGGCAACTGCATGACCGCGTGCGCCGGGTGCAGCACCACCAGTTCGAGCGGCGGCGTGGCCTCGCGCGGGGTGTCGCCGAGCAGCGACAGCACCATCGCGCTGACCGTCTCCGGCTTCACGTTGCTGATGTAGGAGTTGCTGGGGCGTTCGCGCGGTTCGTACGGGTCGAGGGGATCGATGAGCGGAGGGACCCGAGCGGCGGCGGCGCGGTCCGGCGCGCCGAAGTACTCGTACGTCACTCCCACCGGCCGCCTCCTTTCGAACTTCCGCCGTACTGCCGTGCCTGCATGCCGTGCACTGTGCTGCCGTGTCCTGTGCCGCCGTGTCCGCTGCCGCGGTGAACCGTGCTGCCGTGAGCTGGGGGGTGGGGGCGCCCGGACGTGCCGGGAGGGCGTCCCACGGATGATCGTCCCAGGTCGGAGGGGTGTCGGGCACGAAGGTTAGGTAACAGGTGTGCACCACTCCTCACCGCCGGGAACCGGCATTCCCGATGGGGCGTCAGGGACCTCCCGCGGCCGTCGTCAGCTCGGCGAACTCGCCTTGCTGCAAAGCCTGGTCGAAGATGCGGAAGCGATCGTTCCGGCCCACTGCGGTCACCCGCACCGCACCGCCGACCGCTTCCACCCCGATGTCCGACACCGCCTCGCCCCACGGCATTCCGTTCTTCAAGCGGTGCTCCGGTGCGAAGAATTCCCGCACCCGGTCCAGGTTCTGCGCCGAACTGCCGGGCAGGCACAGCACCTGCGTGACCGGCCGGCCCTTCGCGCCGCGGAAGCCGACCGCGATCGGCGCCGCGCCGCCGCCGTCCGGCCGCGGTCCGGCGATCTCCGCGGCCAGCACGTCGCCGAGGCAGGCCGCCAACGACGTGTACGGTTCCGCGTCGCCCAGTGTCTTGCCCTTCCCGGTGTCCGCCGCGGCGACCTCCGCCGCGCCGCCGCCGTGCACGAGCGTCGCGCCGTCCACCCGCACCACGTTGAACGCGGCGAGCGCCTCCGGCACCGCGGCGGTCTCCAGGCTTATTTGGTAGTCGGGCGCGGTGCGCCACTGCGTGCCGGCCGAGGCGGTGTGCTCCCGCGCGGCCTTCGCGGCGGCGAGCCGTTCCTCCACCACGGAGAGCTTGAGCCCGCCGGACAGCACGGTGGCCTGCTTCGGCGCGGTGCCCGCCGTCCACGTGCGGTCGGCGTCGCGCGGGTCGAAGCCGTACACAGGCGGCAGCCGGTCGGCGAACTTCCAGTCCTCCGCCAGGCCGGCGATCTGCGCGTACGGGCCGAGGCGCCCCGCGTCGCCGTTGGCGGCGCGCAGCCCGGCGAGGTCGGCGTAGGTGAACCACGCGCGGGTGTCGGGGGTGTCGGCGACCCGGTCGAGCGCACCGCGGACCCCGCCCGCGGCGGAGCCCTTCCCGTCCTTGCCGTCGCCGCCGCAGGCCGTCGCGGCCGCCATCAGCAGCGCGGCCAGCGCCGCACCCGTCGCGAGACGTCCTCGACCACCGGACCAAACGCCCGTCCGCGTCCTGCCCGCCACGCGCACCCCGCCTGCCCTGAAACTGCCCTGAAACCCGCGCCGCCCATGCCCGACCGCCCGGCCGCCGGGGAGTGTGGGACTCACGTGACGGCAGATGACGGATCGTCTGATAATACCGACCTGTTCCGGGCTGTAGTCGTCGCCCGGCGGGTTGATTTTGCCGACATCGACGGAGACATCCGGCCGGGACGCGCCAGAGGCGTGCGCGGGGAGGCGGGTTCGGGTGCGGCATGCCGACACGTGTGACCCGGCACCGGGAGCGGCGGTCCGGGCTCCGCGCGCGCAGTGAGACCATGGCGGGGTGAGCCCAGTCAGCGACCTCCCGTCCTACCCGTCCGACGCACCCGCCTCGCAGGCGCTCTTCGACCGCGCCCGCGCGGTCACGCCCGGCGGCGTCAACTCCCCGGTCCGGGCCTTCCGCGCGGTCGGCGGGACGCCCCGCTTCATGGCGTCCGGCCGCGGCCCCTTCCTCACCGACGCCGACGGCCGCGAGTACGTCGACCTGGTGTGCTCGTGGGGCCCGATGATCCTCGGCCACGCCCACCCCGCGGTGGTCGACGCGGTCACCGCCGCCGTCGCCCGCGGCACCTCCTTCGGCACCCCCGGCGAAGGCGAGGTGGAACTCGCCGAGGAGATCGTCGCCCGCATCGCGCCGGTCGAGCAGGTGCGGCTGGTCACCTCCGGCACCGAGGCGACGATGTCCGCGATCCGCCTCGCCCGCGGCTTCACCGGCCGCGCCAAGGTGGTCAAGTTCGCCGGCTGCTACCACGGCCACGTCGACGCGCTCCTCGCCTCGGCCGGGTCCGGCCTGGTCACCTTCGGCCTCCCGGACACCCCCGGGGTGACCGGCGCACAGGCGGGCGACACGCTGGTCCTCCCCTACAACGACCTCGACGCGGCCAAGGCCGCCTTCGCCGCGCACGGCGCCGAGATCGCCTGCGTCATCACCGAGGCCGCCCCCGGCAACATGGGCGTCGTCACCCCCGCGCCCGGCTTCAACGCCGGCCTCGCGGAACTGTGCCGGGCGCACGGCGCGCTGTTCGTGTCCGACGAGGTCATGACCGGATTCCGGGTGTCCAAGGCAGGCTGGTTCGGCATCGAGGGCGTCACCCCCGACCTGCTGACCTTCGGCAAGGTCATGGGCGGCGGCTTCCCCGCGGCGGCGTTCGGCGGCCGCGCCGACGTCATGGCGCACCTCGCCCCGGCCGGGCCCGTCTACCAGGCCGGCACGCTCTCCGGGAACCCCGTCGCCACCGCGGCCGGCGTCACCACCCTGCGGAACTGCACCGACGCCGTCTACGCGCACCTCGACCGGGCCTCCGCGACGCTGCGCGACGCGGTGTCCGCGGCGCTCGCCAAGGAAGGCGTCGCGCACACGGTCTCGAACGCCGGGAACATGTTCTCGGTCTTCTTCACCGGCACGCCGGTGCGGGACTACGACGACGCGCGCGGCCAGGAAGCGTTCCGCTACTCGGCTTTCTTCCACGCGATGCTCGACGCCGGGGTCTACCTCCCGCCGAGCGCTTTCGAAGCGTGGTTCCTGTCCGCGGCGCACGACGACGCCGCTCTCGACCGTATCCTCGACGCGCTGCCGCAGGCCGCCCGCGCCGCGGCCCAGGCGACCCCGGAGGGCAACTGAGCATGGCCGGCCGTTCCTCGCACGATGTCACGATCGTCCACCTGATGCGCCACGGTGAGGTGCACAACCCGGAAGGCGTGCTGTACGGGCGCCTGCCCGGCTACCGCCTGTCCGAACTCGGCGTCAAGATGGCCGAGCGCGTCGCCGACCACCTCGCCGGGCGCGACATCACGCACGTCGTCGCCTCGCCCCTGGAGCGCGCCCAGGAGACCGCCGCGCCGATCGCCGCCCGGCACGGCCTGGAGGTCGCCGAGGACGAGCGGCTCATCGAGGCCGCGAACATCTTCGAAGGCAAGACCTTCGGCGTGGGCGACGGCTCGCTGCGCAAGCCGGAGTACTGGAAGTACCTGCGCAACCCCCTCAAGCCGTCCTGGGGCGAGCCCTACATCGAGCAGGTCGTCCGCGTCATGGGCGCTCTCGGCCGGGCCCGCGACCTGGCCCGCGGCCACGAGGCGGTCTGCGTGAGCCACCAGCTGCCGATCTGGGTGACCCGCTCCTTCGTCGAACGCCGCCGCCTGTGGCACGACCCGCGCAAGCGCCAGTGCTCCCTCGCGTCGCTGACCACGTTCACCTACGAAGGCGACAAGATCGTCTCGGTCGGCTACAGCGAACCGGCCCGCGACCTCCTCCCCCCGAAACTGGCCGCCCAGGCCAAGCAGTTCGGGGCCTGACCGCAGCCCGACCGGACCCCGTGCAGGGGCCGGAATACCCCATGCGAAACTTTTCACATGCTCACACGTAGCCCGCGTCGCCGCGCCGCCGTCGCCGTCGCCGCCGTTCTGACCGCCGCCACCGCGCTCGCCGGATGCTCGTCCGGCGGCGGCGGGAAGAACACCAGCGGCGACCAGCAGGGCTACGTGTCCGGGGACGGGATCAAGCGGGTCTCCGCGGACAAGCGCGAGAACGCGCCCGGGGTGTCCGGCAAGACCCTGGACGGCAAGGACGTCGCCCTCGCGGACTTCAAGGGCAAGGTCGTCGTCCTCAACGTGTGGGGCTCGTGGTGCTCGCCCTGCCGGGGCGAGGCACCGAACCTGCAGAAGGTGTACGACGCCACCAAGGACTCCGGCGTCGTGTTCCTCGGCATCAACACGCGCGACTCGACGCAGGAGAACGCCAAGTCGTTCGAGGAGCGCTACGGCATCACCTATCCGAGCATCTGGGATCCGGAAGGGCGCCAGATCCTCAAGTTCAAGGGCAACCTCAACCCGCAGGCGATCCCCAGCACGCTGGTGATCGACAAGAACGGGAAGATCGCCGCGCGCGCACTGAGCGCGGTGACCGAGGCCGACCTGCGTTCGATGATCGACCCGCTGCTGAACGGGAACTGACGTCGTGCTGGTCGCCGCGGCGCAGAACTCCACGATCATGAGCGGGTCGCTCCTGCTCGCCATACCGCTGGCGTTGTTCGCCGGGCTGGTCTCGTTCTTCTCGCCGTGCGTGCTGCCGCTGGTGCCCGGCTACCTCTCGTACGTCACGGGCGTGTCCGGCGCCGACCTGAAGGACGCGGCCCGCGGCCGGCTGGTCGCCGGCGTGCTGCTGTTCATGCTCGGCTTCACCGCCGTGTTCGTGTCCATGGGCGCCGCGTTCGGGTTCTTCGGCAACACCCTGCTCGACCACCAGAAGATGCTCACCCGCATATTCGGTGGTGTCACGATCGTGCTGGGCCTGTCCTTCATGGGCGTCCTCCCCGGCATGCAACGCGAGTTCCGCATCCACAAGAGGCCGACGCTCGGCCTGATCGGCGCGCCCGTCCTCGGCGTGCTGTTCGGGCTCGGGTGGACGCCCTGCATCGGGCCGACGCTCGGCTCGGTGCTCTTCCTGTCGTACAACGAGGCCAGTGCGAACCGCGGCGCCGTGCTGACGGTGGCGTACTGTCTTGGTCTCGGCGTGCCGTTCCTCGTGGCAGCGCTCGCCTTCCGAAAGGCGCTCGGCGCGTTCGCCTGGGTCAAGCGGCACTACGTCTGGGTGATGCGGCTCGGCGGCGGACTCCTGGTCTCTCTTGGCCTGCTCATGGTCACCGGGGTGTGGGACCACATCATCCGCCAGATGCAGACCTGGGTCAGTGATTATCAGATCGGAATCTGACGCCGTGACAATCGAGACACACTCCGGCAAACCGCACAGCGAACCACCCCCCGGGACGGAAGAGCCCGCGGAGCGGGTGCCCCCTGCCGCGGACGCGGTGGACGTGCAGCACGCGGACGCCGGTATGTCCACGGCGCCGCGCGCGGACCACGACGACATCGTCCAGCCGAAGCTGGGCCCGGGCGGCTGGGCGCGCTGGACGTGGCGGCAGCTGACCTCGATGCGGGTCGCGCTGATCCTGCTGCTGTTCCTGTCGCTCGCGGCGATCCCCGGATCACTGATCCCGCAGCGGCCGGTCAGTCCGATCAAGGTCAACCAGATGTTCCGCGACCATCCGACGCGGGCGAAGATCTACGACAAGCTCGACTTGTTCAACGTCTTCGGCTCGTGGTGGTTCGCGGCGATCTACCTGCTGCTGTTCGTCTCGCTCGTCGGCTGCATCGTGCCGCGGGCGTGGGCGCACGCCAAGGTCCTGCGCGGCCGCCCGCCGAAGGCGCCGCGCAACATGGACCGGCTGCCCGCGTATGCGAGCTGGGAGACCGACACCGCGCCGGACGCGGTGCTGGAGGCGGCGCGCGCCAAGCTCAAGGGGCGCCGCTTCCGGCTGTCCCCGTCGGCGGATTCGGTCGCCGCGGAGAAGGGCTACCTGCGCGAGACCGGCAACCTCGTCTTCCACGTCGCGCTGGTCTTCGTGCTGCTCGCGTTCCTCCTCGGCACCGTCTACAAGGGCTCCGGCAACAAGATCCTCGTCGAAGGCGGCAACGAGGGCTTCGCGAACAGCCTCACGCAGTACGACGACTTCCAGTCCGGCCCCTGGTTCGACACCAAGAACATGGAGCCGTTCGGCTTCAAACTGACCAAGCTCGACCAGACCTTCGAGCGCCTGGGCACGCAGCGCGGCGCCGCCCGCGGCTTCGAGGCCACCATCTCGTACTGGCAGGGCGACCCGGACAGCGCGACGAAGTCCGGCAAGATCAAGGTCAACGAGCCGCTCACCATCGGCGGCACCCGGGTGTACCTGCTGGCCACCGGCTACGCGCCGGACGTGACGGTCACCGACGCCAAGGGCAAGGTCGCGTTCAGCGGCCCCGTGGTGTTCCTCCCGCAGGACGGCAACCGCACCTCGACCGGTGTCATCAAGGTCCCGGACGTCAGCGGCGGCCTCCAGCAGATCGGCTTCGACGGCATCTTCACGCCGACCACGGCCGTCGACGCGGTGCGCGGCTGGCATTCGATCTTCCCGGCGCTGGACGACCCGTCGCTGATCATCACCGCGTTCCACGGCAGCCTCGGCGTCGACGCGGGCGTCCCGCAGTCGATCTACCGGCTCAACACCGACCGCATGGAGCAGTTCAAGAAGACGGACGGGCAGCCCTGGGCGGTCGGCATGCGTCCCGGCGACGTGCAGACGCTGCCGGACGGCACCCAGATCCGCTTCAACGGCGTGAAGCCGTGGGCGAACTTCCAGGTCAGCAAGGAGCCCGGCAAGGAACTCGCGCTGTACAGCGTGGGCGCCGCCATCGTGGGCCTGGTGCTGTCGCTGTTCATCCGCCGCCGCCGCATGTGGGTGCGTGCGGTCGCCGGACCCGACGGGCGTACCGTCGTGGAGGTCGCCGGACTGACCCGTACCGAAGGGGGCGGTCTGGGACAAGAGGTGCAGGCTCTCGTGGACGATCTGCGGGCTTCGGCACCTGTCGCTGAAACTGCCGACGCCGCGGGCGCCGACACGACGAAGAAGGACGAGGAATAGGCGTGCCCCCGAACGGTACTGGCGCGGTAGACGCCGTCAACGAGAATCTGGCGCACCTGAGCAACTGGTTCATGTACTCGGCGATCGCCGTGTACGTGCTGGCGTTCTTCGCCTTCTGCGCCGAGTGGGTCTTCGGCGGCCGCAGCCGCGTCGCCCAGCAGTCCGCCGCGCTCACCGCGGCGCGGACCGCCGTGGCCGCACCCGCTCCGGCGGTCGTCGAGGCGGCCGCGGAAGGCGGCGGCGGTGTGGCCCTCGCCACCCGCCCGGTGGTCGTGGTGCGCGGCGGCGGTCACGACAGCGACGCCGCGGACGACCGGGGCGACGTGACGGGCGGCGACGAACGCTCGGACCGGTTCGGCCGGATCGCCGTCGCGCTCACCGTCGTGGCGTTCCTCATGCACTTCGGCACGATCCTCTCCCGCGGCCTCGCGGTGAAGCGGGCGCCGTGGGGCAACATGTACGAGTTCTCCACCGCGGTCGCGCTGATGGCCGTGGCGGCGTTCCTCGTCACGCTCATGCTGCGCCCGGTGCGGTGGCTCGGCCTGTTCGTGGTGCTGCCGGTCATGTGCACGCTGGGCCTGGCGGTCGGCGTGCTCTACACCGACAGCCAGCAGCTGGTGCCGGCACTGCACTCGTACTGGCTGTGGATCCATGTGTCGACGGCGATCGTGTCGTTCGGGGCGCTGCACATCGGTGCGCTCGCGTCGCTGCTGTTCCTGTTCAAGGACAGCTACGAGACCCGGATGAAGGCGGCGCAGCCGGTGCGCCGCAAGTGGGACACCATGATGGAGCGGCTGCCGGCGTCGGTGTCGCTGGACAAGACCGCGTACCGGGTCAATGCGCTGATCTTCCCGCTGTGGACGTTCGCGGTGGTCGCGGGGGCGATCTGGGCCGAGGTCGCGTGGGGCCGCTACTGGGGCTGGGACCCCAAGGAGACCTGGTCGTTCATCACCTGGGTCGCGTACGCGGCGTACCTGCACGCGCGGGCGACCGGCGGGTGGAAGGGGCGCAACGCGGCGTACCTGTCGCTGGTGGCGTTCTCGTGCTTCCTGGTGAACTACTACGTGGTGAACATCTTCGTGAACGGGTTGCACTCGTACTCGGGCGTTTAAGTACCTGTGTCTGAACCCAGCGCTAGTCCGAGAAGCTGGTCAGGCGGACCGCATGGACGTGGATGAGTCGGAAGACGAGGATTCGCACGTCGAGGGCTCCGCTGCGGAGGCGTGTGATGGTTGTGGCGGGACGATGGAGCTGGGTTTGCTCGACCGTGACGCCCCAGTTCTTCAGCACACTCGGGACAGGAGCCTGGGGATGTAGTCGACGACTGCGTCCCCATAGCACCTGTCCGCTGGCGAGGGCGAGGTTTCGGGAGTGTCGATCCGATCCGGGTCGCTCTGGATGTGCGTTGGTGCGGCGGTCGGATGCGCGGGGTGGGCGTGTAGCGGCAGCCGGGTGTCTTGGCCTCGATGAGTTTGACGCCGTCGTGGGGGGCGAAGTCCTGCTCGCAGTTGAGGAACGGCAGCCCGGTGGAGGTCAGTTGCTGCTCGGCGGTGGTCTTGACCTGGGCGCTGGCGGTGCCGACGAGCCTGACGGTGAACCCCATGCCGATGCGCTCGCTGGAGTACGTGTCGTTCTCCTTGTGGAACGCCTCCAACGTGGCGTTGTCCGCGTCCACGAGGAGGATCGACACGGAGACTGCTGCCTGCCGTACCAGCACAGCGCCTTCTGCTTGCCCCCGCGGACTTGGTCGGCTTGGTCGAGCTTGGTGTCCGGGCCGGTGGTGTCCATGCGCTCGCATGCGCCGAGCGCGGGCTTCAACAGCGCCGCGACTTCCTCGAACGAGCCCGCGCGCGGCAGCCCGGAGACCGGTTTCCCTGTGTCGGGTTTTCCCGCGTCGGACCCGCCGCCGGGAGCGGCGCTGGCGCCTCCGGAGGCTGCCGCGGCCGGAGCCGAAGGCGCGTCCGGCTCGTCGTCGCTTGCGCAGCTTGCCGCAAGGAACATCGAGGCGGCCAGGACGACACGGCTCGGAAACCTGAACGACACCCCGGCCTGCCGCCGCTCGGCCGGCCACCGGGACGCCGTCCACCGCGAGTACTCAATGTGGCTCTGTTCACGTCGCAGAGCAGCGGTTTCGACAGCAGTTCACCGGCTGAGGGCCCGCGCCGAGGACCGCATCCGCAACGCACGCGACACTGGCCTGCGCAACCTGCCTCTGCACCACGCCGCGCAGAACCAGGCCTGGCTGGAGATCGTCTCCCTCGCGCTCGACCTGCTCGCCTGGATGCCGATACTCGCCCCGACCGGCCAAGTCCGCCGCTGGGAACCGAAGAAGCTCCGCCCACGGCTGTTCTCCGCCGCCGCCCAAGCGGTCACCACCAGCCGCCGAAAGAATCCTGCGTTTCCCGAGCCACTGGCCCTGGGGCCACCTGATCACCGGGGCCGTCGAACGACTGGGGTCCCTCCCGCATCCCGGCTAACCGGCAGCGTCCGACACCCCGACCCACCGCCTCACCCCGCCCCGACCCTGGGACCCGGCGCCTACCCGACGCGCCAACCGGGCCTCGGGGCCACAGACACACCCGCGCACCGGAAACACCCACAACCATCGACACAAACGGTCCGTCAGCAAGCTGACGGGCCGTCACGAGGTTAGATGTGCGTATGAGTGACGCGCCGGTCATCGGCTCGGATGAAGCCCAGGAGCTCGACCGCAGGGCGGAGGCGATACGACAGGCCCATCCCCAACAGGCACTGTCCGGCTCTTTCAACACGAATATCCGCGTTGACGACTTCAACGTCCGCCGCCCGCTGGATACGGTCGCAAAATCCCCGTATGCATGGCGTTTGCATACGGAGGCGGCGGTTCTCCGCGCTCTGGGCGGAATGCGGGGCCGGGTTCCTGAGCTGTTGTACGCGGACCCGGACAGGCGCTTCCTGATACAGAACTGGGTGGAAGCCCAGACACTGAGGGAAGTCGTCAAGGCCGGCCTGGTAGCGAGTGTCGACGAGGTTCCACGGGCCTACTTCGAGCAGGTCGCCCGGTTCTGGAGGGACCTCCAGGACGTAGACCTCCCCCATGTCGAATCGCTTCCTGATCCCATGGTGCGGCGGCTCGCGGCGGGCAGCTCGCACGCCCCCGGCATACGGCGGGCACCGACGACCCTGGCGGAATACACCGCGCTGCACGTACAGACGATCGCCATGTACTTCGACGAGTCCACAAAGCACTCGGAGTTCATCGCCCGGAGGCTCGGCTTCCCCGCCGACCCGGAACGCTACGCCCGCCAGGCACTCGACCGGCTCACCGACGCCCCGCTCGCACCCGCACACCCCGATCTGCACATCGATAACCTGGGCGTGAGAGACGGCGGGCAGTGGGAACCGTTCTTCTTCGACGTCGAACTGGTCAGCCGCCAAGACCCCCGCCACGCCCTCGCGACCATGCTGTACTGGGGCGGATACGGCGACGCGAAACAAGCCGAGATCCTCGACGCCCACACACGCGCGGCCCCCGCCCACCTGCGCCCGACCCTCAAAGAGGACGTCCACGCCTGGTACCGATACGCCGTCACACACCGGGCCACCCAAAAGCTCGCCGGGTGGGCGCAAGCCACGGAGAAGCATGTCTCTGCGCTCGCGGACCTAAAGGTGCATCTCCCGTATTTCACACGTTTGACCAACGAAGCCGCGCGGGTATGGGGCGCCCCCGCGGTGACTGAGCGCTACGTGTGGGAGACGTTGCTGGACGCAACCCGCATGAACGCGCAGCAGAAGCGGTTCCCGGACGCAGTCACGGCGGGCTTCGGTGTCCTGGCCAGCCGCGGGCCGGTCTTTCCCGTACTGGATGCGGATTCTCGCAGTGGCTTCGGCGTCCTCGCCGCCCGCACGCCCGTCGCTTCGGCCCGGACCGATCACCCCCGTGTGGCCGCTACCGAGCAAGGCCTGGCGAAAGCGCCCGAGAAGAGCAGATGAGTACCTGTTCCTCAATCCCCTGCCGCCGGCGATCTCGGTAGGTTGGTAGGAGCCGGAAGACGGCTCAGCCCGATGGCCATCGGGACGGCCTGGGCCACGGTGATCACGATCACCGATTCGCTCTGCCCTACCGGCCTCAGATCCCCCAGGAGTTTCGTTAGCGGAACGGTCACGGTGACCGCCGCGAACGCTTCCGGGTGCCCCCATCGCCGCGTCAACGCCCTGACCAGCGGATACGGGGATTAGGAACAGGTACTCAGCTTGTCGTTTAACCTTGGGGTTGCTCTTTAGCAGCAAGTGGCTTGGCTTGTCTGGGTTTTCGTTGATCCCGGTGATGTGGGCGGCCTTCGCCTGATCCTGTGCTTCGACCGAGAAGACACGTG
>NZ_BAABHS010000013.1:0-258110 GCF_039542225.1 Yinghuangia aomiensis | reverse complement strand
GTCGCCGCCCTTCGCGGCCGCGGCCGGCGAGCCCGCGGGTCGCGTCGCGCGGCGCGGGCCGCGGCGGCACGGCGGCTTGGGCGCGTCGGCGGCTTTCGTGCCCTCGGCCGGGGCCTCCGCCGCCGCGGCGGCCGTCTTCTTGGTCGCCTTCGGCGCAGGAGCCTCGGTGGCTTCCGCGGACTCCGCCGCTTCCGCCGCCTCGGCGGCCTTGGCCGCCGCGGACTTCCGCGTCGTGGTCTTCTTCGCCGCGGCCTTCTTCGGCGCCGCCGTCTTCTTGGCGGCGGTCTTCTTCGCGGCCGTCTTGCGCGGCGCCCGCTTGGTGGCCTTCTTCGGCTCCTCGGGCTCCTCGGCCTCCGCGGCTTCGGCCTCCGCCTCGGCGGCAGGCTCCGACTCCGCGACATGCTCCGTCACAGGCTCCGTCACGGGCTCCGTCACGGGCTCCGCAACGGCCTCCGCGGCCGCTTCCGGCTCCTCGGCAGCCTCAGCGACCGGCTCCGCGGCAGCCGCCTCCTCGACGGCTTCCGCCACCGCCTCCGCGACCTCGACGGCCTCGACGGTCTCCTCGACCGCCTCGACCTCCGCCTCGACGGCGGCCGCGATCTCCTCGGCGGCGATCTCCGTGGTCTCGGCGGCGTCGACGACGTCGGCAGCCTCCGCGGCCTCCTCGTGCACGTGGCCGTCCTGGCCCTGCGCACCGCCGCCGTTGCCGCCCTTGCCGCGCCGGCGGCGGCCCGAGCCGCCGCCCGACTTGGTCTCCGGCGTGTCCATCCGCACGATCACACCGCGGCCGTTGCACTTGTCGCAGGTCTCGGAGAACGCCTCCAGCAGCCCCTGCCCGACCCGCTTGCGGGTCATCTGCACGAGGCCGAGCGACGTCACCTCGGCGACCTGGTGCTTCGTCCGGTCCCGGCCCAGGCACTCGAGCAGGCGCCGCAGCACCAGCTCGCGGTTGCTCTCCAGGACCATGTCGATGAAGTCGATGACGATGATCCCGCCGAGGTCGCGCAGCCGCAGCTGGCGGACGATCTCCTCGGCCGCTTCCAGGTTGTTCCGCGTGACGGTCTCTTCGAGGTTGCCGCCCTGACCGGTGAACTTCCCGGTGTTGACGTCGACCACGACCATCGCCTCGGTGCGGTCGATGACCAGCGAACCGCCGCTCGGCAGCCACACCTTGCGGTCCAGCGCCTTCATCAGCTGCTCGTCGATGCGGTACGTGGCGAACACGTCCACGTCGCTCGACCACTTCGACAGTCGCGGCGCCAGGTCCGGGGCGACGTGCGAGACGTAGCTGTGCACCGTCTCCCACGCCTCGTCGCCGGAGACGACGAGCTTGGTGAAGTCCTCGTTGAAGATGTCGCGGATGACCCGGACGGTCATGTCCGGCTCGCCGTACAGCAGCGCCGGGGCGTTCGCCGTGGCGGCCTTCTTCTTGATGTCCTCCCACTGCGCCTGCAGCCGGGTCACGTCGCGGGCGAGTTCTTCCTCGCTCGCGCCTTCCGCCGCGGTGCGCACGATCACGCCCGCGTCCTCCGGCACGATCTTCTTGAGGATCGTCTTGAGGCGCGCCCGCTCGGTGTCCGGCAGCTTGCGGCTGATGCCGGTCATGGTGCCTTCCGGCACGTACACGAGGTAGCGGCCGGGCAGCGACACCTGGCTGGTCAGCCGGGCGCCCTTGTGCCCGATCGGGTCCTTGGTGACCTGGACCAGCACCGACTGGCCGCCCTTGAGGACCGCCTCGATACGGCGCGGCGAACCGGCCTCGAAGTTGACCTCGCCCGCGTACAGGACGGCGTTGCGGCCCTTGCCGATGTCGACGAACGCGGCCTCCATCGACGGCAGCACGTTCTGCACCTTGCCCAGGTACACGTTGCCGACGTACGAGGTGGCCTGCTCCTTGTTGACATAGTGCTCGACGAGCACGCCGTCTTCGAGGACGCCGATCTGGGTGCGTTCGCCCGACTGGCGCACGACCATCACGCGCTCGACGGCCTCGCGGCGGGCGAGGAACTCCGCCTCGGTGATGATCGGCACACGGCGGCGGCCCTGCTCGCGGCCTTCGCGGCGGCGCTGCTTCTTCGCCTCCAGGCGCGTGGAGCCCTTGACGCTCTGCACGCCGTCGCCGACGTCCTCGCCTTCGGTGCGGTCGCGCCGCGCGCGCGGCTCGCGGACCTTGACGACGGTGCGCTCGGGCTCGTCGGCACCGGGGGTCTCGGCGTCCGAGCCGTCGCGGCGGCGGCGCCGACGGCGACGGCGGGACGTGGCGCTCGCGCCGTCCTCGTCGTCTTCGGCGTGCTCGCCCTCGGCGTGCCCGTCCTCGTCGCCTTCGGACTCGTCGCCCTCGGCTTCGTCCTCGCCCTCGCCGCGCTCGCCCTCGCCGCGACCGCGGCGGCGACGGCCGCCCCGGCGGCGACGGCGGGTGGGACGGTCGCCGCGCTCGTCGGCTTCGCCGTCGTGCTCGGCGGCGTCCGCCTCGGTCTCGTCGTGCTCCGCCTCCGGCTCGGCCTCGTCGTCGTCGCGCGCGTGTCCGGCGCCCGGTGCGGCGACCTGCACGCCGGCCATGCTCGCGGCGGCTTCGGCGGCGGCGTTGCGGCGGGTCCGGCGGCGTCGGCCGCGCGGCTGCTCCTCCTCGTCGGTTTCTTCGTGCGCCTCGGCCTCGGGTGCGGCGGCCGGTGCGGCGAACACCGGCGCGTGCGCCTGCGGGGCCTGGAACAGCGGCTGGAACACCGCGGGCGCGGTCCGGCGCGGCCGCTCGGCCGGGGCCTCGGCCTCCGGCTCGGCGGGGGTTTCGGCGGCCTCGGCCGGTGCCTCCTCGGCGGCCGCGGGGGCGGCCTCGGGCTCGGCTTCGGCCTCCGGCGCGATGGTGGTCTGCTCGCTCACGGCGCGCTTGCGGGTCCGGCGGGCGCGGCGCGGCGCGGCCTCGGCTTCGGGTGCGGCCTGGGCTTCGGGGGCGGCCGTCTCGGCCGGTGCCTCTTCGGCGGCGGGCTCCGCGGCGACGGGCTCGGCAGCCGGGGCGGCTTCCGGCTCGGGTGCGGACTCGGGCGAGGTCACCGGCGAGGTGGCCCGGCGGCGGGCGCGCTTGCGCGGCGCGGGGGCCTCGGCTTCGGCCGGGGCCGTGTCGGGGGCCGGGGTCTCGGCGGGGGCCTCGGCCGGTGTCTCGGCCGCGGGCGCCTCGGCGGCCGGCTCGGCGGCGGCGCGCTTGCGGGTGCGGCGGGCGCGGCGCGGCTCGGGCTCCGGCTCCGGCTCCGGCTCCGGGGCGGTTTCCTCGGCGGCGGTGGTCGCGTCGGCCTGCTCGGCGTCTTCTTCCGCGGCCGCGTCGGCGGCAGCGGGGGTCTCGCCCTCGGCTACGGCGGCGTCGGCCTGCGCCGCGGCCGCCTCTTCGGCGGTCGGCTTCGGCGGTCCGGCCGGCCGGGACGCGGCCCGGCGCCGGCGGCGCGGGGCTGTGGTCTCGGCGGTCTCGGCGGTCTCGGTGGTCGTATCCTGCGTGGTCTCATTACGGTCGCGTGCGTCCTCGGACGCCGCACCGTTCGGCTCGTGCTCGAGCATGCGGGTCTGTCTCCCGTCACGCTTCCGGGCGCTCCACGGAGGGCGCCGCGCGGAAGCTCGTCTGTTGCTCGCCGGCCCCGCACCAAGCGGGGCCGACGAAAGTCTGTCGGAATGCGCCCGGGGCACCCGGTCGATCCGGGTGGGGGCGTCGACGGCGGTCCGTAACGTCGGATCCGGCCCACAGCCCGCCTACAGTTCCTCGTTCCCCGTCGAGGTCACCGCATGCTCGGGCGCGAGCGGATCGGTCACCGCTCCGGTCGCGGTGTCGAGCGGCCCCTGCGCCAGGCGGGTTACCGCGGCGGGTACGGGCGGCGCGAGGTCGGCGACCAGGCGAAGACCGGACAGAACGTCGTCGGGTCGGACGGCTGGTGTGGTGTGCCGTACAACCAGTCGCAGTATCGCACAGGGTCGATCGGCGAGCCCATCGACACCCGGGTGACCTGCGTCAATCTCGTGGTGGGCGGTTTCGGCGGCGGCCGGGTCCGCGATGGTGAAGGCCACCACCGCGGCGCGCGCGTCGAACGTGCGGAGCCCGTTCTTCGTCATGCGGTCGACCTCGACGCTCGGCGCGGCGAGGAACGTGTCGACGGCCTTCGCGGCGTCGGCGGGCTCGATCTCGGGGAGGCGGATCTCCCACACGGAGGCTTGGAGGCGCTCCGCGAGGTTGCCGGGGGCGGCCTCCACGACGTCGAGGACGTCGAGGCCGGGCGGCAGGGACTCGTCGAGGAGGGTGCGGAGCTGCGCGGGGTCGCAGCGGCGCGCGACGGACATCTCCAGGTACTCGGCTTCGCTCGCGACACCGGTCGGGGCGGCGCCGGCGTACGAGACCTTGGGGTGCGGGGTGAAGCCCGCGGAGTACGCCATGGGTACGTCGGCCCGGCGCAGCGCGCGCTCGAACGCGCGCTGGAAGTCCCGGTGGCTGGTAAACCGCAGGCGGCCGCGCTTCGTGTAGCGCAACCGCAGTTTCTGGACGGCCGGAGCGGGCGGCGGTCCTTCGGGCATTCGGCGTGCCAGGGCTGCTCAGTCCTCTGTGGATGCCGACTGGGGAAGTCGACGGGTCGGTATTCGGTATTCCGGCTCCCAGAGTAAAGGGAGAGGACGGGCGGCCGTCATCGCATGCCGGGTGGGAGGGGATGACGGCGGTTGTGGCGGGCGTGGCGGAAGGGTCCGTGCCGCAATTGCCGGTCTGATCTTCGACGGGGGTGGGCCCCCTGTCGGGTCCGGTCTACCAGCGTGGGGCGTGTGAGGGCGCAGGCTGTCCACAGGCTGCGGATTCGTGGGCGCGGGCTGTCCCCAGGGGCGGGTCGGGAGGGTGTAGTCAGGGCCGTCCGCAGTGCCGGGGCGGGACCTGCGGACGCGAGCGGCTCGCGGGCATGCCCGCGAGCGCGCACGCGACGTCCGCCGTCAGCGGCCCCGGCGGAACGGCCGCCGGACCTCGTCCAGCGTGCGCCGCACGCTCGCGCGGGCTTCGGTCAGGCTTCGGCGGACGCTCGCCCGCGCTTCGGCGAGGCTTTCGCGGACCTTGCGGCGCGTCTCGGCCAGCGAGGCGCGGACCCGCCGCATCGGGGCGCCGATCTGCGTGAACGCGCGGCGGAGGCCGGCCACGGCTTCCCGTGCGGAGGCCTTCAGCGTGGCGCCCGCGCGGCGGAACGGGCCGACGAGAGCCCGGCCGAAGGCGGGGATGGCACGCCCGGCGGCCTTCGCGGCGCGGCCGAGCGGGGCCAGGACCGCGCGGTAGACGGCGACGACCGGCCACGCGAACGCCCGCCCGAGCAGCCGCACGGCCCGCAGGAACCGGTCGCCCGCCCACCGCACGCCGTCGCGCGCCGCGCGTCCGACCGCCCACAGCCCCCGGCCGAGCAGCACCATCGGCCGCACGAACAGCCCGCCCGCGGACCGCAGCCCCCTGCGCGCCGTCCGCCCGCCCCAGCGCAGACCGCGGCCCGCCCGCGCGAACGGCCAGACGACGATCCGCACCAGGAAGCGCAGGAACCGGCCACCCAGACCGGCCGCCCAGCGCAGCGCGCCGCCGCCTTGGCGGCCGACGGCCCGGAGGGCCCCGGCGAGCAGGGTGAACGGCTTGGCGAGCAGCCCGCCCAGACCGCGCAGCGCGGTGCCCGCCTGGCGCAGCGGCCACGCCAGCACCCGCCCCAGGAACCGCAGCGCGGCACCCGACTGCCGGAACGGCCACGCAAGCGCACGCCCCAGGAACCGCAGGGCCGCGCCGGCCTGGCGCAGCGGCCACACGAGCGCGCGGCCGATCAGGCGGAGGACGCCGCCGATGCCGCGGAAGAACGCGTCGAGTCCGGAGCCGAGGAGCTTCGCCAAGCCCCGGAGCACCCGGAGCGGCCATTTGAGGACACCACCGAGAGCGCGCAGTGCGCGTCCGGCGTAGCCGAGCAAGGCGGCGACCGCACTACGGAGCAGGGCGAACGGTTTGACCAGCAGCTTGCCGAGCCCGCACAGTCCCGCGGCGATCCCCCGGACCAGCCCGCGCAGCCCGCGCGACGCCTGCCGGAAGGGCCACGCGAGGACGGCGGCGACGGCCCGGATGAGACGGACGAGTCCGCGCCCGGCCCCGCGCAGCCCGCGCTTGAGCAGGCGGAACGGCCACACCAGCACACGTCCGAGACCTTCGACGGCGGCAGCCAGCAACCGCCCGACGGCGCCGATCAGCCAGCCGATCTGCCGGAGCGGCCACAGGGCCAGGCGCCCGAGCTTCCCGATGCCCCGGCCGAGCGCCCGCAGCGCGGCCCCGGCCCGGTCGGCGATCCAGCGGACGGCTCGGGCCGCGTACCGGAACGGCCACGCGAGCAGCCGCCCCAGCGCCTCGACGACGGCCCCGACCTGCCGCAGCGTCCACCGCACGGCCCGCCCGGCGTGCCGGAACGGCCACACCAGCGCCCGGCCGAGCGCCCGCAGTCCGCGCCCGAGCATGCGGAACGGCCAGGCGAGCACGCGTCCGACGGCCCCCAGAGCCCCGCGGATCGCCGATGCGACCGCCTTGACCAGCCCCTTGACCACCTGCACGGGGATGACGACGACGAATGCCACGATCCGCAGCGGCCAGACCAGCCAGCCCGGCGCGTTGGGCGGATCCGGCTGGGCCTGTGCTTCGGCCTCGGGCGCGTCTTGAGGCTCGTCGCGCTTGGCGAGGTCGACCGGCTCCCCGCCGTCGGACTTCGCGTACTCGACGCGGTCCCAGCCCGCGTCCGTCCGCCGCTCGGGCCCAGTCGGAGGCAGCGGAATCCCGTCGTCGGGCACGCCGCCGCGCGCAGATCGATCTTTCGCCATCCCGCCCTCCCCCAAACGAACCGGCTTACCCGCCAGGGACGCACTCCATCACAGGCCTGGTTCCGAGGGCGGCGTGGGGGCGTACGCGCCGATCGCCGGAAATGCGCCGACTAGGCTCCGGTCATGCCGAGCCTGGGGCCGACACCGGAGTGGGTGCGCGAAGACGTGTGCACGTTCTGCCCGTCCCTGCTGTTCGGCCTCGGCGACTTCGACGTCGCGGAACGGCCCGGCCCGCGATGGCCGTGGAACCCCGACCTGGCACTGCGGGTGGACCTGGCGTCCGGCAAGGCGGTGTGCGTGCACCCCCACAAGGTCCGCCTGGGCGCGGGGCGTTACGCGAGCGAGGGGCTGGTGCCGGACGCAGCCGGGTGGGCCGAGCCCGAGCCGGTGGGCGAGCCCGACCCCCGCCCCGGACCGCCACCCGGCGCAATTCCGCAGCGATTGGCTCGACGCCCGGCCTTCCGTGCCCGCCGACCGCGGCGCGAAGCACCTGCCCCCGAGGCCTCGCCGCACCTCACCGCTTCGGTGCCGGGCGATCCGACACGGCTCGGCGCGTGGCTTTCCGAACTGCTGTCGGGCGCCACCCCGGACGCCCGGGCGGACCTCCTCGGCGAGGCGGAAGCAGCCGCCCGCACCCGCCACCCGGACGAGATCGTGCTCGCCGCGATGCGGGAAGCCCTCGCGGGCGGCTAAGAGGCCGGATACGCCACCGGCCGCGGCGGCACCGGCACCTTCGTACCTTCCGGCGGGTCGTCGTAGGACGCCCAGACCGAGTTCAGCTCGTGCTGGTAGTACAGCGAGCTGAGGCCCGCCACGAAGAACAGGATCAGCCCGATCCACGCGTTGCACGACACCCGCATGCCCGCCGCCTGCTGGTCCTCCGCGATGCGCTTGCCCAGGCGGTACGTCGAGATGAACGGCGGCACGATCAGGATCCAGCCGACGAGGAAGCTCATCATCGACCAGAACGGATTGACCTCGACGCGGTGGTTGAAGTCCTTCGTCTCGCGGTTGACCTTGTAGATCCAGACGAAGAAGTAGATCCCCAAGGTGATGAACGGCCAGACCAGCCAGACCAGGAAGATGTTGCGATGCTTGCCGATGGTGCCCATGGGACGCTCGCTGTCTCGGTGCCGGTGCCCGCGGTCGGTACGGGACTCCGAGAGTTCCCCCGGAACGGCCCCATGACGCGGGGCCGCGCCCGTTCGGGCTACTGGGGGAGGTCGCTGTCGCCTCCGAGGTTCGCGATCATGCGGCGGAGCACGTTCAGGGCGGTGACGAAGTCGTCGGTCGCCACCCCCTCGTGCATGCGCTCGTGGACCTTGCGGTTGCGGGCTGCCGCGCGCCGCCGTCCGGCTTCGCCCGCGTCGGTGAGGGCAAGCCGGCCTTGGGGCTCGACAATCCAGCCGCGGGCGTGGAGGTCGGCGTAGACGGCCTCGAAGTCGGTGTCCTGGCGGTCGAAGCGGGAGAGCTTGGCAGTGAGGGCATCGCGGTTCCACTGCTCGGGGGCTCCCGCGACGTGGTTGAGGATCCACCAGTGCGGCTGCGTCAGCTCTTCTTCGGCCAGGGCCGCGCGGATGCTGCCGACGGTGATCTCGTTGGCAATCCCGCTCCAGTAGCCGATGGGCTGGGAAGCAAGCTGGTCACGTGAGTACTCGGTGATCGTCATGACCGGACGGTAGAAGTTCAAGCCGAGTTCAAGTCAACCCGCTCGCCGGCGACCGGTACGACCCTCAGCTCGGCGGCCACTGCCACGAACAGCCGCTCGGCATCGAGCGTTTCGCATTGCACGAGCCGCAGCCCCGAGGCCCGCTCGACGATCTTGAGCACCACCCCCGCCGGATGCGGGAAGCCGGGCACGGCCTCAACCCGCGCCCCCACAACGAGGTTTGACGCCGCGGCGCTCACTTGCCGCCCCCGGCCACGCACCGCGGGCACGTGCACGCCGGCCAAGAGAAGACGGAGGGCGGCGGGAACCCGTCGTGGGGACGGACGACCTGGAGCCGCTTCTTCTCCCGTCCCCGATCCCCACCCGCCCCGGCCGTGTAGGTCCGAATCGACATCCGACTCTCACCACGCGCCATTTCCAGCCTCCCGGTAACCGATTCGCTACGCAGAGGAACATGCCGCGGCGTAGCTTGGGAACGGCGCGAAATTCAGCAGTTGAATCTGGGGGATAGACGAACGATGCCCGCTCCCAAGACGCTTGATCCGGAAGCCTCGATGTGGGACCTCTTCGGCGCCTACCTGCGGTTCTTCCGCCTGCGGGCGGGACTGACGCAGGATCGGCTGGGCAGCGATCTGCATGCAACAGGGTCGTTCGTTGGACAGATCGAGACTGCTGAGCGGCACCCGGGCGAGGAGTTCGTGGCGCAGTTCGACGAGCGGCTGGGCGCCGAGGGTCTGCTGATCGCCACGGCATTTCACGCCACCCGGCTCACGGATGACCAGCCGGGGTGGTTCGACACGTTCGCGAAGGCAGAAGCGGCGGCGGTGCGGATCCGCACGTTTCAACCGCAGGTGATTCCCGGGCTGCTCCAGTGCGAGGAGTACATGCGCGTGCTGCTGCGGCGGGCCAGGGTGCCCGCAAACACGATCGACATGTGGGTCGACCGGAGACTCAAGCGGAAGCCGGTGCTCACGAAGACGGAGGCACCCGAGTACTGGGCGGTTGTGGATGAAGCGGCGTTGCTGAGACTCGCGCAGGACAAGGTGGTCGCAAAGGCCCAACTCGCGCACCTGCTGGAGTTGGTCGAGCTGAACAACGTGGTGTTGGAGATGGTCCCGATCGAGGCCGGTCTGCACGCATGCATGGATGGCGCATTCGTGCTGCTCAGCGTGCCGGGTAAGGGCGAATGCACTTACGCCGAAGGCACGTTCGAGGGGCGAATGTCGACCGACTCACACGGCGTCTCCGAAGTGCAGCGCCGTTACGATCTGCTGCGGGCCGACACGCTGTCGCCCGCACGCACCGCACGGCATCTGAGAGACCTCTTGGAGGGCACAGCATGACCGCACTTACCCAGCCCACGTGGCGCAAGTCCTCGTACAGCGGTCAGCAGGGCGGCAACTGTATCGAGACGGCTGTGCTGTGGCGAAAGTCGAGCTACAGCGGCAACCAAGGCGGTGCCTGCGTCGAGACGGCCGCGCTCTGGCGGAAGTCGAGCTACAGCGGTCAGCAAGGTGGCGATTGCGTCGAGACCGCTGCCCTCGACCGCTCCGTCGGAGTCCGCGACAGCAAAGACATCCGCCGCGGCCATCTCTCCCTCTCCCCCGCCTCCTGGGCCGCCCTCACCGCCTCGATCAAAGGCTGACGGCCCGCCCACATCACCGCAGCCCCGTCGGAGTTCCGGCGGGGCTCGCGCATTTCCCCCTCCCCTTGCTTGTAGCCGCACGAAGATCACTCCACAATGCGGGCGGCACGGTTGGACCTTGCCCGGGGGGGATCAGCACATGGCTACGCGAACATCGTCCGGAATCGCCGCACTGCTCCTGGCGATCACACTGAGCGGCACGCTCGCCGCATGCTCGCGCGCCACTCCGGAGCCCGTACCGCGGGCTCAATCCGAGGTGACGCCAGTTGCGTTGCCCTCCACGGCCGCGCCCGTGACCACGCCACCGGTGGAAGCACCCACCGCCGCGGAGTCCCCCACGCCGACGCAGGAACCGTCTCCGGCGTCCACACCGGAGCCCACACCGGAATCCACCGAAGCCCCTCCCACGGAACCTCCCGCCGACATCCCGCCCCCGAACAACGACCCGGTGACGCTCAAATACTGGCCCGGCCTGAAGGACATTCCCTCCTGCCGGCAGAACATCGGGGCCCCACAGTGCGCGGTGGACGCATTGCACTTGGGGGTCCCCCATCCGGCGAGCGACGCCGCGAAGGTTCCCGCACCGCGCCCCGCCCCCTCGATGCCCGCGGGGTGCACCGCACGCCCGGCAACTGCCGCCGACTTCCCCGGCAGTTCCATGCACCCCGACAGCCTCATCGTCACCTGCGGCTGACCGCAGCACCTCGCGGCCTGCGAGTCACGCGGCGGTCATCGGATGCGCCGGATCAGGCCGGAGGCGCGAAGCCGCCGGAAGCCGAGAAGGGCCCGAACCCGCAGGTCACGGCATTCCGCACCAGGGCTTGCCGCGGAATATCCGATGGATCCTCGCAGATGGCCAACGGCGCGCGCAGGCGACGTAGGCTCGGAAGGGTCCATACCGAGGTGAAGAACCATGTTCCCCACGAATCGCACCCGACTGGCGGCCTTGGGCGCGGCAGCAGGCGCGGTCGTCGCTCTCGGCCTCGGGCCGATTGCGGGGATCGCGCAGGCGGCACCGCACGCCCTGAAGGTTCCGCTCACCACCGCGAACGTCAACTGTGACGGCTCCCCCGCCGGAGGGCAGGGCACCGGACCCGGCGGCGGCTTCGTCATCTACAACGAGCCCGCCAACGGCAAGCTGATCGCCAACGTGGTCCTCCAACACGCCCGACCCGGTACCACGTACAACGTCCGGGTGATCCAGAGTGCGGCCACCTGCGGTCAGGTCGACGGCTCGATCACGACCGACAGTTCCGGAGCCGGCAGCGTGAACATCCAGGAGCCGGTCAGCGGCACCACGGCGTTCGTCGCGATCAACAACACCGGAAACCCGGCCAACGATTACCTCACTACCCAGGTGATACCCACCTGATCCGCGCCGGGCGATCATCCCCGCGAACACCAAACGGCCCCACCGGAGTTCCGGTAGGGCCGTGGTGTTGCTGCAGGGGAACTACTTCACCGAAAGCGGGAGCAGTTTCTGGCCCGTCGGGCCGATCTGGATCTCGGTCTGCATCTGCGGGCAGATGGACACGGCCCTAGATGCAGGGAGAGCGGCCAGGTCCGCGGGTCTCATTGAACGGCAAACCGTCGACGCAACCCAGTCCCGCGCTCGGGCAGATCAGAGCGCCAGAACGCCGAACACAACCATTGCGACCAGAGTGAGCGCCAGAACGACCCAGTTGGCACGCTCCGCTGGCGTGAACGCCGCCCACCCGCGTAGACGGGGCGGCGCACTCACGTGGTAGAGGCGGGTGGCCCAGCGCTCATCGAAGTCACGGCGTCGCGCGGCGGCCCAGCGTCCGCCTAGCCACCCCCAGGCGACACCGCAGACCTGGATGGAGATCCCGAGCCCCAGCAACCAGGCGGAGGGCGACCTGATTGAGATCAGGAGCGGAATCATGGCGACAGCAACGATCAACGTGGGGATTCGCAGCGCGACGCGCCATGCCCACCTGCCTGCTACAAACCTCGGGGGGCTTCCTCCCCCGCAACCGACCAGTACCTGATTCAGGTGCTCGAACCGGCCGCGCGCCCATGTGCCGTCCTCCGCGCTCACCGACACTCGGCAGGTGTTCGGCCCAAGGTTCAGCCAGAGATGCCGACCGCCCGTATGGTCCAGGGCGGTGAGCCTAATAGACGACGGCCGCGCATCCGCAGCACCGTACGGAGGCTCACGGACCGCTTGCTCTAGGTCCGCAATGGAGCGGCGCTGGAAGCTTCGATCATGAAACTCCGTGCTCACTCGGATATGAGTCGGATCGAAGCCCTCGACAGCGATGGCTTCGAGTTGGGCCAGGCTCACCTCTGTGATCTTGCAGCCATGCAGGCTGGTGCTCAGATCGGCCGTGTCCCGGGCTCCAGGAGGAAGTGAACTCCCTTGCCCCGGTGCGGACGTGGTCATGCCGAAAAGGATGACACACGCGTACGTGCGCAACAGGCTGTCGCCCAAGGCCAGCCATTCGGGCAAATAACGCAAAAAATCGCAAGAAGCCCGCCGATGGCTGGCGGGCCTCCTGCGCTCACCGTCGAGTCCGCGGACGAACTGCCCCTCGATCGGATGCTCGCCTTCCAGGCGATGTACCAGGAGGAGTACGCCGACAACGCGGTCTCCTGCACGGCCAATGTGCCCGAGGGCCTGGACGTCGAGCACACAATGGAGGTCATCCTTCACTGGCTGCCGGCCTTGAAGGGGACGACGATCATGGTCGACGGCACCCGGGCTCAGGCGCCGTACGAGCGCATAACCGCCGAGGAGTTCGCGGCGTACGAGCTGACCCGGGTCGAGGACTCGACCGACGAGGAGTGCGCCTCGGGCGCCTGCCCGATCCGATGACAGCACCGGCCCCGCGTCCAGAACAGGGCGCGGGGCCGGCTTAGTTGTCTTCAGCGGGGGGCGCGATGCCTCGGTATTCGGCCCATCGCTGGCACGCCGCCAGCATCGCCTTCTTCCACCCGGCCGTCGGATCCTTCGCGCAGTACGCGGCCCACATGTTGACGTTCGCGATGCAAAAGGCATCGATGGCGGTCGAGTCCGCACGGTGCCACTGCTCGCACTGGGCGACAGCCTGTTCCGCCCCCTCTGGTGTGTGGTGGGCAGCGACGAGTTGCATAACCAACAGGGCCGGGTCGATGAACCCCGCGCCGACCGTGGGCCACGCCCAGTCCGCGAGGCGGACGGTGGTCTCGGTCACCAGGAAGTTATCTGCGTTGAGATCGGTGTAGAGGAGCGTGCCCCCGCGGAACAGGGCTGAGTCGTCGGTGAATCGATCCCAGCGATCCTCGGTCCACCCTGCCGTGAAGTCAGGGGGGCTGATCTTCGGAATCCGCCGCAACGTCGAGATGATCAGGGGGAGGTCTTCGGCCCCGGGGTCGAAGTGGGCGGGACGCCCTTTCACCGCCTCGAAGACGAGGAGAACCCACTGGTCGTCCTCAAGTTGCCAGTGCAGCTTCGGGGCGATCGGCTGAACGTAGGGGTTGATCAGGGCCTCGCGCTGAAGCGACTCAAGCCGGCCCCCCGGCCGATTCCGCTGGCCCTTGACGAACCAGCGACCCGCATCAGTGTCGACGAACATCAGCAGATCCGACATATAGCCGTTCTCGGCCGACCGGTAGCTGGTGATGGTGCCGACGTGCCGCTGAAACAGGTCCAGCGGCACGTCGGTGGGCGTTGCGTCTGCCACGGACCTACCTTCTCGGGTTGCAGGTGCTCAGCGGGGTGCCCGGCGTGCACTCCTGGTCGTCCGGGTTGCACGGTCCGGACGGGGGCTGCGGTCCAGGCGGGGGCAGGGGCTCGTTGCCGGCGCGGGCGTCACAGATCGTCGAGATCGCTTCGGCCATGCCGTCCCCGTTCAGTGTGGCGGACAGCGGGGCGGTTCGGATGTTGCCGACCGTCAGCCACGCCGACATCACACACGGGGTGACGTCCCCAGTCGGGCCGATGGCCGCGCGTCCGTTGCCGCAGCCTCCACACAACCCCGCGGGGTCCGTGCTGGCACCCGCGCGACCGAAGGGGCGTGCGTGGTCCACCCGGACGTCGGTCACGCCGAGGTCGCGGAGACGGGCGACCGCCTTGCTCACGTCCTGGTCGGCGTCGACCCCGATCACGCCGACGCGCAGCGGAATCCCCAAGCGCAGCGCCGTGATGATGTTGGACTCGGTACGTGCGTGGGACGGGCGTTGCGTGACGGCATCGTGCGCCGCGGCGTCCGCCGAGTAGTACGACGTGGCCAGCGAGACCCCGGAACGGCGGAACAGCTCCCACCATGCGGGCGTGACGCGCACCAGGTTGCTGTAGACCTCGACACGGAGTCCAACGGACAGGGGGTGCGAGAGCAGTTCGGCGAAGTGCGGGTGCATGGTCGGCTCCCCGCCGATCATCTGCACCTGCTCGACTCCGAGCCCTGCGGCCTGGTCGAGCACGGTCAGCCAGTCGTCTCGGGTCATGGTGCCGTGCGTCTCGTCCGGGCCCGATGCGTTGTAGCAATGGGTGCAGCTCAACGCGCACTTGCGGGTCAGGTCCAGCCACAGCATGCGCCAGTGGGGGCGCCGGCCGTCCGGTGCGCGCTCGGGTGCCTCAAGGATCACGGTCATGGTGTGCAGCTCCTCGTCGGTGAGTTGGGCTGACGTGCAGGGACGTGATCAGGGGTGGGGGCGGAGTCGTCGCCGCCATCTGGACGGCCGTGGGTTCTCCTCACGCATGCCTCGTGTGTAGAGAAGTCCCGGTCGACTCCGCCCCCAGTCATCGGGTGGCCAGCTCGTACAGGGCCAGGGCGAGGCCGCACGCGAGCGTGGCGGCGACCCAAGCCATTTCGAGCGCACGTCGGATCAGGTCGGTAGCTGACGCTCCGTCGGCCGCTTCTCGGTGGCCTGTGCCTTGCGCCGCTCGTCGTAGGCGTCGAGCTGTTTGCTCAGCTCGTGATTTGCGGTCGGCGACACTCGCCCCACACGCCATACTTCGTAGTCCATTAGGCCCCCTGGCCGGCGGGTCTTCCGCCGCGGTTGTCCGGACTCCTAACCGCATCAGGCGGGTTCGCGTCACGTCCGGGCGTGCTCTCTCGCCCGCCGCGCGGGACAACCGTCAGTTCGTGCTCGACGGCCAGGTAGGGCATCCGGGACCCGTGTTCCTCGCACTTGGCGACACGGAAGTTCGTCCCGACGGGCCGGACGATTTCGACGACGACCCCAGGCCGGTGTGTGTAGCCGGGGGCAGCAACCACCCATGCGCCGACCTCGAACACGAGCGGCTCCGGAACGCCTCCGGACGCAGGCACCTTCGCCGGGGTCTCGCGGATGGCGATTTCGTGGCCGCCACCGTCCATGCTGCCAACGAACATGCGCGTCACGCGGCGTCCCCGATCCATCCGACGCGGGGCACCTTGATGTCGCTCCAGTTCGTTCCCGGTACGGGCTGCACCGGCGTGTCGGACGCGGGTGTGCCGGGCGGCGCCTCCTGCCAGCTCCGGAGACCGTCACGAACCTTCATGATGATGCCCGTGTCCGCTCCCATCGGGCCGTGAGCGACGATCGCCCGCGCTTCCGCCATGACGCTCGCCGGAAGGGCTCGCTCAGTCTTCACCGCCATGACCGCCGCCTCCAGTGCTGTCGCCCGGAGATGAAGGGACCGTTCGTCATAGCCGCCGTCCGGCCGTTCGATCGCGACGGCTGGCCAACCGAGCTCGACGCCCCGCTTCGGGCAGAACAGGCCGCCAGAGCCTCAGGCGAAAGAAGCTCCACCGATACGTCGAGTGCGCCGCTCACTTGCTTAATCCCCCTGTGCATCGTTGACATTTGCAGGCCGGCCACTGGAAGGCCGAAGCCGGGGTTGTGAGGGGATCGTGCGGGCGGATCACTTGCAGCCGTTCCCCACGATCGCCGACCTGGCCATCCCTGCCAGTCACGTATGTCCCGATCGTCATACGGCTCCCGCTGCGTCGCCCACGCCCCTCAGCGCCCATTCCCGACCTCCCTGTGACCGTTCCACTACTGAGGGAACACCCGCCGGGGTACGTTGGGCTACGGGGTGACGATCGCCTTCTGAACAGGTGATTCGGTCCGCCGCACCGCGAGGAGAAAAGTCTCCTAAACCCTCGGGGGAGGTTGGAACATGGCTGGTCGACGTCGAGATGTGGAGCCGCAACGGCCCTCGTGGATTCTCGACTTCCTAGGGCGACAGATCCGCCGGTACCGCGAGATGGAGGGCATGACCCAGACCCAGGCGGCCAACGAGGCGCACATCTCGAACAAACACTTCTCGGCCATTGAGTCAGGGACGAAGCCGCCAGCCAGGGACTTGGTGCAAGTCATCGACCATGCGGTCAATGCGCGGGGTGCACTCGTGGCCTTGCGCGACGAGATGAACGAGCCTCCCGGTTCTGAATGGTTCGAGCTGGTTGTCGAACTCGAAGCCGGAGCAAGCTCCCTGCGGCAGTACGCCGTGCAGGTCATTCCTGGGCTGTTGCAGACGGGCGACTACGCCCGGGAGGTGCTGTCGACTGGCCTGGCCCGTAAGCCTGTCGGCTGGTTGGAAAAGAAGCTTCAAGAGAGACTGAACCGCCAGAACATCATTTGGCGGCAGGGGCCGCCGGAGCTGTCGTTCATCCTCGACGAATGCGCGGTGAGCAGGCAGCCGAAGAGTCGTGACCTCATGCGCGGACAGTTGAAGCGGCTGCTCGAAGTCGGGGAACTGCCCCACGTCACCATCCAGGTCGCACCGCTCGACATGGGCTTGCATACGATGCTGGACGGCCCGATCACGATCATGGGCTTCGACGAGGGCGACGATTGCGTGTACGTGGAGCCGTTCGGTCAAGGTTTCGTGGCCTACGATCCGGTGACACGGACGGATGCGAAGCGGCGCTTCGACCGATTGAAGGCCGAGGCACTGTCGCCGACAGACACGGCCGAGTGGATTCGCGCGATGATGGAGACTCTGTGAACGCTCAGCACACCCCGCGGCCCCAATGGTTCAAGTCTTCGTACTCCACGGCACAGGGCGGCGACTGTATCGAGACCGCGGCGATGAATGCTGGCGCCGTCGGAGTCCGCGACAGCAAGGACGTGGACCGCGGTCACCTGACCGTCTCTGCGGCCTCCTGGCGGGCCCTGACGTCGTCGATCAAGCACTGACGCCAGACAAGCCAACAGCGGCCCCTGGAGAGCTTCCAGGGGCCGCTGTTGCGTATCTACTGGCCGTCGTGCGTCAGACCCACTCGATCGTGCTCGTCACCGAGCCCACGCCGGACTCCGAGGCGGGAAGTGGTGCGTTCGCCGGCGCCCGCTTGGCTGGCTTCCGGCGCGGCTGCCCGAGGCCGCGGAGGATGGCTTCGCGCTCCCTCGCGGGTGCCGCAGCCACCATCGCGACCAGACTCGCAACGACCTTGCTTTCCGCGGTCGAAACCCCCGTCACGATCAAACCCCCTGGCCAGAGGGCTGCTTGACGGACAGCGGGAGCAGCTTCTGGCCCGTCGGGCCGATCTGAATCTCGGTCTGCATCTGCGGGCACACGCCGCAGTCGAAGCACGGGGTCCAGCGGCAGTCCTCGACCTCGACCTCGTCGAGGGCGTCCTGCCAGTCTTCCCAGAGCCAGTCCTTGTCGAGGCCGGAGTCGAGGTGGTCCCAGGGGAGCACCTCGTTCCAGTCGCGTTCGCGGGTGGTGTACCAGTCGACGTCGACCGGTTCGTCGGCGAGGGCCTTCTCCGCGCTCTTCATCCAGCGGTCGAAGCTGAAGTGCTCGCTCCAGCCGTCGAAGCGGCCGCCGTCCTCCCAGACCGCACGGATGATCTTGCCGACGCGGCGGTCGCCGCGGGACAGCAGGCCTTCCACGATGCCGGGCTTGCCGTCGTGGTAGCGGAAGCCGATGGACTTGCCGTACTGCCGGTCGGCGCGGATCACGTCGCGCAGCTTCTGCAGGCGCTCGTCGGTGGTCTTCGCGTCGAGCTGCGGCGCCCACTGGAACGGCGTGTGGGGCTTGGGCACGAAGCCGCCGATGGAGACCGTGCAGCGGATGTCGCGGCTGCCGGAGACCTCGCGGCCCTTGGCGATGACCTTCTTCGCCATCTCCGCGATCTGCAGGACGTCTTCGTCGGTCTCGGTCGGCAGGCCGCACATGAAGTACAGCTTCACCTGGCGCCAGCCGTTGCCGTACGCCGTCGCGACCGTCCGGATGAGGTCCTCTTCGCTGACCATCTTGTTGATGACCTTGCGCATGCGCTCGCTGCCGCCCTCGGGCGCGAACGTCAGGCCGGACCGGCGGCCGTTGCGGGTCAGTTCGTTGGCCAGGTCGATGTTGAACGCGTCGACGCGGGTCGACGGCAGCGACAGGCCGATCTTGTCCTCGGTGTAGCGGTCCGCGAGGCCCTTCGCGACCTCGCCGATCTCGGTGTGGTCCGCGGACGACAGCGAGAGCAGGCCGACCTCTTCGAAGCCGGTCGCCTTGAGGCCCTTCTCCACCATCTCGCCGATACCGGTGATGCTTCGCTCCCGCACGGGGCGCGTGATCATGCCGGCCTGGCAGAAGCGGCAGCCGCGGGTGCAGCCGCGGAAGATCTCCACCGACATCCGCTCGTGCACCGTCTCGGCGAGCGGCACCAGCGGCTGCTTCGGGTACGGCCACTCGTCCAGGTCCATGACGGTGTGCTTGGACACCCGCCACGGCACGCCGGACCGGTTCGGGGCGACCCGCTGGATCCGGCCGTCCTCGAGGTAGTCGACGTCGTAGAACCGCGGCACGTAGACGCCGCCGGTCACCGCGAGGCGGAACAGCAGCTCGTCGCGGCCGCCCGGGCGGCCTTCGGCCTTCCAGGCGCGGATCACGTCGGTGATCTGCAGCACCGCCTGCTCGCCGTCGCCCACCACGGCCGCGTCGATGAAGTCGGCGATCGGCTCGGGGTTGAACGACGCGTGGCCGCCGATGAGCACGATCGGGTCGTCCTCGGTGCGGTCCGCGGCCTCCAGCGGGATGCCCGCGAGGTCGAGCGCGTTGAGCAGGTTCGTGTAGCCCAGCTCGGTCGAGAAGCTGACGCCGAACACGTCGAACGCCTTTACCGGGCGGTGTGCGTCCACGGTGAACTGCGGGACGGAGTGCTCGCGCATGAGCTTCTCCATGTCCGGCCACACCGCGTACGTGCGCTCGGCGAGGACGTCCGCGACCTCGTTGAGCACCTCGTACAGGATCATGACGCCCTGGTTGGGCAGGCCGACCTCGTACGCGTCCGGGTACATGAGCGCCCAGCGCACCGCGGCGGCGTCCCAGTCCTTGACGGTCGAGTTCAGCTCGCCGCCCACGTACTGGATGGGCTTCTGCACGCGCGGCAGCAGCGGTTCCAGGCGCGGGAAGACCGAGTCGGCGGGCATGGTGCATCCTCCGGCAGGGGATGGGGGAACAGCCTCCCAGCTTAACGCCTGCCCGGAGTCCCCCCGACCGCCCCGGACCCTGGAAAAAGTGATATCACTTTGCTAGTTTTCTGTTGTCACCCTTCCGGGGCGGCAGCGTCACATCACCGCGGGGAGGCGGCCATGAGCAGCGCACCAGGCGCACCAGGCACTTCAGGCACACCGGCAACTCCGGGCGGTCCGGGCGGTCCGAGCGATGTCGCGGTCGACATGCCCGCGCCCCCGGTCCGCGAGCACGTCGTCCGCGGCATCGGCGGCGGTCCGGCGCTCGGCATCGGACTGCTGATGCTCATCGGCGCGGTCGTCATGTTCGTCGCCAGCAGCGGCGTCGAGGGCGGGCAGCGCGGCGCCCTGATCGGCGGCGGCGTCGTGATCGCCCTGCTGGCGCTGTTCGGCCTCGGCGGCCTCAACTCGGTCGCGCCCGGGCAGGCGCGCGTGGTGCAGCTCTTCGGCCACTACAAGGGCACCGTGCGGCAGAGCGGCCTGCGCTGGGTGAACCCGCTGACCCACCGCACCGCGGTGTCGACCCGGATCCGCAACCTGGAGACGGACGTCGTCAAGGTCAACGACAACGACGGCAACCCGATCGAGGTCGCCGCCGTGGTGGTCTGGCAGGTCGAGGACACCGCGCAGGCGATCTTCTCGGTCGACGACTTCGTGGAGTTCGTGGCGATCCAGTCGGAGACCGCGGTCCGGCACATCGCCAGCCGCTACCCCTACGACAACCACACCGACGACGGCCTGTCGCTGCGCGACAACGCCGACGAGATCACCGGCGAACTCTCCGCCGAGATCGGCGCCCGCGTCTCCGCGGCAGGGGTACGGGTGATCGAGTCCCGGATCACGCATCTCGCCTACGCACCGGAGATCGCGCAGGCTATGCTGCGCCGCCAGCAGGCCGGCGCCGTCGTGTCGGCGCGCACGAGGATCGTGGAAGGGGCGGTCGGCATGGTCGAGTTGGCGCTGAACCGCCTCGACGAACAGGACCTGGTCGCCCTGGACGACGACCGCCGCGCCGCGATGGTCAGCAACCTCCTCGTGGTGCTGTGCAGCGACCAGTCGACCCAGCCGGTGGTGAACACCGGTTCGCTCTACCAATAGCTCCGAGGCCCGGTGACCGAGCGGAAGAAGATCCTGCTGCGTCTCGACCCGGCGGTCCACGACGCGATCGCCCGCTGGGCGGCGGACGAACTGCGCAGCACCAACGCGCAGATCGAGTTCCTCCTCCGGCGGGCGCTCGGCGACGCCGGGCGGACGCCGCGCGACGCGGGCGCCCCGGCCCGCCGCGGCCGCCCGCCGAAACGCGCCGAAGACCCGGCCGAGGAACCCGGCGCTCCGGAGAACGAGCCCGGCTGACGCCATACCCTCCGGCTCCAGGCCCTCCGTGTCCGGGCCGTCAGCTCTTCCCGCCGCCGATCTGCACGATCTTCACGCAGTGGCACGGGTTCTGCGCGGCGGCCCGGACCAGGCGCACGCCGACGACGGGGTCGAACGAGACGATCTGCAGCGGCACCGGGCTGGTGCGGCTGTAGACCTCGAGGTTCTCGTCCCAGTTCTGCGCGACGTAGTACATCGGGTCGAGGGCTTTGCGGGCGTCCTGCTTCTCGGAGGCGACGAGCGGCATGTCGGCGACGTACTTCTCCAGCGTGCCGAGCTGGTGGTTGAGCACCGCGGCCTGCATGGTGACGAGCGCGTTCTGCCACGCGGTGCGGCTGGCCCGCAGCACGACCATGGTGAACTTGCCGTTGCCGAGCAGCTTGCGGCGCTGCATGGCCATGAGTTCGCTCTGCGCGGGGCTGACGATCAGGCCGTCGGCCCAGACCTTGCCCCACGTGTTGTCCGGCGCCGGCCGGTTGTCGCGGAACTCCGGCTTGCCGAAGCTGATGCCGCCCGCGAGCAGGACCCCCGCGAGGGCCGCCGCCACGGCCACGGTCCCCCGGGCCGCCCACCGGCCCCGGGTGCCGAGCTTGTCGGCCTTGTCGCGGGCGGCACGCGGCAGCGGCAGCCGGCTTCGGGAGATCAGCGCGCCGGCGCCGCCGAGGCCGATCAGCACGGTGACGAGCCAGGCGTAGAGCAGCTTCTCCAGGTAGTACGACGACTCGCCGATTTCCGACCGCTGGTACACCCACAGCCCGAGCGCCACCACGGCCGCCGCGGCGACCTGGATCCCCATGAGCCGCTGGGTGGGCGACCGCCGGGCCCGGGATACCGCGAGGTACAGCACGAACACCGCCGTCGCCGCCGCGAGTACGCGCCGGGGCGCGCGGATGATCGGCCCCCACAGCAGCAGATGCGACGACGCGTTGAAGTCCCCCGCCAGGCGCGGCACCACGATCGGCACCAGCACCAGCGGCACGACGGCCGCACAAGTCACCGCCACGGGCAGCAGACGGCGCCGCAGGCGGGCGCGGACCGCCCACATAGTGGCGGCGGCGCCCAGGGCGAGCGCGGGTGCGTAGAGCGGGTAGGTGAACGCGACGCCGATCAGCGCCAGGCCGACCAGCACGGTCTGTTCGACCGGCCGGTCGGGGTAGCGCACCAGCAGCGCGATGGCGAGGACGGTGAAGAACAGGCCGAGCACCTGCGAGTCGAAGCCGTACCAGACCGACGTGGTCATGACCCCGGTGGCGAGGAAGGCGCCGATGGCGGACAGCGCCAGCGCGCCGCGCCAGCCGCGCGCACGGTGCCCGGCGACCCAGCGGGCCGCCCAGACGGCGGCCAGCACGAACGCGCCGTAACCGAGCAGCAGGAGCGAGTAGTAGCGGTGGGCTTCCGCAACACCGTTGCCGGGCGCGGCACCGTTCATCCGGAACGAGTCGGCGAGGGCGTACAGGAAGTGCGCGCCGTTGGGGTAGTTGGTGGCCATGCCCGCGACGAGGATCTGCTTGGTGTGGCCGGGGTCGAGGAAGGCGTAGCCGTCGAGCTGCCGGACGGCGTCGAACAGGCTGAATTGGCGCAGCCGGTCGCCGGTGTCGTTGCCCGCGAAGTAGCCGAGGCGTTCGACGAGCGGCCGGGTCGCGGTCGGCCACGCGGTCGTCAGCCACGCGGCGAGTCCGGCGCCGGCGACCGCGAGGTCGGTGCCGTACACCCGGGTCGGCAGGGTCGGCTTGCGGCGCAGCGCCCACGCGGCAGCGACCAGCAGCGTGAACGCGAGCCCCGCGACGGGCACGGGGTGCAGCCCCCACGGCCACACGGAGAACAGCAGTCCGCCGACGAGGGCCGCGCCCGCGACCGCGCCGGCCGCGATCACGAGGCGGTCGAGGAGTCCCCCGCCGGGGCGCAGCAGGCTCGCGGTGGCCGCGACGACGAGGGCGGGCAGCACCAGGTCGGCGTGGGCGAGGTGGGCGAGCGCGGTCGCCGCCCAGGCCGCGGCGAGGGCGGTGAGCGCGGCGGGGGTGCGGCGGCGCAGGAATGCGGCGCGCGACGCGTACCGCCGCGGGCCGGGCTGCTGTTCGGGGGCCGCTACACGGTCGAGCACCTGGACCTCCTGGAGGCCGTTCGGTCGTGCCGGCGCGCAGGCGGGCGCGCCGGCGAGGTCCCGCGGGGTTTCGGCGGGCGGGGTCCGCGGGCGTCCGGGCGCGTGGTCAAACAGGTCTGCCGAGCCGGTCGACGCGGACGATGCGCAGGCCCAGGTCGGGCCGTTCGGCCGCGAACTTCCGCAGCTCGCGCTCCACCCACGGGTCCCAGACCACGACGCGCAGCGGGATCGGACTGGCCGCGAGGATACGGCGCAGCCGGGCCACGCCGCGTTCGGTCACCTCGGACCGGTCGCCGTACGGGAGGGCTTTCCCGGTCGGCGCGGGCCGCAGGGGCTCGCCGGGGGCGATGCCGTCGACGTCCTTGAGGGAGTACAGCGTCTTCTGGAGGCGGCCGTAGTCGTGGTTGAGCACGGCCAGGGTGTTGGACGCGTCGACGTTGACCCAGTGCTGGTCGGACAGCAGCGCCATGGTGGGCACGCCGTCGCCGAGGAACTTCGCGTTGTAGAGGACTTTGAGGCTGTCCGCGTACGGATTCTGGATGCGGCCGGACGCCCACACCGCGCCCCAGTTCATGTCGGGTCCGGGGCGTCCGTCGTATTGCACGCGGCCCCAGTGCAGTCCCCCGGCGAGGATCGCGGCCGCCACGACGGCCGCGACCGTGCCGAACGCGTTCCTGGTCCGGAGCAGGGCCGGGGAAGACCGCGGGGAAGCCGCCGCGGCGGGCCGGGGGGCGGCCCTCCGCAGCCAGAGCACGGCGGGCCCGAGCGCGACCAGGCACAGGACGGTCCACGCGTGCAGCATCTTCTCGAAGTAGTACACGGTGCCGCCGACCGACAGCACCTGGTACGCCCAGAAGACCGCCAGCGCGGCTGCCCCGGCGAGCAGTTGGCCGAACATGACGCGGTACGCGGGCGAACGCCGGGTGCCCGCGCGCACCAAGCCGAGGAAGGCGACGATCGCCAGCCCGGCCAGGAAGCGCCGCTGCATGCGCACGATGGGCCCGGCGAGCAGCAGGTGGCTGCCGACGTTGAGCGTGCCGACCAGCTTCGGCAGCACGGCGGGGAGCAGCGCGACCGGGACGGCCACCACCGCCACGGCCGCGTAGGCCCGCCAGGACCGCCGGACGCGTTTGCGGTACACGGCGAGCCCGGCCACACCGGCGAGCGCGATCGGGACGAGGAACAGGGAGTAGCAGAAGCTGACCGCGACCACGAGCGCGCCGAGCAGCAGCGCGCTGTCGGCGTCCTTCACCGGCGGCCGGGCGATCAGCGCGACGGCCAGGGCGAAGAAGCCGAGACCGAGCATTTCCGCGTCCGACTCGTTCCAGAACCCGGTCATCAGGATGCCGGTGGCCAGGTACGCGCCGACGCCCGCGCAGACGACCGCGCGGCGGCGGTCGGACACCGCCGGTCCGGCGACCCACCGGCAGGCCCAGGTGACGCACACGACGAAGAACGCGTAGCCGATGACCGCCCACCAGTAGTAGCGGTGGAAGGCGGCGGTCGACGTGCTCGGGTCGGCGCTGGAGCGGGCGAACACGTCCCCGAGGGCGTACAGCATGTGCGTGCCGCTCGGGTAGTTCGCCTCCATGCCCGGCAGCACGATTTCGCGGGCCTGGTCGGAATGGAAGAAGCCGTAGCCGCCGACCTGCTGGATCGCGTCGAACAGCGAGAAGTGCCGCAGCCGGTCGCCCTGTCCGACCGCGGTCAGGTAGGGCAGCGACTGCTTGAAGCCGACGCGGGCGACCGGCCAGGCCAGGGTGATCGCGGACGCGGCGCCGGACGCCAGGATCACCGCGTCCGACCACAGCACCTTGCGGGGCAGTTTCGGCCGCCGTCCGGTGGCGAAGGCGACCGCGAGCAGCGCGGTCATCGCGCACCCGGCGATGGGCGCGGGTTCGAGATGCCACGGCCAGACCGAGAACAGCAGTGCGGCGGTGATCGTCGCGCCGCCCAGCAGCCCCGCGGCGAGCACGAACCGGTCGAGCAGCGCGGACCCGGCCCGCAGCAGCGATGCGGTGCCGACGAACACCACCAGTGCGGACAGCGGATCGGCGTGCAGCGCGTGCGCGGCGAACGCGAACAGCCAGACGAGAACCAGCAGGCCGCCCCACACGGCGGCCCGGCCTCCGGGCCCGGACAGCCGGGTCCGGCAGCGCGCGGTCAGGCCGCGCAGCCCG
Organism: Yinghuangia aomiensis; assembly: GCF_039542225.1. NCBI lineage: Bacteria > Bacillati > Actinomycetota > Actinomycetes > Kitasatosporales > Streptomycetaceae > Yinghuangia > Yinghuangia aomiensis. The sequence goes on along the minus strand of NZ_BAABHS010000013.1, from coordinate 232,908 downwards.
GAGAGCCGGTAGAGCATCAGCGCGTCCCCCGCTCGTCCGGTGCCGGGTCGGGCACCGCGTCGGGCCGCGGGTCGGACTCCGGGCCGCGCTCCAGGTCGGCGTGCGAGTCGGACTCCGGGTCGGCGTGCGGCTCGGGCTCGGGGTCGACGCGGGTGGCCTTGTGTGCGATGGCGTCGGCGCGGTCGGTGGCCGCGGGGTCCGCCGGGTCCTTGAGGACGCGCCGCGCGAGCAGGGCCGCGATGCCCGCCGACACCAGGTCGGCGACGGTGAAGAGGATCCGCGACACCAGCGCGAGCGCGACGGCCTGGCCGCGCGGCATCGTCGTGGCCAGCGCCGCGACGAGGACGATCTCGCGGACGCCGGCGCCGGACGGCAGCACGAACGCGAACACGCCCGCGGTCAGGCCGACCGCGATGGCGCCGATGCACAGCAGCAGTTGCTGCAGGTCCGCGGGGGCGACACCGCGCGCGAGGATCCACAGGTGGACGCCGAAGAGCACGTAGGCGAACGACGCAAGGCCCGCACTGCGGCCCACCAGCCCCCACGTGAGGCGGAGCTTCACCGGCGGGCGCTTGAGCAGCCGCAGGGTGAACTCGCCGGTGCGCGCCAGGACTTTCGGGTGCAGTCCGGCGAAGCCGATCGGCAGGAGGAGGAACGCCCAAGCGGCGCCGGGCGCGTCCTTGAGCACGACCGGCAAGGCGAGGACGCCGAGCAGCAGCGCGGTGACCACGGAGATGATCACGTAGAGCAGCGACGCGGTGAAGATGCGGGCGCGGGAGACCTGGGCTTTGCGGCCGAGTTCGAGCTGGAGGACGTAGGTCCACACCGAGCCGGGCACGTACTTGCCGAGCTGGCTGACGAGCTGGATCTGCGCGCCTTTGAGGATGCCGATGGGCTTGCCCATGCCGTCCACGAGCTGCTGCCACGACAGCGTGCCGACGAACATGCCGACGAGGAGCACGAAGCCGCTGCAGGCGACCGAGTACCACGGGAGTTCGTCGAGGGTCTTGGCGACCTCGTCCCAGTTCCCCAGGACGATGTAGACGATTCCGCCGACCGCGAGCACCAGCAGCACGGGCCGGGCCACCACCATGAGCCGGGCCAGGACCCGCTGCCAGGGCGGCCGCGGCGGGCGCGGCGCGGCAGCGTCCGCGTCCGGGGCGGCCGCGTCCCGGGCGGGCGGTTCGGAGGCGGGGCCGGTCGCCGGAGTGGCGGCGGGGTCCGCCGCGGGACCGGTCACCGGCCGGCCGCGACGGTGGTGAGGCGGGTGAACTCGCGCGGCAGGTCGTAGCCGTCCCAGACCGGCGCGAACGACAGCGCGGAGCCGAACGGCACGATGCGGTCGATGCCGCGGCCGGCCGCCGCGGAGGCGAACGCGGCCAGGTCCTCGGGGGCGAAGCCGAAGTGGCTGAGCGTCTGGTCGCGGCGCTGCACCATGGCCGCGACATCGGTGAGCGCCGCCACCGACGCGGTCGGGAACGCGCCCGCGCCGAGCCACGTGCGGGGCACGTCGAGGGGGTCGGCGAGGTCGAGGACGGCGACGGCCTCGGCGGCGCGGAAGCTCAGCGTCCGGGCCCGGCCTTCGGCGGCGACCCCGTACGCGGCGACGCGCTTGTGCACGGCCATCGCCGGGTCGGGGCGTTCGCCGCGGCGGGCGAGCAGCGCGGCGAGCCGGTCGAAGAGGTCGTCCCGGGCCGCGTCCGCGGCGTCCGGGGGGCCGACGAAGTACACGGCGCGCGGCGACGCGCAGGCGGCCTGGTCGAACCAGTAGCTGTCGTTGTAGAGGTCCAGGACGGCCTGGTCGCGGGCGGCGTCGGAGGCGGCCGCCCATCCGCCGGCGTGCACCGCGGCGAACGACGCGCGGTCCGGGAACGCCAGGTCGCGGGCCGCGGGGCCGAGCGGGGTCCGCCGGACGGCCGCCACCGAATGGTCGCCGCCCCACACGACGCGCAGGTCGCAGGCCTCGGACAGGGCCGCGGTCGCGGCGTCGTCGCGGTCGTAGGTGATCATGCGCTGGGTGGCCGCGACCGCGGGGTGGGCGGCGGCCAGGGCGGACTCCAGGCGTTCCAGGACCCGGTCCGCGGCGGCGCCGGAGCGCGGCGAGACGCGGACCACGTTGCGGTTGCCGGTGAGCGCGGCGAGCGCCCACGCGTAGACGAAGATCGTGTCGACGTTCGCGGGCGGGATGTGGAAGAGCAGGCCGCGCGGGAACCGCAGGGTGCGGGTGCCCGCGCGGTCGGGCTCGGCGAGCCGGGCGAGCTGCGCGTCGAGTTCGGCACGGCGCAGGAAGAAGCCGAGGGGAGCCAGCTCGGGATGGCTGCGGATCAGGGCGGGTTCGAGCAGGGTGCGCCCGAACGCCGTCAGGAAGTCGACGATGCGCGGGTCGCCGACGGTGAGCGGACCGCCTGGCACCTCCCCGGCCAGGTCGTCCAGGACCTCGGCCAACGGCCGGTCCGGCCCCGCCGGGAAGCGCTGACGGATCATCATGCGGCCTGTTCCCCCTGGGAGTCGGCGGCTTGGTCGGATGCTTGGTCGGGTGCTTGGTCGGGTGCCTCGGTGAACGTGTCGCTGCAGCCGCGGGCTTCGGCGCGGGGCAGCCGGCCCAGGACCGAGAAGCGCTTGCCCGGCCAGTACCCGTCGTCGGTGCCGTGCACGACGCCGAGGTCCTCGGTGAGCAGCACGTGGCCCGGGTACGAGCGGGGCAGCGTGCTGACCACCTCGATGAGGCCGGGCGTGCCCGCGGGCTGTTCGGCCCAGGTCTCCGGGTCGCGGATCACCACGTCGGCGAAGTCCGGGCAGTACAGCGCGTCGCCGTCCGGGCCTTCGACGAAGACGGTGCCGATCTGCTCGACCATGCCGTAGTAGTTGTGGATCCGGGTGAGGCCGGTGTCGGCGGCGAACCGGGCGCGGAACGTGGCGTTGTCGACGGCCCGGTCGGCGAGCTTCTTCCAGCCGCCGGAGTGCACGAGGATGCCGTGCGACAGGTCGAACGCGTGCGCGGCGGCGACCTCGTAGAGGTACTGCCAGACCATGAAGGTGAAGCCGAAGACCAGGAACGGCGCGTTGCCGTGCGTGCCGAGGAACCGGGCGACGGCGTCCGGGTCCGGGCGGCCTTCGGCGTCCAGGACGTAGGTGTGGTCGCGGCCGAACCCGGCCATGCCGAGGACGCCCGCGCCGCGCGCCGAGAACGAGCGGCGGTCCTTGACCACGGACGGCGTGTCGACCATGAGCATCGGCAGCCGCTGCCCGCCGAGGACGGTCTGCAGCGTGCGGCTGAGTGCCCGGGTCTGGTCCGCGGCGGCCTGCCGGTCGAGATGGATGCGGGACACCTCGGCGCCGGTGGTGCCCGACGACGTGAGGGTCTTGAAGATCTCCTCGCGCGGCACGCTCGCCAGGTCGTGGTGCTTGAACAGGCGCACCGGCAGCCACGGCAGCTCGGCGATGCTCCCGGCGGTCCCCGCGACCCCGAGGGCCGCGAGGATCCGGTCGTATTCGGCGCAGTTGGCCCGGTGGTGCGCGGTGAGCGCGACGAGTTCGGGCAGCAGCTCGGCTTCGCGCTGCTCCTGGGTGCGGGAGAACACGTGGGCGGGCGCGGTCACGTGTCCGCCTCCAGGGCCCGGTAGTCGACCTTGCCGCTGGCCAGCAGCGGCAGCGTGTCGACGGAGCGCACGTCGAATCCGGACGCGTGCACGCGCAGCCGCTCGGCGAGGGCGCGCGCGGCGGCCCGGCAGCGCTCGCCGTCGGCGCCTTCCAGCCAGATGACGACGCGGTCGTCGCCCGGCACCGCGGCCGCGACGCCGTGCCCGCGCAGCAGGTCTTCGAGGTCGTCGAGGCTGACGCGGGTGCCGAACACCTTGCCGATGCGCTTGAGGCGCCCGGTGATGGTCAGGAAGCCCTCGGTGTCGAGGCGGCCGAGGTCGCCGGTGGGCAGCACGCCGCCCAGGTCGTCGCCGCGGGCCAGGTCGGCCTCGGTCTCGGCGTAGCCCATCATCACGTTGGGCCCGGCGTAGACGACCTCGCCGGCGCTGTCCGGGTCCGCCGGGCCGTCGAGCGGCCGGATGGTGAACGCGCCTCCGGGGATGGCCTGTCCGGCGCTGCCGATCTTGTCGGCGAGCCGCTCGGGCGGCAGGACGGCCATGCGCGCGGTGGCCTCGGTCTGCCCGTACATGACGGCCAGGCGCCCGCCGGCCGCGGCCATGCGGTCGGCGAAGTCCTGGACGAGCGCCGGGCTCAGCCGGCCGCCCGCCTGGGTGAGGGTGCGGATGGACGGGTGCGCGGCGGGGGCGAAGCCGATCCGGCGCAGCATCTCGTAGTGGTACGGGACACCGGCGAAGCTGGTCGCGCGGTACGTGTCGACCGCGTCCCAGAAGCTGCGGGACAGCACCCCGTTCGGCTCGACGAGGACGGTGGCGCCGGCCACGAGGTGGCTGTTGAGCACCGACAGGCCGTAGCTGTAGTGCAGCGGCAGGCTGGTGGGCGCCACTTCGCCGGGGCCGAGGCCGAGCGCGACCGCGATCGAGCGGGCGTTGGCGAGGACCGCGCCCGCGGACAGCCGGACCAGCTTGGGGTTGCCGGTGGAGCCGCTCGTGGTGAGCAGGACGCCCAGGTCGGGGTGCGGCGTCTCGCCGTCCGGGTCGAGACGCACCCAGCCGGTGCCGTCGAACACGCGGTACCCGGCGGGCACCGGCCCGTCGGCACCGGTGACGCCCGCGGGCCGGAAGCGGCCGATCAGCGTCTCCAGCGCGGTGCGGTCCAGCGCCGGGTCGAGCAGCAGCACCGGACGGCCCGCGGCCAGCGCGCCGAGGTACTGCAGCACGCCGGGGAGGTCGAGCGGGGTCAGCGCGAACAGGACGCCGGTCGGCAGCGCGGACAGCCGGTCGGCGGCCTCCGCGACGGCGCCGCGCAGCTCGGGGCCGCGCAGCGCGGTGCCGGTGGCGCCGTCCACGAGGGCGGCACCGGGGTGCACCAGTTCGCCGGCGGCGTTGCCTGGCCGGTCGTCGGGTTCGGGCTGCGGGTACCGGTGCCGCGGGGTCTCGATGCTCACAGCACCAGGCCTCCGTCGACGCCGACGATCTGGCCGGTGACGAACGCCGCGTCGGGCCCGCACAGGAAGCGGATCACGCGGGCCACCTCCTCGGGGGTGCCGACGCGCCCGAGCGCGGTGTCGGCGACGCGGCCCGCGACCAGGTCCTCGGGCAGGTGGGCGATCATGTCGGTGGCGATCACGCCGGGCGCGACCGCGTTGACTCGGATGTTGTAGCGGCCGAGTTCCTTGGCCGCGGTCTTGGTGAGCGCGCTCACCGCCCCCTTGGAGGCCGCGTAGGCGCTCTGCCCGGCGTTGCCGCGTTCGCCGACGATCGAGGCGAGCAGCACGATGGCGCCGGAGCGCTTGCGCATCATGGCGCGGGCGGCGGCCTGGAGGCAGCTGAGCGTGCCCGCGACGTTGGTGGACAGCATGCGGTCGACCAGGTCGTCGCGGATCATCCCGATCAGCGCGTCCTCCAGCACACCGGCGTTCGCGACCAGGCAGTCGATGCCGCCGTGTTCGCGGGCGATCTCGGTGAACAGCGCGCGGACGGCGGCCGAGTCGGTGACGTCGAGCGCGTGCCCGACGACGGTCGCCCCGGTCGCGGCCGCCGCGCGGCTCGCGCGTTCCTTGGCCTTGGCCTCGTCGCGGCCGGTCAGCACCACGGTGGCGCCCGCCTCGGCGAGCGCGTCCACGGTCGCCGCGCCGATGCCGCGGGTGCCGCCGGTGACCACGCAGATCCGCCCGGCCAGGCCGGTCGAGGCGGCCTGGCCGGTTTCGGGGGCCGCGCTAGTCACCGAGCCCCATTCCGCGGAGCATGTCGTAGGCGACCTTGAACCCGCTCATCTCGATGACCTGGTCGGTGTCGAACTGCACGCCGAACTCGTCCTCGATCGCGGCGACGAGCGCCATGTGGCCGAGCGAGTCCCACTTGTCGATCTCGCGGTAGCGCAGTTCCTCGATCCGCACCGACGGGTCGAGGTCGAGCGCGTAGGCGAAGACGCCCTTGAGGCGGTCCCTGGTGGTGGCGCCGTCCTTGGTGGTGGAGTCGTCCGTGGTGGTGGACATGTGTCCCCCTTTCGTACGCGGTTGCCGGTCGGCCCGGTCGGCCGTGGCGGTCGGTTGGCCGCGGCCGGTCCTTCGCTGTCCGGCCCGGCCGTCGGATGGCCGGGCACCGGAAACGCGGGTGAGGCGGGATACCCGCTCCCTACCGGGTGCCACGGCAGCGCGCTGGCACGCGCGAAGTCACTCGGCCGGAGTACGCCCGCGTTCCCACGCGGCGAGCAGCGCGGCGATCTCGCCGGGCAGGCCGTCCGGGACCGGCGCGTGCCCCTTCACGTATTCGGCCATCGCCTCGGCGGCGGGTCCGGCGACGCCGCAGCGCCCGAGGCCGACCTCGTTCACGCCGACCTCGCGCGCCGGGTTGCCCACCGCGATGCTGAACGGCGCCACCTCGCGGCGGACCGACGCCCCCATGCCCACCATGGCACCCGGCCCGATGCGGCTGTGCTGGTGGACCACGGCTCCCATGCCGATGTTGGCGTGCGCGCCGACCTCGGTGTGCCCGCCGAGCTGGGCGGAGCAGGACAGCGTCACGCCGTTGTCGAGGAGGACGTCGTGGCCGACGTGGCTGCGCACCAGCAGGTAGCACTCGTCGTCGATGCGGGTGGCCCGCTTGGTGCCCTGGTGCACGGTCACGAACTCGCGCAGCCGGTTCCCGTCGCCGATCTCCACGCCCTCGCCGGCCAGTTCCCCGTCCCAGGCGGCCGGGTGCGGGCCGCCGCGCCATTCCGCCGGGGCGCCGATGGAGACGTGCGGCCCGATCCAGTTCCCGTCGCCGATCCGGCACGGGCCGAGGATCACGCTGTAGGGCCCGACGAGGTTCCCGTCGCCGAGGACGACGCCGTCGCCGACGACAGCGGTGGGGTGGATGCGGTTGGCCACGGTGATTCCTGACTCTGGGTGGGGTGCGCGCCCGCACGGACCCGGCGCACCTCGGCCTGGATGTGCTCGTCGTCGATGCGCTGGATCACCCGTGCGGGGTTGCCGCCGACGATGCAGCGGTCCGGGACGTCCTTGGCCACCACGGACAGCGGCGACACGGTGGCGAAGTCGCCGATGACGACGCCCGGCATGATGACGCTGTTGCCGCCGATGAAGCAGCCCTTGCCGATCCGGATCGGCTTGCGTTCGATGAGGTCGGACCCGGAGTGGTTCTGCAGGGTCATGTTGGCCAGCCAGCTGGAGTGCGTGAACACGAGCACGTTGAGGCCGATGCTGGTGTGCGCGCCGATGCTGAGCCCGCCGCTCGCGTCCAGCACGGCGCCCTCGCCGATCCAGCAGTGCTCGCCGATTTCCAGGCGCTCCGGATTCACGATCTTGGCGCGCTCGCGGATGCGGGTGGTCGGCGGCAGGCCGAGCAGGGCGGCGCGCTCGCTGTCGTTCATGTACTGGCCGACGAGGTCGGTCAGGATCGCCGGGCGCAGCCGGTTGCTGCGGTCGTCATCGTGAAACATCGGCGGGCTCCTCGCGGGCCGGGTCCTCGCGGGCGGGGTCGTCGCTCGGCGCGGCGAGCGAGGGGGCGCCGGAACGGCCGCCCGCGGAGGGCTGCCCGCCGGTCATCCGCGCGAACACCTCCAGGTGCTGCTCGGTGACCCGGTCGAGGGTGAAATGCTCGTGGACCAGGGCCTGCTGGCGGGCGGCGATGGCGGCGCGCTCCGCGGGGTCGTCGAGCAGCCGGATCAGCGCGGCGGCGAGTTCGTCGGAGTCGCGGTGCGACACCAGGACGGCGTTCTCCCAGTTGACCAGGTCGATGCCCGGGAAGTTCGTCGCGCTGACGGCGACGACGGTGGCCCGGCCGGCGGCCATGGCCTCCAGGCTGGCGGTGCCGCAGCCGCCGCCGGACAGGTCGTGCACTTCGATGTCGGCGGCGGCGAAGTAGGCGGGCACGTCGTCCTTGGGGACCGCGCCGACGCAGATCACCGCGTCCTCGATGCCGAGTTCGCGGGCACGTTCGAGGAACGCGTCGTAGTAGACGGTGCCGACCACGACGAGCTTGGTGTCCGGGTACTTGGCGAGGACCGCGGGCAGCGCGTCCATCAGGAGCTTGCGGTCGCGGAGCGGGATGACGTGCCCGACGGAGACGATCAGCGGCCGGTCGCCCAAGCCGAGTTCGGCGCGGATGTCGCGGCTCGGCGGCGCTTCGAAGCGGGCCGGGTCGACGGCGACCGGGATGTACTCGTAGTGGTGGTCGCCGGAGTCGTAGCGGGCGGTGCAGTACGTTGCGGCGTGCTCGTCCATGATCACGTAGCGCGGGTCGTAGCGGCGCAGCATGCGGCGCAGGAACACCCGGTCGATGGCGCGGAACGCGTTGGCGTAGAAGGCGCGGGGGCTTTCCAGCCGGGTGTGGATGGACAGCAGCACCGGGACGTTCCGCTTGCGCGCGTACTGGCCGGTGAGCCAGCTCAGGTCGAGGAACTGGCCGTGCTGGTGGATGACGTCCGGCTTGAACCGGTCGAGCAGCCGGAAGACCCGGCGCAGGTTGCGGGGCCCGCTGGTGAAGGTGATGTCGAAGTCGATCGACAGGCCCATCTTGGGCATCACGAACGCCGGGAGGCGGTGGATGTCCACGCCGTCGACGACTTCGTGGGCGGGGGCTCCGCGGTAGGCGGCGGTCAGCACCATGACCTGGTGTCCGCGCTTGGCGTACTCCTGGGCGAGGGCCGCGGAGAGGTGCGAACTGCCGCCCACCCGGGGCGGAAAGAAGTTGTTGACGACGGCGATACGCATGGTCTGGCGGATGCTCTCGGGGGTCGGTGCGGTCGGACGGCGGGTCAGGCGGACGCGCGCACCAGGTCGGCCATGCCCTTCTCGACCGGCACGGTCGGCTCCCAGCCGAGGACCTCGCGCGCCCGGGTGATGTCCGCGGCGCGCCGCGAGACGAGCACGTCGCGCGGGTTGAACTGCGGCTCCATCGAGGCGCCGACGGCGGCGATGAGGATCTTCGCGAGCTGCGCGATGGAGGTGTCGACGCCGGTGCCGACGTTGACCGGCAGGTTGTCGCGCTCCGATTCGAGGGCCGCGACGACCGCCCGCGCGATGTCGGTGACGTGGACGAAGTCCATCGACTGGTCGCCGCGGCCGTCGATGACGGGGGGCTCGCCGGAGCGGATGCGGCGCAGGAAGGTGTTGATCACGGACGTGTAGTAGGCCTCGGTCTTCTGGCCGGGGCCGTACACGTTGAAGAACCGCAGGGCCATCCAGGACAGGCCCTTGGTGCGCTGGTAGAAGCCGAGGAGGTCCTCGCCCATGCGCTTGCTGATGCAGTACGGCGTCAGCGGCTGCAGGACGTCGTCCTCGTGCATCGGGAGCTTCTGCGGGTCGCCGTAGACCGACGCGGAGGACGCGAAGACGAGGCGCTTGACGCCGTGGTCGGCGGCCGCGGCGAACACGTTGTGGTTGCCGATGACGTTGATGTCGACCGACTCGTACGGGTCGGCGATGCTCTTGTTGATCGACACGGTGGCGAAGTGGATCGCGTGCGTGCAGCCGCGCATCGCGTGCTGCACGGCGCCGCCGTAGCGGACGTCCCCCTCGACCAGGTCGACCTGGCCGGTGGCGCAGAACTCGTCGACGCGGTCCCGGTCGCCGCGCAGCATGCTGTCGAAGATCCGTACCCGATAGCCGCGTTCCAGCAGGATCGGGATGGTGTGGCTCGCGATGAAGCCGGCGCCGCCGGAGAAGAAGACGGTGGGGACGGACACGCTGGGCTCCTCGGTGCCTGCGGGGCGGGTTGCGGGGACGGAGCCGGGCCGCCGGCCCGGCACGAAGGGGGGTGCTAGCGGGCGTTCTCCACGGCCTTGCGCAGCGCGATCGCGACCCGCTCCGCCTCGGCGTCGGTCAGCTCGCTGTGCATCGGGATCGCGAGGTGCCGGGCGAACAGGTCGGCGGAGACCGGGCACGGCGCGGTGGTGCCGTAGACGGGCTGCACGTGCGAGGCGTAGGTGCCGAAGTTGCAGCCGATCTCCTGCTCGCGCAGGTGCGCGGCGACCTTGCCGCGGTCGACGTCCGGGGCGAGCGTGACGATGTACGACTGCCAGCTGGTGGTGCGGTCGTCCGGCTCGACGGGTGCGGCGAGGCCGTCGGCGTCGGCCAGCAGGGCCGCGTACGTGTCCGCGACCGCGCGGCGCCGCCCGACGAGTTCCGGCAGGCGGGAGAGCTGCACGCGCATGATCGCGGCGGCCACGTCGGACAGCTTGTAGTTGTAGCCCGCCTGGTCGAACACCGGGATGGGAAGCTCGGTGCGGCCCTGCCGGGACCAGGCGCTCTCCAGGCCGAACGCGGCCAGCTTGCGGACCTTGGCGGCCAGGTCGGCGTCGTCGGTGACGACCGCGCCGCCTTCGCCGCAGGTGATGCCCTTGCGGCCGTGGAAGCTGAACGCGGCGACCGGCGCGAGCGATCCCGCGGGACGGCCGCGGTACGTCGCGCCCGCGGCGCAGGCGGCGTCCTCGACGAGGAACAGGCCGTGCCGCTCGGCCAGCGCGCCGAGGGCCTCGTAGTCCGCGGGCATGCCCGCGGCGTCCACCGCGATGATCCCGACGGTGCGCGGCCCGATCAGCGCGGCGACGGCCTCCGGGTCCACCGTGGCGGTGTCCGGCAGCACGTCGGCGAACACCGGCGTGGCGCCGGTGTAGAGCACCGCGTGGCCGGTCGCCGGGAAGGTGTAGTCGGCGACGATCACCTCGTCGCCTTGGCCGACGCCGTAGCCGAGCAGGGCCAGGTGCAGGCCCGCGGTGCAGTTGGCGACCGCGACGGCGTGCCCGACTCCGCAGGCCTCGGCGAACTCCTCTTCGAAGGCACGGCACGCGGGCCCCGCCCCGGCGACCCAGCCCGAGCGGAACACTTCCTCCACCGCGGCGAGTTCGGCGGCGCCGAGACTCGGTCGGCCGAGCGGGACCGCTCCGGACATCCCCGACATGGCCTCTCCTGCTTCTGCTGCTCGTGTGCGGGGAAGGCGGACATCCCCGACTCCGTGTCCTTAACCTCCGGCCGGACCCGGTGGTTACTCACTCGAAGGGGCGAAAACCGCCCAACTCACGGGGCGCACGGCCGCACGCCCGCGCACAGCGGGAGCATGACGGGAGCAGACGGGAGCAGATGAGAGCAGAAACGCCGGAGCCGAACCGCGTGACCACGCGGTTCGGCTCCGGGAAGCGGGAGGGGTCTTATTTGAACTTGCCGAGCGACGCCGCGCCGCGCATATGCACCGATTGCAGCAGTCCGACCGCGATCCAGATCGCGAACATCGACGAACCGCCGTAGGAGATGAACGGGAGCGGAAGGCCGGCGACCGGCATGATGCCGATGTTCATGCCGATGTTCTCGAACATCTGGAAGCCCAGCCACGCCACGACGCCCGACGCGATGACCGTGCCGAACAGGTCGTCGGCGTTCACGGCGATCCGGATGCCGCGCCACAGCAGTAGGCCGAACAGGCACAGGATCACCGCGCAGCCGACCAGTCCGAGTTCCTCGCCGGCCACCGAGAAGATGAAGTCGGTCTGCTGCTCGGGCACGAACTGGCCCTGCGTCTGCGGCCCCTGGAACAGCCCCTTGCCGAGCAGTCCGCCGGAGCCCAGCGCGAGCTTGGCCTGGGCGACGTTGTAGCCGACGCCGGCCGGGTCGAGGGTCGGATCGGTGAACGCCTTGAACCGGTCGATCTGGTACGGGCTCAGTATCCCGAGCTTCCACACCGCCGCGGCGCCCACGCCGCCGATGACCATGAGCCCCGCGATCCACCGGGCCGGTGCCCCGGACGCGAGCAGCACGCCGAGGACGATCACCCCGATCACCATGCCCGAACCCATGTCGGGCATGAGCATGATGACGGCGATCGGCAGCAGGCCGACCACGAGCGACCAGAACACCGCGCGGTTGCCGGGGCGTTCCACGTCGCCGGTGTCGACCCGCTCGGCCAGGATCATCCCCATGCCGAGGATGACCCCTATCTTCGCCAGCTCGGCGGGTTGCAGCGAGAACCCGGCGGGCAGCAGGATCCACGCGCGCTGGCCGTTGATGGTGGCGCCGAGCGGGCTGAGCGCGGCGAACAGGCCGAGCATGGCGAGGATGCCGATGAACGGCACCGCGGCGCGCATCCGGCGGTGCCCCACCACCGAGACGGCCACGAACAGCGCCAGGCCGATGGCCAGGTTGAGCAGGTCCTTCTTGAGGAAGGCCTGCGGGTCGCCGCCGGTCAGGTTGTGCCGCGGCCGGGTGGCCGACCACACCAGCAGGCAGCCGATGACGGACAGCGCGAGCGAGGTGGCGAACACCACCCAGTCGAGGCGGCGCACCGGGGCGTCGCGTTCGAACGCGCGGGCCGTGAACGACCGGCGGCTCTCCGCGAAGGCGGGCGAGAGCTTCTGCAGGGACGGCGGCCCGCCGAGGCCGAACGCCTTGGGCTTGGACTGCCGCATCTTCACCCCCAGGTTCACACGAACCGCCCTCCCCGGTACGGCACCCGGTCCGGCGGCAGTGCGCCGGGTACGCCGAGTGCCACGGCAGGCCGGTCGCCGCTGCCTCCGCCGGGCTGGGCGGGTGCGTCGTAGGTGAACGACGCCACCGGCACGACCGTGCCGTCCGCCTGGATCTTCGGCAGATCGCCGGGCGGCGCCGACATGAGCGCCTTGCTCGGGTCGATCTGGCCCTTGTCGTCGACGCCGTACAGCGCGTTGTAGATCTTGCGGACGCTGGGGCCCGAGGTGCCGGAGCCGGTGCCGCCCTGGCTGACCATCATCACGATCGCGTACTGCGGCGCGCCCTTGGGGCCGCCGAAGGTCGCGAACCACGACGTGGACTGCTTGTTCTGCACCGACCCGGTACCGGTCTTGGCTCCTATCGGGAGCTTGTCCATCGGCCATCCGGAGAACACGCCCGCCGCGGTGCCGTTCGTGGCCACGCCCTGGAGCGCGTTCTGCAGGTAGGACATCGTGGCCTGGGAGACCGGGATCTTGCCCGCGACCTCCGGCTCGATCTCCCGGACGACCTTGCCGTCGGGGCTGACCACGGCCTTGCCGATGGTCGGCTTGTAGAGCGTGCCGCCGTTGGCGATCGCCGCGTAGATGCGGGCCATCTGGATCGGCGTCACCAGGGTCTCGCCCTGGCCGATCGAGAAGTTGACCGCGTCACCGGCGCGGAACTGCCAGCCGTCCAGGCAGTTCTCGTGGTTGACGAGGCGCTGCTGGGCGCTCAGCTTGGGGTCCTCGGACTCCTTGCACCAGGTGTCCTTGTTCTTCTCCCACTCGGCGCGGCGCACGCTCTGGTCGACGATGCGGCCGGGCACCTCGCCGGGGATGTCGATCCCGGTCGCGGTGCCGAGACCGTAGGCGCGGGCCATGTCGACCATCGGGTGGTGGGTGCCCTTGAGGCCGCCCGCCTTGAGCCACATGTCGTAGGACAGGCCGTAGAACACACTGTTGCAGGACACTTCGAGCGCACGGGCGAGCGAGATGTCGCCGTATCCCGCGCCTTCGAGGTTGTTGAAGGTGATGCCGCCGACCGTGATACCGCCCGGGCACGGGTAGTTCGCCTTGGTCGAGTAGCCGTTCTCGGCGGCCGCCGAGGTGGAGACGACCTTGAAGATCGAGCCCGGCGCGAACTGACCCTGTATGGCGCGCGGCAGCAGCGGCTGGCCGGAGTTCGGGCCGGTGAGGGCCTGGTAGTCGGCCTGCGCGATGCCGCCGACCCACACGTTCGGGTCGTACGTCGGCGCGCTCGCCATCGCCACGATCCGGCCGGTCTTGACGTCCATGACGACGACCGCGCCGGAGTCGCCCGCGAAGTTGCGGTGCGTGTTGCCCGCGTCGAACGTGCTGCGGGCCCGCAGCAGGGCCTCGTTGAGCTGCTGTTCGGCGACCGCCTGGACGCGCGCGTCGATCGACGTCACCAGGTGGTTGCCGGGCGTCGCCGGAGTCTCCGAGACGGTGCCGATGACATTGCCCAGGTTGTCGACGGCGAGCTTGGTGACGCCGGTCTTGCCGCGCAGGTCGGTGTCGTAGGTCCGTTCGAGGCCGGTGCGGCCGACCTGGTCGGAACGCTGGAGGTCGTCCTTGCCGGCCTGCTTCTGCTTGGTGAGCTCGTCGTCGGTGACCGGCGACAGGTAGCCGAGCGTGGCGGCGGCGTTGGCGCTCTCCGGGCCCGGGTAGGCGCGGATCGCGGTGGGTTCGGCGGTGACGCCGGGGAACTCCTCGCGGTGCTCCGCGATGGCCAGCGCCTGCTCGGTGGTGGCGTTCTTGGTCACCGGGATCGGCTGGTACGGCGAGCCGTTCCAGCACGGCTGCGGCACGTTCTTCTCGCACAGCCGGACCTTCAGCTTGAGGTCCTCGGCCTTCATGTTGAGCACGCCGGCCAGCTTGGTGAGCACGGCGCTGCCCTTGTCGGGCATCGACGACAGGTCCGTCCGGTTGACCGTCACCACCAGCGCCGCCTTGTTGGCGACCAGCGGGCGGCCCTTGTCGTCGAGGATCTGGCCGCGCACCGCGGGGGTGACGACGTTGCGGACGTTGTTGGTGGTGGCCGCCTTGGTGAACTCGTCGCCTTGGCGGATCTGGAGGTACCACAGCCGGCCGAACAGCGTGACGATCAGGGACAGGACGAGGACCTGCAGGATGATCAGACGCGCCCGGACGCCGTGCGCGCCGTCACCGCGCGAACGCCCCGCGTTCGACAGGCTGGGCATCATCGGCGTATCACTCCCGGGGATCTCAAGGCGGTGTCGGAGCGGAGTCCGAGCAGGGTGCGAGCGGGTCGTCGGAGCGGGTCGCAGACGGCTCGGCGGCTGCGGCCCGGCCGGTCAGATCGGCATCAGCGGCTGGGGGTCGATACGGCGCGCCCCGGTCATCACCAGGGGCACCACGAACGGGGCGAGGAGCGCGTCGTAGACCACCGCGGTGGTCATCAGCCGGCCGAGGCCGACGTTGCGCGCGGCGGTGTCGCCGACCAGCGCGCCGACGCCCGCGTACAGCACGGTGGTCAGCGCGGCGAGGACGACGACGACGAGGATCGTGGTGACCACGGACTGCCGGGGCTGGCGGCCGCGCTGCGCGAACAGGCCGGCGACGTACCCGGCGAGGCACAGCACGAACGCGTAGCGCCCGGCGGCGTGGTCGGCGGGCGGCGCGAGGTCGGCGCACAGCCCGGCGGCGAACCCGACCACGCAGCCCGCGGTCGGGCCCCACGTCATCGCCATTCCGATGACGACGAGCATCAGCAGGTCCGGCACCGCGCCGGGCAGGCCGAGGCGGGCGAGGACGGAGACCTGGACGACCAGGCCCACGACGATGAGGACGGCGGCGTACAGCGCGCGGGCGGCTCCCACCGGTCAGTCCCTTCCGCTCGGGGTCGGATTCTTCGCCGGAGGGCGGCCGTTCGCCGACGTCTTGGAGTTCCCGGTGCCGGTCGGCGTCGTGCTCGGCTGTGCGGCCGGGCTCGCGGGAGCGGACGCCGGCGCCGCCGGGTTGGCGGGCGGCTGCTGGGCGGGCGCGGCGGGCAGCACCGCGTCGCGCGGGTCGGAGCGCGGCGGTTCGACGACCACCCCGACCGTGTCCAGGCTGGTGAAGTGCACGTACGGCTTGACCTCGACGGTCTTGGTCAGCGCCCCGGGCGTGGCACGGATCTCGGTGACCTCGCCGACCGGCACGCCGGGCGCGAAGGACTTGGGACCCTGCGATCCGAACGTCACCAGCCGGTCCCCCGGCTTGATCTGCGCCTGCCCGTTGAGGAGTTGGAGCTTCATCGGCCGGTCGCCCTGGCCGGTGGTGATCCCTATTTCCATCGACCCGGCCATGCGCGACCCGACCGAGAAGCCCGGGTCGGTGGCGAGCAGCACGGTGGCGGTCATCGGGCCGACCGAGGTGACCCGGCCGACCAGGCCGTCGCCGTTGATGACGGTCATGTCCTGCTTGATTCCGTCGCCGGTGCCGGCGTCGATGGTGACCGTCCAGGAGAAGCCCTGCGCGGGTCCCACCGCGACCACGCGGGCGGGCTTGACCTTGTACTGGCCGGCGGACGCGACGTGCAGCAGCTTGTCGAGTTCGGCAACCCGGGCCTTGTCGAGCTGGACGTTCTCCAACTCCTGCCGGAGCTTGGCGTTTTCGTCTTTGAGCTTCTTCTTCTCGTCCTCGTGGCTGCCCGCGTCGCGCACCGCGTCGATGGCCCGGCCTACCGGGTCGACCGCGGCGGAAGTGCCGCGCTCGGCAGGCCCGAACACCGCGGACGCCCAGTCGCGCGCGGTCGACAGCGGCGAATTCCGGCCGCCGCGGATGTCCACGGTGATCAAGGCGAAGGAGATCGCGAGCAACAGCACAAGGACCATGCGGCTGCGGCGGGAATCCCTCACGATGCGGCCCGCCCCTTTCCTGGCAGTTCCTGGCAGAGCTTGGCAGAGCTTGGCGGCGTCGGCGGTCCGGACACGCCCGGGACGTTTCGGCCGTCCCGGGGATTGCGTCCGCTACCGGCGCGGCTGTGCGTCCAGTACCTGCTGGAGCGCTTCGTATTCCTCGACGCACTTGCCCGCGCCCATGGCCACCGAGTCCAGCGGGTTGTCCGCGATGTGGATCGGCATGCCGGTTTCGGCGCGCAGGCGTTCGTCGAGTCCGCGCAGCAGCGCGCCGCCGCCGGTGAGGACGATGCCGCGGTCCATGACGTCGCCGGACAGCTCCGGCGGGCACTTGTCGAGTGTCGTCTTGACCGCGTCGATGATGGTGTTGACCGGTTCCTCGATGGCCTTGCGGACCTCGGCCGTCGAGATGACGATCGTCTTCGGCAGGCCGGAGACCAGGTCGCGCCCGCGGATCTCGCTGTGCGCGTCGTCGCCCAGGTCGTACGCCGACCCGATCGACATCTTGATCTCCTCGGCGCTGCGCTCGCCGAGCAGGAGCGAGTACTCCTTCTTCACGAAGTTGATGATCGCCATGTCGAGTTCGTCGCCCGCGACGCGGATCGACTGCGCCGTCACGATACCGCCGAGCGAGATGACCGCCACCTCGGTCGTGCCGCCGCCGATGTCCACGACCATGTTGCCGGTCGCTTCGTGCACCGGCAGTCCGGAGCCGATCGCGGCGGCCATCGGCTCTTCGACGATGTGCACGCTGCGTGCGCCGGCCTGGCTGGACGCCTCGACCACCGCGCGGCGTTCGACGCCGGTGATGCCGCTCGGCACGCAGATGACGACGCGCGGGCGGGCGAGGTAGCGGCGCCGGTGCACCTTGAGGATGAAGTACCGCAGCATCCGCTCGGTGATCTCGAAGTCGGCGATGACGCCGTCCTTGAGCGGCCGGATCGCGACGATGTTGCCGGGGGTCCGGCCGATCATCTTCTTGGCCTCGGCGCCGACCGCGAGGATGCCGCCGGTCGACGTGTTCTTGGCGACGACCGACGGCTCGTTCAGGACGATGCCGCGCCCTCTGACGTACACCAGCGTGTTGGCCGTGCCGAGGTCGACTGCCATGTCACGACCGATGAACGACAAATTGTTCGCCATGTAGGAACCAGGGCCTTCCGGTGCCTTGAAGCCATTGCTGGCCAGTTTTCAGCCATGGGGGAGTGAGTCGGCCCACAGTGGGGGGCTGGACCGGACTCAATCGTAGGCGTGCCGCGCCGAGCGGAACACCTGGCAACCACGATGACCCGATCATCAGACGGAAGGTCGTCTGCCACGCACGGCAATGGGATCTTTTTTACTTTTTCGCCGCTATTGTCCCCCGGAAGGCCGCGCGAAAGCCGCACACGGCACGCGGGGAAACCGACGAAAAACCCGCAAAGCCCCGCAAGGGACAGTGACGGACCGTCAGGCGAGGTGCGGGAAGAAGTTCTTGATCTCACGCTCGGCGGACTCGGGCGAATCGGACCCGTGCACGATGTTCTGCTGGGTCACCGTGGCCAGATCGCCGCGGATGGTGCCCGGCGCCGCCTTGACCGGGTCGGTCGCGCCGGCCAGCGTGCGGAACGCCTCGATGACGCGGTCGCCTTCGACGATCATCGCGACCGACGGCGCGGACGTCATGAACTCCACGAGGCTCGGGTAGAACGGCTTGCCCTCGTGCTCCGCATAGTGCCGCTCGATCGTCTCGCGGTCCATCACCCGCAGATCGAGCGCGGCCAGCGTGTAGCCCTTGCGTTCGATTCGGCCGATGACCTCGCCGATGAGGCCGCGGCGGACACCGTCCGGCTTGACGAGGACAAGCGTGCGCTCGGACAAAGGGGTACTCCTCAGGAATGCTCGGGACGGTGCTCGGGGACGGAACGGCGTGCGGGGACCGGAGTGCATGCGGAAACAGGGCGCGCACCGGGCAGGACACTGCGTGCGTGACACCGGCTCAACGTGCCGAGCCTATCGGGGGTCACGCCCGGGCGGCCTTCGCGGCGTCGATGGTCCGTCCCACGCGCACACATGCGTACCAGATCCCGGCGAAGATGACACCGACGACGAACATCATCGGGACCACGAACCCGGCCGCGATCAACGCGATCTGCAGCGCCCAGCCCGCGGGCACCGCCCACGTCGCGGACAGCCGCGCGCACAGCAGGACGCACAGCACCGCCGCCGGTCCGGCGACCGCCCACAGCGTGCCGGTCGAGATGTCGGTCAGCTGCATCGCCACCAGGGCGCCGAGGCAGATCACCACCGCCTCGCCGATGAGATGGGTGGAACACAGGGCGCGCATCAGGTCATCCCCTCCTTCGCCGGTCCCCGACGGTCGTTGCTTCGGCCCCGTATGACAGAGCCCATTCTCGCGCGGCCCGAACGGGCGCCCCGGACCGGGTCACCGTTCACCGGTCAGCAGCACGCGCGCCTCGCCGACGGTGACGACCGAACCGGTCACCAGCACCGCGGCGCCGCCCAGGTCGCCGCCGTCCTCGGCCAGCGCGACCGCGGCGTCGATCGCGTCGTCCAGCCGCGGCACCACCTCGACGCGGTCGTCGCCGAAGATCTCCACGGCGAGCGCCGCGAGTTCGTCGACCGGCATGGCCCGCGGGAAGGTGTTCTGGGTGACCACGATCTCCGCCATCACCGGCTCGAACGCCTCCAGGATGCCGCGCACGTCCTTGTCGGCCATGACCGACACCACGCCGACCAGATGGGTGAAGTCGAAGGACTCGTCGACCGCGGCGGCCGCGGTGCGCGCGCCCGCCGGGTTGTGCGCGGCGTCCAGCACGACGGTCGGGCTGCGCCGGACGATCTCCAGGCGGCCGGGCGAGGTGACGCCGGCGAACGCCTCGCGCACCACGTCGATGTCGAGCTTGCCGGTGTGGTCGAGGCCGACGCGCTGCCCGGTGCCGACGCCGAAGAACGCCTCGACCGCGGCCAGCGCGACGGACGCGTTGTGCGCCTGGTGGGCGCCGTGCAGGGGCAGGAAGATGTCCGCGTACTCCCCCGCCAGGCCGCGCAGCGTGACGAGCTGCCCGCCGACCGCGAGGTCGCGGCGCGCCACGCCGAACTCCATGCCTTCGCGGGCGACCGTCGCGCCGGTCTCCACGCTGCGGCGCAGCAGCACCTCGGCGGCGTCCAGCGGCTGCTGGGCGAGGACGGCGAGCGCGCCGGGCTTGACGATGCCGGCCTTCTCGACGGCGATTTCGCCGGGGGTCTCGCCGAGCTTGTCGGCGTGGTCGACGGAGATCGGGGTGACCACCGCGACGGTGCCGTCGGCGACGTTGGTGGCGTCCCAGGTGCCGCCCATGCCGACCTCGACGACGGCGACGTCCACCGGGGCGTCCGCGAAGGCGGCGAACGCCATGCCGGTGAGGACTTCGAAGAACGACATCGCGATGGGCTGCGAGCCGTCGACGATCTCGACGAACGGCTTGATGTCCCGGTACGTCTCGACGAACCCTTCGGCGCTGATCGGTTCCCCGTCCAGGCTGATCCGCTCGGTGATCGACGCGACGTGCGGGCTGGTGTAGCGGCCGGTGCGCAGTGAGAACGCGCGCAGCAGGGCCTCGACCATGCGGGCGGTCGAGGTCTTGCCGTTGGTGCCGGTGATGTGGATGACCGGGTAGGACCGCTGCGGTTCGCCGAGCACGTCCATGAGCGCGGCGACGCGCACGATCGACGGCTCGATCTTGGTCTCCGGCCAGCGGGCGACCAGTTCGGCTTCGACGGAGCGGAGCGCAGCCTCGGCGGCGGGGTCAGTCACAGGCATTTCACCGGTTCGTGTGGGGCTGGCGTCGGAGTGGTCCGGGGCCCGCCGCGGCGGGCCCCGGGTGCCGTCAGGCCTGCGGGAGGCGGGCGAGCTGGCCGTCGATGCGGGCGATGTCCGCCTCGGCGGTCTCCAGCTGGGTGCGGACCTTGGCGACCACCTCGGCGGACGCCTTGGCCAGGAAGCCCTCGTTGGCGAGCTTCTTGGTGCTCTGGTCCTTGACCTTCTCGGCGGCCGCGCGGTCCTTCTCCAGGCGGCGGCGTTCCGCGGCGACGTCGATCGCGCCGGACAGGTCGAGTTCGACCAGGGCGCCGGCGATCGGGAAGGACGTGGTCGCGGTGAAGCCGTCGGTGTCCGGTTCGAGGCGGGCCAGCGTGCGGATCGCCGCCTCGTGCGCGGCGAGCGCGGTGCCGTCCAGGGTGACCCGGGCGGGGACCTTCTGGCCGGGCTTGAGGCCTTGGTCGCCGCGGAACCGCCGGACCTCGGTGACCACCTGCTGAAGGGTCGTCACCTCGGCTTCGGCAGCCGGGTCGCGGTGCCCGCCGGGGGCCGGCCAGGCGGCCACGACGAGCGACTCGCCGCCGGTGAGCGTGGTCCACAGCTCCTCGGTGACGAACGGGACGATCGGGTGCAGCAGACGGAGCGTGACGTCCAGGACGTGGCCCAGGACGCGCCGGGTCGCCGCGGCCTGGGCGCCGCCGGCCTGGAGGGCGATCTTGGAGAGTTCGACGTACCAGTCGAAGACCTCGTCCCACGCGAAGTGGAACAGCGCGTCGCTGAGCTTCGCGAACTGGTAGTCCTCGTAGTACGCGTCGACCTCGGCGACGGTCGCGTCCAGCCGGGACAGGATCCACCGGTCGACGGTGGAGAGTTCCTCGGCGGCCGGCAGCGGGCCCTCCACGGTGGCGCCGTTCATCAGCGCGAACCGGGTCGCGTTCCAGATCTTGTTGGCGAAGTTCCGCGAGCCCTGGACCCAGTCCTCGCCGATCGGCACGTCGGTGCCGGGGTTCGCGCCGCGCGCCAGCGTGAAGCGCAGGGCGTCGGTGCCGAACTTGTCCATCCAGTCGATGGGGTCGACGACGTTGCCGAACGACTTCGACATCTTCTTGCCGAACTGGTCGCGGACCAGGCCGGTGAGCGTGATGGTGTGGAACGGCGGGGTGCCGTCCATCGCGTACAGGCCGAACATCATCATCCGGGCGACCCAGAAGAAGATGATGTCGTGGCCGGTCAGCAGGACGTCGGTCGGATAGAACTTGCGCAGGTCGGGGGTGTCGTCCGGCCAGCCGAGCGTGGAGAACGGCCACAGGCCGGAGGAGAACCAGGTGTCCAGGACGTCGCCGTCCTGGGCCCAGCCCTCGCCGCTCGGCGGCTCCTCGTCCGGGCCGACGCAGACGGTTTCGCCGTTCGGGCCGTACCAGACCGGGATGCGGTGGCCCCACCACAGCTGGCGCGAGATGCACCAGTCGTGCATGTTGTCGACCCAGGAGAAGTACCGGCCGGACATCTCCTCGGGGTGGATCTTGACCCGGCCGTCGCGGACCGCGTCGCCGGCCGCCTGGGCCAGCGGCGCGACCTTGACCCACCACTGCAGCGACAGGCGCGGTTCGACGGTGGTCTTGCACCGCGAGCAGTGCCCGACCGCGTGCGAGTAGGGGCGCTTCTCGGCGACGATGCGGCCCTCGGCGCGCAGCGCGGCGACGATCGCCGAACGCGCCTCGAACCGGTCGAGGCCGAGGAACGGGCCGTGCACGGTGATGTTGCCGCGCTCGTCCATGACGGTGAGGTTCGGCAGGTCGTGCCGGCGGCCGATCTCGAAGTCGTTGGGGTCGTGCGCGGGCGTCACCTTGACGGCGCCGGTGCCGAACTCGGGGTCGACGTGCGGGTCGGCGACGATCGGGATGCGGCGGCCGGTGAGCGGGAGTTCGATGGCGGTGCCGACCAGGTGGCGGTAGCGCTCGTCCTCCGGGTGGACGGCGACCGCGGTGTCCCCGAGCATCGTCTCGGCCCGCGTGGTGGCGACGACGATCGACTCGTCACCGCTGCCGTAGCGGATGGAGACCAGCTCGCCGTCGTCGTCCTGGTGCTCGACCTCGATGTCGGACAGCGCGGTCAGGCAGCGCGGGCACCAGTTGATGATGCGCTCGGCGCGGTAGATCAGGCCGTCGTCGAACAGGCGCTTGAAGATGGTCTGGACGGCGCGGGACAGGCCCTCGTCCATGGTGAACCGCTCGCGCGTCCAGTCGACGCCGTCGCCGAGGCGGCGCATCTGGCCGAGGATCTTGCCGCCGTACTCTTCCTTCCACTGCCAGACGCGCTCGACGAACGCCTCCCGGCCGAGGTCGTGGCGGGACAGGCCTTCCTTGGCCAGTTCGCGCTCGACGACGTTCTGCGTCGCGATGCCCGCGTGGTCCATGCCCGGCAGCCACAGCGCCTCGTAGCCCTGCATGCGGCGGCGCCGGGTGAGGGCGTCCATCAGCGTGTGCTGGAACGCGTGGCCGAGGTGCAGCTGGCCGGTGACGTTCGGCGGCGGGATCACGATGGTGTAGGCCGGCTTCTCGCTCTTCGCCTGGGCCTCGAAGTAGCCCGCGGCTACCCACCGCTCGTACAGCTTCGCCTCTACCTCGGCAGGGGCGTACTGCGACGAGAGGGTCTGGGCTTCGGCTGCGGGCCCCGAAGTCGGGGCGGAGGAAGTCTCGGTCACAAGGCAAGTTTACGGACCCGCACGACCCGATTTCGCACCGCGTTCACCGCGCGGGCGGCGATCGGCCTCGGCGGGCCGGTCACACGCGTGTCACCGTGCTGTCACCGAAGCCTCCCGGCCCTGGATTCCGCCGCCCGGATCGCTAGTGTTCGGGACCGAAGCCGGAGGCGCCGGTCCTTGGGGGGCCAGGGGACGGACGCCGCCACCGCCGGCCGCCGTTCCGTATCCGTGGGGGGATCGACCGTGCGTACACCCGTACTCAGAACTGCTCTGCTCGCCGCCGCCGTCGCCGGGGCGCTGTCGCTGACCGCGTGCGAATTGCCCGGAAAGAGCGACGACAAGAAGAGCGGCAAGGCGTCGCCGACCGCGACCGTCGAGGCCACGCCGTCGGCCGCCGCATCCGACGCCGCTTCCGCCGCGCCGAGCCCGGCCGTCCCGTCCGCCGCCGCGACGGACAAGGCCACGGCCAAGGCGCCCGCCTCGACCGCGAAGTCCGGGCAAGGCGGCGCCAAGGTGCTCGTCTCGGCCGCCCGCACCGGCGGCTACGAGCGGCTCACCGGGCAGGGTGCGCCCAGCGACGTGCCGATCGACCCGGGCGACATGGGCCCGGGCATGAACATGCTGGTCGTCGCCTACGGCAAGTCGCCGACCGGGCAGCGCGAGGTGCTGATCGAAGGCGTCGACGGCCTCACCGCCATGGACGGCAAGCGGATGGAGCACATGATCCGCGGCATGATCGACCACGTGAACGCCGACGGCGGCAGCGTGCCGGAGGGCGTGTCGATGCTCGACTACCCGGCGGGCCCGCTCGGCGGCACCCTCCAGTGCATGGCCGCGCAGGACGCCTACCCCGCCGCGATCTGCGCGTGGGCGGACAAGAACACGACCGTCGTCGCCTACTTCGACAAGCTGTCCGCGGACGACGCGGCCAAGAAGCTCGTGACGATGCGCGCCGACCTGGAGAAGTGACGCGCAACGCGTGGGCTCGGCTGCTGCCCTGTCTCCGTGCGACCCCTCGAAGCCTCCCGCGGTGTCTCCGCGGGGGGCTTCGCTGTGTGTGCACTGGTATTCGCCGCGCGTGCGGGACTTCCCTGTGGAGGAATGCGCCGTTTGGCCGATAGCGTGCCCGCGTGCGCACCGTTGTCGCGATTGCCGCGGGCTTCGGGGTCGTTTTCGCCGTCATCGCCGCAATCGGCGCGCTGACCGGTGACGACGCCCCGGAACCGGGCCTGCCCGCCGCCGCCGCGGGCCTGGTTCGCCTCGACCCCGACGACGCCGTGCGGCAGGCCGACGCCCGCATGGACGGACGCGGCAGCGCGGCACGCTACGGCCGCCCTGGCACCGACCGCGCCGACGTCCTCGTGGTGCTCGCCGCCGACAAGCAGGCCGGCGCGGCTGCCGACAAGCTCGACCGCTTCTACGCCGGACTCGGCGAAGCCGGCGTCTCCGCCGACCGCGCGCAGGCGGCCGTCCAGGACCCCGGACCGGGCGGCGGCGCGCTGCAGTGCCTGCCGGTGACGTATCCCGAGCAGCACACCGCACTCGATCTGTGCGTGTGGGCGGACGCGCACACCGCCGGCTCGGTCCTCGCCCTGCCCGACGCGGACGGCGTCGGCACCGTCGCCGAACTCGCGGCATTGACCCGGCAGATGCGCGCGGCCCTGGACCGCGGCCGCTGACCCGCCGTACACGTCGCGGGGCGCAGACGGCACCATGAGCACGCAGGCATGGGGGGACGGCGGGGGCAGCACGGCCACGAACGGGCTCCGCGTGAGCGGAGCCCGACGCACGCGAGAGGAGGGGCGGCGCGGTCCCAGTCCGCGCCGCAGCGACGATGAGCACTGGCGACGGCGGATACCCGGGTTGGTCCGGTCCCCCCGGCGGCGGGCCGCCGCACTCCGGGTACCCGGGCGGACCGGTCGGCGGCTACCCCGCGGGCCCGCCTCCGGGCGGCGGATACGGCAGCCCTCCCCCGCCCGGCGGCGGATACGGGAATCCCGGCCCCGGGTCTCCCGGCGGCTTCGGCTCCCCGCCGCCCGGCTACCCCGCGGGTCCGGGCGGCCCCGGCTACCCGCCGCCCCCGAACCGCGGCAAGCGCACACCGGTCATCGTCGCGATCGTCGGCGTGCTGGTGGTCGCGATCGTGGCCGTCGTGCTCGTGTTCGCCCTGAAGGACGACGACAAGGGCGGGTCGGCCACGCCGACGAAGTCCCCCAGCGCGCCGCCGACCTCCGCCTCCCCCACGGCCCGGCCGCCGGAGCAGCTCGCCCTGCCCGGCACCCTCAACGGCAAGTCGCCGCTGGCCGACGCCGACGTCCCGCCGCAGGTCGCGCAGGTCACCACCATCTTCGGCCAGGACTTCGACGACGTGGCGACCAAGGTCTACGGCCAGGTGAGCGACCCGCAGGCCATGATGGTGACGATCGGGACCAAGCGCACCACCGTGCCGTCCGACTTCGTCACGACGTTCGTGCCCAAGGCCGCCGCCACCGAGCAGACCGCGACCTGGACGCGTCCGGGCACGCTCCGCTGCTGGACGAGCGGCGGAGCCTCCGTGTGCCTGTGGGGCGACAGTCGGCACATGCTCTACGTCAGCAGCCCCAAGAGCATCTCCGGCACCGTCGCCGTGCTGGAGAAGATCTACCTCGGCCAGGCCTCCTGACACCCGCCCGTTCCCGGCCCGCCCCGTCGGGACGGGCCGTGGAACGGACTTCGCGCGCTCGGCGTCCGAGCAAGCGAGGGGAGGGGCGGCGCGTACCCATCACGCGCCGCGACGACGATGAGCGACAACGGTTACCCAGGCCGGCCCGGCACTCCGGGCGGCGGTCCGCCACCGGCGGGCTACCCGGGCGGGCCGGCCGCGGGGGGCGGCTACCCGGCGGGTCCGCCGCAGGGCGGTGCGTACGACGCGACGATGCCCGCGCACCCGGTGGCCGGCTTCGGCGCACCGCCGCCCGGCTACCCGGTGGGCCCGACGAACGCCGGGTTCCCGCCGCAGCCGCCGCGGCCGAAGAAGACCGGGATCATCGTGGGGGCCGTGGGGGCGGTCGTCGTGGTGATCGTCGCCGTGGTGCTGGTGTTCGCCCTCAAGGACGACGGCAAAAGCGGCAGCGCGTCGTCGACCGGCTCGCCGACACCGAGCGCCACGAGCGACAAGCAGACGATCACGCCCACCGAGGACGACCCCACGGAGCCGCCCACGTCGGCCCCGGCGACCTCCGCTCCGGCGACCTCGGCTCCGGCGACGACGGCGGCCCCGACCTCGGCGGCGCCCACCGCGGCACTGGCCCTGCCCGCCTCGATCAAGGGCAAGCCGCGGCTGACCGAGACCGGCGACATCGCCGACGCCGTCACCAAGGTGAACGGCGTCTTCAGCCCCAATTTCTCCGGCGTGTCCACCCGGATCTACGGCACCAGCGCGAACGACTCGCAGCCCTACGCGGCAACCACGGCGACCAAGCGCTCCACCGTCCCGTCCGACTACGTCCGGACGTTCGTCCCGTCGTCGGCCGGTGCCACGGAGATGCCGGTGACCTGGAGCCACCCCGGCCTGCTGCGCTGCTGGCTCACCGACGACTCGACGTCCTGCCTGTGGGGTGACGACAACCGGCTCGTCTACCTCCTGAGCCCGGTGTCGGCCGCGGAGTCCGCGACCGTCGTGGACAAGATCTACCTCGGCCAGACCCCCTGAGCATCCGCGAACGACGAAGCGGCCCCGCTCCCCGTTCCGGGGGGGGTGGGGCCGCTTTCTCGCTGCCGTGGGCCGCGGCGCGGCGCGGGGCCGCCGCCGCTCAGGCGCTCTTGTCGCGCCGCTCGCGCTTGACGATGTCCCGCGGGACCAGCGTCGGGTTCACGTGCTTGAGGACGACGTCGTGGGTGATGACCACGCGGGCGATGTCCTTGCGGGACGGCACCTCGTACATCACCGACTGGAGGACTTCCTCCATGATCGCCCGCAGGCCGCGCGCGCCGGTGCCGCGCAGGATCGCCTGGTCGGCGATGGCCTCCAGCGCCTCCATCTCGAAGTCCAACTCGACGCCGTCGAGTTCGAGCAGGCGCCGGTACTGCTTCACGAGCGCGTTCTTCGGCTCGGTGAGGATCTGGATGAGCGCTTCGCGGTCCAGGTTGTGCACCGAGGTCAGCACCGGCAGACGGCCGATGAACTCGGGGATCATGCCGTACTTGAGCAGGTCCTCCGGCATGACGTCGCCGAACGGGTCGCTCGTGTCGATGTCGCGCTTGGAGCGGATCTGCGCGCCGAACCCGATGCCCTTCTTGCCGACCCGGCCCTCGATGAGGCGCTCCAGGCCCGCGAAGGCACCGCCCACGATGAACAGCACGTTCGTCGTGTCGATCTGGATGAACTCCTGGTGCGGGTGCTTGCGGCCGCCCTGCGGCGGGACGCTCGCCGTGGTGCCTTCCAGGATCTTCAGCAGCGCCTGCTGGACGCCTTCGCCGGAGACGTCCCGGGTGATCGACGGGTTCTCGCTCTTGCGGGCGATCTTGTCGACCTCGTCGATGTAGATGATCCCGGTCTCGGCCTTCTTGACGTCGTAGTCGGCGGCCTGGATCAGCTTGAGCAGGATGTTCTCGACGTCCTCGCCGACATACCCGGCCTCGGTGAGGGCGGTGGCGTCGGCGATCGCGAACGGCACGTTCAGCATGCGGGCGAGCGTCTGGGCGAGCAGCGTCTTGCCGCAGCCGGTCGGGCCGAGCAGCAGGATGTTGGACTTGGCCAGCTCGACGCCGTCGCCCTTCGCGCCGTCGCCGGCCTGGACGCGCTTGTAGTGGTTGTAGACCGCGACGGACAGGGCCTTCTTGGCCACGTCCTGGCCCACCACGTAGCCGTCGAGGAACTCGCAGATCTCACGCGGCTTGGGAAGCTCTTCGAACTTCAGCTCGGAGGACTCGGACAGCTCCTCCTCGATGATTTCGTTGCACAGGTCGATGCACTCGTCGCAGATGTACACACCCGGACCGGCAATGAGCTTCTTCACCTGCTTCTGGCTCTTCCCGCAGAACGAGCACTTGAGCAGATCGCCACCGTCACCGATGCGTGCCACGAGGTGCATCTCCTTCGCCTGGGCCCCGGATAGAACCGGACCTGGTGCCTGGTCTTTCGACGGTACCCCGCCGCAATAGCGCGTCCCCGGCTTTTCGCCCCTCAAGGGTGCTTTCGAGGGGGCAATTCAGGGCCGAAGGCCTCCTCGCGCCGGGGCAGCCGCCGGAAGAGGGCCCATCGGCCGGTCGCGGAACAGGACTCCCGACCGGCCGATGCGGTGTGTCATCCGGCCGACCGGGGAGACTTCCGCGGCGCGGTGATCTCGTCGATGAGGCCGTAGGACAGCGCCTCTTCGGCGGTGAGGATCTTGTCGCGCTCGATGTCGTCCCGGACCTGCTCGATCGGACGGTTGCTGTGCTTGCTGAGCATCTCTTCCAGCAGTGAGCGCATCCGCATGATCTCGTTGGCCTGGATCTCCAGGTCGCTCACCTGCGCGCGCCCAGTTTCACTGTACGGCTGGTGGATGAGAATGCGGGAGTTCGGCAGCGCCATTCGCTTGCCCGGCGTGCCGGCCGCGAGCAGCACGGCCGCCGCGGAGGCCGCCTGGCCCATGCACACCGTCTGGATGTCGGGGCGCACGAACTGCATCGTGTCGTAGATGGCGGTCAGCGAGGTGAACGAGCCGCCGGGCGAGTTGATGTAGATCGAGATGTCCCGGTCCGGGTCCATCGACTCGAGCGTCAGCAGCTGCGCCATCACGTCGTTGGCCGACGTGTCGTCGATCTGCGTGCCGAGGAAGATGATGCGCTCTTCGAAGAGCTTGCTGTACGGGTCGTACCGCTTGTAGCCCTGCGAGGTGCGCTCTTCGAACTGCGGGATGAGGTAGCGGCTCTCCGGGCGCCCGAACAGCGCCTGGCCGTCGGGCCGCGGGTTGGGGAACGACAGGTCGGTCATGGAAGGATCCTCCGGGACTGCTGCTGCGGATGCTCTGCGGCGGGTCGGGCCCGTCGGATCAGCTCGCGCTGCCGTTGGTCGGAATCTGGCGGGCGCTGGTCACGACGTGGTCCACCAGGCCGTATTCCTTGGCCTCTTCCGCGGTGAACCAGCGGTCGCGGTCGGAGTCGCGCTCGATCTCGTCGAACGTCCGGCCCGAGTGCTCGGCGATCAGCTCCGCCATGCGCTTCTTGAGGCGCAGGAGCTGCGCGGCCTGGATGCGGATGTCCGACGCCGCACCGCCGAGGCCGGCGGACGGCTGGTGCATGAGGATCTCGGTGTTGGCCAGCGCAATGCGCTTGCCGGGCGCGCCCGCCGTCAGCAGGAACTGGCCCATCGAGGCGGCCAGGCCCATGGCGACGGTCTGCACGTCGTTCGCGATGAACTGCATCGTGTCGTAGATCGCCATGCCCGCCGTGACGGAGCCGCCCGGCGAGTTGATGTACAGCGAGATGTCCTTCTCGGGGTCTTCCGCGTTGAGGAGCAGCAGCTGAGCCGAGATCGCGTTGGCGATCTGGTCGTCCACCTGGGCGCCGAGGAAGATGATCCGCTCACGCAGGAGCCGGTTGTAGACCTGGTCGTCGAGCCCCATACCGCCCTGGGGTGCGCGCATGGCGGGCACCGCGAGTCCCGGAGTCACGATCTGCGGATTCGTCACGTATCCACCTGCTCGTTTCCGACGGCAACCCGAGCCGTCCTGAAGTCGACCTTGCGGGACCACCACTTCGCGTGCCGCCCGGACTTCGCGGCCCGGCCCGACCTGTGGGGTCCCCCTCGTACAGCGACCCTAACGCGCTGATCCGCCGGGACCATCCCCGACTCAGGGGTGTTCGCCCAGAGCGCATCCGTGTCGATTTTTCCGGGAGTTCCCGGGGACTTCCGCGGCACTTCTCCGCGGCTTCCCGGCAAGTGCGCGCAAGGGCCCGGCCGCTCGTTCGGCGGCCGGGCCCTTGTCGCACGGCGTGGGCGGAGTGCCCGCGCGGTGACCGGATGCTGTGTCAGTTCAGCGGGTCACCGCACCGGGTCCCGCTCAGTGGTCGTGGTGCTCGTGGCCCTCGTCGTCCGCGTGCAGGTCCTTGCCCAGGTCGACCTCGTTGCCCGAGGCGTCGGTGGCCTTGGCGGCACCCGCGATCAGGTCGAGCGCCTTGCCGCGCGCGACCTCGCCGACCAGCACCGGCACGTAGCCGGCCTGCATGACCTGCTGGGCGAACTGGTCGGGGCTCATGCCGGACTGCTGGGCCCGGGCGATCAGGTGCTGCGTCAGCTCTTCCTGGTTGACGGAGAGCTGCTCCTTCTTGACGACCTCGTCCAGCAGGAACTGGACGCGCATGCCCTTGCGGACGCTGTCCTCCAGCTCCGAGTTGTACGCCTCGGCGGTCTGGCCCTGGATCTCCAGCCACTTCTCCAGGTCCACGCCCATCATGGAGAGCTGCTGGTTCATCTGGTCCTTGCGCTGCTGGATCTCGTCCTCGACGACCTTCTCCGGCAGCGGGATCTCGACGGTCTCCAGGAGCTTCTCGAGCACCTTGTCGCGACCGTCGTTGATCTGGTCGTGCGCCTTGGTGTGCTCGAGCCGGCCGCGGATGTCCGCCTTCAGCTCGTCCAGCGTGTCGAACTCGCTGGCCAGCTGCGCGAAGTCGTCGTCCAGCTCGGGGAGTTCCTTGACCTTGACGGAGGTGACGGTGACCGTCACGTCCGCGGTCTGGCCCTCGCCGGTGCCGCCCTTCAGCTCGCTCGCGAAGGTCGTCGACTCCGAGGCGGAGAGGCCGGTCACGGCCTCGTCCAGGCCGTCCAGCATGGTCTCGCTGCCGACCACGTACGACAGGCCGGAGGCGACGCCGTCCTCGAGGACCTCGCCGTCGACCTTCGCCTCGAGGTCGATCACCACGGTGTCGTCCTTCTCGGCGGCGCGCTCGACGACCTTGAGCGAACCGAAGCGGTCGCGCAGCTGGTCGATCTGGCCGTCGATGTCCTCGTCGGTGACCGCGAGGTCGTCGACGGCGACCTCGATGCCCTCGTACTCCGGGACCTCGATGGTCGGACGGGTGTCGACCTCGGCGGTGAACTTCAGGTCGGAGCCGGCCGAGAGTTCGTCCACCTGGGTGACCTCGGTCACCTCGGGCTGGCCGAGCACGCGCAGCTCGTTCTCCTCGACGGCCTTGCCGTACGACGAGGACAGGATGTCGTCGAACGCCTCGGCGAAGACGGCCTCGCGCCCGAAGCGCTGGTCGATGATGCGCGCAGGGATCTTGCCCTTGCGGAAGCCCGGCACCGTGATCGACTGGCTGATCTTCTTGTACGCCGCGTCGAGGCTGGGCTTCAGCTCCTCGGAGGGAACCTCGACGGTGAGCCGAACCCGAGTGGGGTTCAGAGTCTCCACGGCGCTCTTCACGGTTGGGTCTCCTTGTTGCGGGCGGTTGTACATCCGGCCGGGTGGAACGGACGTCACTGAGTTGGCACACCGTCGGAAACCGCGGTGCTCCGGGAGATTTCCGTCACCTGGACGCATGGTCGGGGCGGGGAGACTCGAACTCCCGATCTCCTGCTCCCAAAGCAGGCGCGCTAGCCACTACGCTACGCCCCGTGGCGCTCGGAAGATTCTAGAGGACGCCACGGTACAGTCTGCCAACAGTCTGCACCGCCGGTTCCCCGTCCCCCGGACGAACCGGTCCGCACGGTCCGCGCCGGATCCGGTACTCTGTGGACCACGCGCACGGCCTGCGGTCGTGCGCCGCGTTACGTGCGGATGTAGCTCAATGGTAGAGCCTCAGTCTTCCAAACTGATTACGCGGGTTCGATTCCCGTCATCCGCTCTCGTTCATCTCGGCCCTGGCCTGCGGCAGCGCAGAGTCGGGGCCGAAGTGCGTTTCGGCGCCGCTCGGGCGCGGCCGGCGCAGCCAGTAGGTGCCGGACAGCGCGATCAGGGCGGCCAGCGACGCGGCGCCGAGCGGCAGCAGGTAGCCGGCCTCCGCTCCGTGCGCGTCCACGACGGCGCCGCCGATCGAGGAGCCCGCCGCGACGCCGAGCGCCATGCCGGTCATCGTCCACGACATGCCTTCGGTGAGCTGGCCGTCCGGCACGAACTGCTCGACCAGCGACATCGTGGTGACCAGCGTGGGCGCGACGGACAGGCCGGCCAGGAACAGCGCCCCGGCGACCCACCACAGGTTGGTGACGAAGACCAGCGGCACCATGCTGGCGGCCATCACGACGACCCCGACGAGGAACCGGCTCGACGCCCGGCCGCGCGGCTTGACCAGGCCGAACACGATGCCCGCGATGCACGAGCCGAGCGCGTACACGGCCAGCACCACGCTGGCGAGCGCCTTGTGGCCCTGCTCCTCGGCGAACGCGACGGTGACCACGTCGACGGCGCCGAAGATCGCGCCGGTCGCGGCGAACGTGAGCATCAGCACGCGCAGGCCCGGCGAGCGGATCGCCGACGGGCGCTTCTCCCCGTCGTCGGGCCCGACCGGGGGCTCGGTGGTGCGCTGCGCGCAGAACAGCACGGCGCCGACGGCCAGGAACATCGCGGAGACCAGCACGCCGGCCTCCGGGAAGAGCGCGGTGGACAGGCCGACGGCCAGGATCGGACCCGCGATGAAGCACAGTTCGTCGACGACCGATTCGAACGAGTAGGCGGTGTGCAGGCGCTGCGGGTCCGCCCGGTAGATGTGCCGCCACCGGGCGCGCACCATCGAGCCGAAGGTCGGCTGGCAGCCGAGCGGCACGACGGCGAGGAACAGCGTCCAGTCCGGGGCGTCCAGCCGGGCCAGGAGGAGCAGGGCGGCCAGCGCGGCGACCGTGATCGCGGTGGCCGGCAGGGCGACGCGGCGCTGCCCGAAGCGGTCGACGAGCCGCGACACCTGCGGGCTGAGGGCCGCGCCGGACACCATCATGATCGCGGTGACGGCACCGGCGAGCCGGTAGGAGCCGCGCATCTGGGAGAGCATCGTCACGATGCCGATGCCGGTCATCGACAGCGGGATGCGCGACACGAAGCCCGCCCCGGCGAACGCCGCCGTTCCCGGGGCTTCGAAAATGCGGCGGTACGGGGACAGCACGGGGACTCCACGCGCTCGCGGACGGACAGAAGGACGGAAATGCACGGGCCGGGGACAAGGGGCCTGCGCAAAAGCATCGACAGCTTACGCGTGTAGTCAACGGCGTTTACGACATGTATGGGCAGGCCAACGCGCTCCTATGGATGTGTCGGTGCGCTCGGCGAGCACGGCCCCGCCGGGCCGGAGTGCGGCGGGCGTCACGCCCGGCGGGTCCTGGTTTCGTGGCCCGATCTTGGATATGACGAATCGTCACATCCCTGCGCCGCATCCTTAAGGGAGGCCTTACACGATGTTGTCCGGCGAGAAGATCCTCATCACCGGCCCGGCGGGCCAGATCGCCTATCCGCTGACCGAGTACCTCGCCAAGGACAACGAGGTGTGGGGCATCGCCCGCTTCTCGAATCCCGACGACCGCGCGAAGGTCGACGCCCTCGGCGTCACCACCCGCGCCGTCGACCTCGGCACGCCGGACTACTCCGACCTGCCGCAGGACTTCACCTACGTCCTGCACCTGGCCACCTTCCAGGCGGCCGGCATCGACTACGACGAGGCGCTGCGGATCAACGCCGAAGGCACCGGGCTGCTCCTCCAGCACTGCCGCACGGCCAAGGCCGCGCTGGTGATGTCGACGGCGTCGGTGCTGCGTCCGCACGAGGACCCCCTGCACGTGTACGCGGAGACGGCGGCGCTGGGCGACGCCAACGTGGCGCACTCCCCCACGTACTCGGTGTCCAAGACCGCCGAGGAAGCGGTCGCCCGGTTCTGCTCCCGAGCGTTCGACCTGCCGGTGACGATCGCCCGGATGAACGCGTCCTACGGCCCCAACGGCGGCCTGCCGACGCACCACCTCGCGGCGATCCTGGAGGGCCGCCCGGTGGTGACCCGCTGGGACCCGTGCATGTACAGCCCGATCCACCAGGACGACATCAACGCGCAGACCGAGGCGCTGCTCGCCGCGGCGTCGACGCCGGCCACGGTGGTCAACTGGGGCGGGGACGACCCGGTCAGCGTGCAGGAATGGTCGGCGTACTTCGGCGAGCTGACCGGCAAGCCGGTCGACGTGCAGGTCGTCGAGCAGCCCGGGTCGCTGCGCGGCCAGATCCAGGACACCGCCAAGCGGATGTCGTTCACGGGGCCCTGCCGGGTGCCGTGGCGCGACGGGTTCCGGCGTACGGTCGAGGCCTGGACGGAATCTACGGAAGGAACGCGGAAGTGACTCTGCTCGACACCTCCATCGCGGCTCTCGACGGCACCCCGGGCACCCTGGGTGCGCTGACCGGCGGCAAGGTGGCGCTGGTCGTCAACGTGGCGTCGAAGTGCGGCCTGACCCCGCAGTACACCGGACTGGAGCAGCTCCAGAAGGAGTACGGCGACCGCGGCTTCACCGTCGTCGGCGTGCCGTGCAACCAGTTCATGGGCCAGGAGCCCGGGTCGGCCGACGAGATCCAGGAGTTCTGCTCGACCACCTACGGGGTGACGTTCCCGCTGACCGAGAAGATCGAGGTCAACGGCGACGGGCGGCACCCGCTCTACACCGCGCTCACCGCGGCGGCGGACGCCGAGGGCGCGGCCGGGGACATCCAGTGGAACTTCGAGAAGTTCCTGGTCGGCAAGGACGGCGCGGTGCTCGGCCGGTTCCGTCCGACGGTGGACCCGCACGACCCGGCGCTGGTGGCGGCCGTCGAGGCGGCGCTGGTCTGAGGTCGGCGGCCCCGGAGCTTCGCGGCTCCGGGGCTTCGCGGCTCCGGGGCTTCGCGGCTCCGGGGCTTGGCGGCTGCTCGCCCCCGGTTCCGCGGCTGCGGAATCCGGGGGCTCGTCGTTTCGGGCCCGTCGTTTTTCGGGCCCGTTCGTTTCGGGCCGTCGCTTCAGTGCCGGCGGATGAGCACGACCGCCCGGTCGTCCGCGAGGTTGGCGCCGGCCGTGTCGACGATCCGCCGGGCGCCGTCCTTGAAGTCGTCGGCGATCAGCCGGTCGGCTTCGCCGAGGAGCCGGTCGATGCCGACGGCGATGTCCTGGCCGGGTACTTCGACCATGCCGTCGGTGAACAGCAGGAGCGCGTCGCCGGGTCCGAGGACGCCGCGGACGCCGTCGAATTCCGCGCCGGGGATGATGCCGAGCAGCGGGCCTTCGGCCTCGCGGATGTCCCAGGTGCCGGTGCCCGCCACCCAGTGCGCGCCGGGCGGGTGTCCGGCGGACAGGAGTTCGTAGTCGCCGGTCTCCAGGTCGACGGCGATGTGCACGGCGGTGGCGAAGCCTTCGTCCCAGCCCTGGCGGATGAGGTACTCGTTGGCGGCGGGCAGGAAGCCGCGTGCCGGGAGCGAGCCGAGCAGGCCGCCGAAGGCGCCGGACAGCAGCAGGGCGCGTGTCCCGGCGTCGAGGCCTTTGCCGGAGACGTCGACGAGCGCGATCTCCAGCGTCCGGCCGCCGCGGCGGCCGCGGGTGGCGACCACGAAGTCGCCGGAGAACGCCTGCCCTCCGGCGGGCCGCAGCACGACGTCGGTCTCCCACTGGGGCGGGAGTTCGGGCACCAGTCCGTGTGCGCGCAGCCGGTCGCGCAGGTCGAAGAGCATGGATTCGCCGCGGGTGCCCTGCAGGCCGAGGCGGGTGCGGTAGCGGGCGACGAACAGCACCATGAACGCCACCAGGGCGATGACCACGACGCCGCCGGGGGTGACGTGGTTGGGGTCGCGGGTGCGTTCCTGGGCGACCAGTACGCCCGCACACGCGCCGTAGAGCAGCAGCAGGCTCGACATGCGCAGCAGCAGGCCGCCTATGACGATCGGGATCACCAGCGTCGTCACCGGGAACCACGAGCCGTCCACGGCGGGCAGCAACCCGCAGGCGGTGACCATGCCGAGGAGCAGGACGAACACGAACCCGTCGGAGGGCACCAGGGAATGGCGCAGCCAGCGGGTGAACTGCCGCCCGACACGGCCGAGTCGGCGGGACCACCGGCCGCGGTGCGGCTGCTGCGACCTCCGGGTGTCCGCCATTTGCGCGACCCTACCCAGCGGTCCGCGCCACGTCGATGGATGCGGGAGCGGCGGTTCGGTGATCAACCGGTATGTACCGCCCGAAAATCAATCGCCATATCGACTATGTCCCTGGTAAGCAGGCATGGTGACTTCTGATGCCCGTCCCGCCGCCCGTCCCGTTCCCCGCCCGGCGTTCACGATCCGCCCGGTGGCCGACGGCGAATGGGAGGCGTGGGAGGAGATCGACGCGCTCGCCTTCGGGGAGGAGGAGCCCGCGGAACACCGCGAGTTCGGGAGGGCGATCCGCGAACCGGAGCGCTGTATCGGCGTCTTCGACGGCGACCGGCTGGTGGGAAGCACCGCTTCGTTCGGTTTCTCGATGACCGTTCCGGGCGGTGCGGCGGTGCCGGTGGCCGGAGTGACCGCGGTCGGCATGCTGCCCACCCACCGGCGGCGGGGCGGGCTGCGCGCGATGATGCGGTACCAGCTCGACGACCTGTACGAGAACGGCGGCGAGGCCATCGCCGCGCTGACCGCGTCCGAACCGGCGATCTACGGCCGCTTCGGCTACGGCTTGGCGACCTGGGCGATGTCGTTGCGCTCCCCGCGGGTGGGCGACGCATCCGGGCTTCCGCTGCCGGACCCGGCGGTGCGGCTCCGGCTCGCCGACCCGTTCGAAGCGCTGCCGGACTGCCTGGAGGTGTTCCGCGAACTCGCTCCGACCCGGCCCGGGTTCATCGCCCGCACGGGCGCGTGGGAGCGGCGCAAGGTGCTGGACGCGCCCGACAAGCGGAACGGCGCTTCGCCGCTGCGGTGCGTGGTGGCCGAACGGGACGGCCGGGTGCGCGGCTATGCGTACTACGCGACGGCTCCGTCGTGGACGGACGCGGACAACGCGAACGGCACCACGCGGGTCCGCGAGTGCCTCGCGACGGATCCGGCGGCCCGGGCGGCGCTGTGGCGCTACCTGTTCGACCTGGATCTCATGCGGACGGTCGCGGTGTCCTCGCTGCCGGTGGACGACCCGCTGCTGCACCTGCTGGCGGACCCCCGCGCGGCCGAACCATCGCTGTCGGACGATCTGTTCGTGCGATTGGTCGACGTGGGGCGGGCGCTGGCGTCGCGGACGTATGCGACGCCGGTGGACCTGGTGCTGGAAGTGGCGGACGAGTTCTGCCCGTGGAACGCGGGGCGGTGGCGGTTGTCCGGCGACGCGTCGGGGGCGCGCTGCGAGCGGACCTCCGACGCGGCCGATGCCGCCGTGGACGTGCGCGAGCTGGGGTCGCTGTTCCTGGGCGGGGTGAGCGCGTCGTCGCTGGCCGCGGCAGGACGGATCGACGAGGTGCGGACGGGGGCGGTGGAGCGGCTGGGGCGGGCGTTCCGCGGCGATGTCGCGCCGTGGTTGTCGATGGGGTTCTGACTGCCGGTTACGCGGCGGTCTTGGGCTGGCAGGTCGGGCACCAGAACAGGTTCCGGCCGGCCAGCTCCTCGATGCGGACCTCGGTGTCGCAGATCAGGCAGGGCATGCCGGTGCGGCGGTAGACGTACACCTCGCCGCCGTGGTCGTCCTTGCGCGGTTCGCGGCCCATCGCCTCGGGCGTGTGCTCGGGGCGGACGGTGTCGATGCGGTTGACCCGGACGCCTTCGGCCATCAGCTCGACGAGGTCGTCCCAGATGTCGTCCCAGGTGGCGCGCGTCACCGTGCGCCCGGGCTGGTGCGGGTCGAGTCCGGCCCGGAACAAGGCCTCGGCGCGGTAGACGTTGCCGACCCCGGCCAGGACCTTCTGGTCCATGAGCAGCTCGGCGATGGGCTTGGTGCTCTTCGTTATGCGGGCCCAGGCCTCGGCGGGGTCGGCGTCGGCCCTGAGCGGGTCGGGGCCGAGCCTCGCGTGCACCGCGTCCTTCTCGGTGCGGGTGACGATCCGGCACTGGTTGGGGCCGCGCAGGTCGGACCAGACCCGGTCGCCGACCATCCGCAGCCGGACGACGCCCTCGATCGGGCCGGGCTCGTCGACCCCGTCGGCGAACGCGCCGAACCGGAAGATCCCGGCCAGCCCGAGGTGCACGTGGATCCACCGCTCGCCGGGGAACTCCAGGAACAGGTGCTTGCCGTGTGCTTCGGCCCCGACCATCACCTCGCCGTCGAGAAGCTTGGCACCGTCGGCGAAGCGGCCTTGGGGGCTGGACAGCTCGACGGTACGGCCGGCGAACCGCTCGGCGTGGTCGTCGGCGAGGCGGTGGATGGTGTGGCCTTCGGGCACTCGTGTCTCCCTTTCCGGGTCCTCGGGTGAGCAGGGCACCCCCCTGACCCCCCGAAATCTAACGGCCGGGACCGACATCCCATTCCGCCCTTTCACAGGGCCCTCCCTCCTCCCACCATCTGCGGGATTCGGACTTGTGTCGAAGGCCCCTCCCCCGCCCCCACCACACACCGGATCACCAACCAACCCGGTGCCACCAGTCTCCCCCGCCACCCCACCCCGCCCCACCAAAAATCACCCCGCTGTGGACAACCCACCCACAACGCCGCCGGCCCGGCCGGGCGGCCGAAGCCGCCCGGCCGGGCCGGGGCTGAGGGTTGAAGAGGGCGAGGGGGGATCAGGCTTCCGGCAGCGGCGGGAGTTCGCCGGTCTGCTCGTACGCGCTCATCTGGTCGATGCGCTTGATGTGCCGCGGTGCCTCGGAGAACGGCGTGGCGAGGAAGACCTCGACGAACTTGGCGGCCTCGTCGTCGGTGTGCATGCGCGCGCCGATGCTGATCACGTTGGCGTTGTTGTGCTCGCGGGCCAGCGCGGCGATGTCCTCGCGCCACACGAGCGCGGCACGGATGCCCTTGACCTTGTTGGCGGCGATCTGCTCGCCGTTGCCGGAGCCGCCGATGACGATGCCGAGGCTGCCCGGGTCCTTCGCCACGGCTTCGCCCGCGCGCAGGCAGAAGACCGGGTAGTCGTAGGCGTCAGCCTGGACGCCGGGGCCGCAGTCGACGGCCTCGTGGCCGTTGGCGGTCAGCCACGCGATGAGGTGCTGCTTGAGGTCGAAACCGGCGTGGTCCGAGCCGAGGTAAACACGCATGACAGCAGTGTCTCAGGCCCCCGCGGCAGCTTCACGCCGCGGGGGTCCGGTCTGGTGTGCTTCGGTCAGTACCGGTAACCGCCTCCCGACGGAGGGTTCTGGGGGTACGGCGGTGCCGACGTCGGCGGGGCGTACGACGACGTGGCCGCATAACCGCCGCCGGGGCCCGCCGCGAGCGCGCAGGCGATCCCGACGACCCACCCGACCAGCAGTCCGAACCCGGCGCCTTCGCTGGTGAACGTCAGGAACGTGTCGAGCGACCGGCGCCCGGAGACGAAGTTGCTGCCCGCGATCGTCACCAGCGCGATGCCGTACACGGCCCCGCCGACGACGGTGGCGAACCAGCCCGTGATGACGGCGCTGAACCCGTCCCGCCGGGCGGCGATGGCGATGACGATCGCGACGGCGACGATCAGCAGGACGGCACCGACCAGCATCCCGGTCATGGTCTTCGACGGCAGTCCTTCGAACTTGCCGCTCTTGTCGACCACCCAGTGCGGGAACGAGATCCGTGCCAGCAGCTGCCAGCCGGAGTTGTCCCCGACCCTGATGTGGTCGAGGAGTTTGTTGTAGACCCATTGGTTGCCGAGTCCGGCGGCCAGCAGAAAGGCCGTGAACGTACCGGCCAACACCGTGCGTTGTGTCCGACCCGTGTTCATGACCGGATGCTAGGCCGCCCGGTCGGTGCCCCGGAAGACTCGGCGGAAACCCGCCGCGGGAATGCAGCAAGCCGCGGGCCCGCGGGCCGAACACGCAAGCGAGAAACGACGAAACCGCCGACCCGCCCGAACATCCGGGCGAATCGGCGGTTCCGAGAAGGCGAGCGTCAGCCCCGGCGCCCCGCGAGCTTCCACGCGGCCGGCAGCAGCCCCATCGCGAGCGCGATCTTGAGCGCGTCGCCGAGCAGGTAGTTCTTCATGCCGATCTCGTACGCCTTGTCGAGCCCGATCCCCAGGTCGTGCGCGAGGTAGGCCAGCCCGACCGCGTAGATCACGGCGTTGCCGAGCAGCATGATCCCGGCGGTGCGCAGTGGCCCGCGGTCGGCGCCGCGCCGGGCGAGCGCGCCGGCCAGCGGGGCGGCGAGGACGAAGCCGAGGACGTAGCCGAGGGTCGGCATGCCGGTGCCGGACGTGCCTTCGGCGAACCACGGCATGCCCGCCGCGCCGGCGGCCAGGTACAGCGCCATGGCGGCGAGGCCGCGCCAGGCGCCGAGGGCGGTGCCGGCGAGGAGTACGGCGAAGGTCTGGCCGGTCACCGGGACGGGTGAGCCGGGCACGGCGACGGAGACCTGGGCGGCCAGGCCGACGAAGCCGGCTGCGCCGACGACGAGGGCCGCGTCGCGGACCCGGGCGCCGCGGAAGACGCGCGCGGGGACGAGGTCGGCGAGGACGGGGAGGGAAGCGCCGGGCAGGGCAGTGCTCACTGGAGACTCCACACTCGATCAGTTGCGGGACGCCAGCGAACGTATCGAACCGCGTTAACGACCGTTCATGCCGGTGCCCGACAACGAACCCGCGGGATCGTTGTCGGGCACCGCAGCCGGCAGCGCGCCGGCCGCCGCCTACAGCTGCAGCGACTTGACCTCCAGGTACTCCTCCAACCCGAAACGGCCCAGCTCGCGCCCGTTCCCGGACTGCTTGTAGCCGCCGAACGGCGCGAGCGGGTTGAACGCGCCGCCGTTGACCTCGACCTGCCCGGTGCGCAGCTTGCGCGCGAAGGCGACGGCTTCTTCCCGGGTGGGCGCCCATACCGCGCCGGACAGGCCGTAGGGCGTGTCGTTGGCGATCCGCTCGGCCTCCTCCGCGGTGTCGTAGGGCAGCACCGACAGCACCGGGCCGAAGATCTCCTCGCGCGCGATCGTCATCTCCGGGGTGACGTCGGCGAACACCGTCGGCTGGACGTAGTAGCCGGTCTCGACGCCGTCCGGCCGGCCGGGTCCGCCGGCGACGACGCGGGCGCCTTCGTCGATGCCCTTGGTGATGTAGCCCTGCACGCGGTCGAACTGCACGGCGGAGACCAGCGGTCCGAGCTTGTCCGTCATCGCCGCGGCGGTCTCGGCCGCGAGTTCCAGCGCGCGGTCGTACTCGTCGCGGTGCACGAGCATGCGGGTCAGCGCGCTGCACGTCTGGCCGGAGTTGAGGTAGGCGCCGGTGACGCCGCTGCGGACGGCCTTCTCCAGGTCGGCGCCGGGCAGGATGACGTTGGCGGACTTGCCGCCGAGTTCCAGCGCGACGCGCTTGACGGTGGGCGCGGCGAGCGCGGCGACGCGGGTGCCGGCACGTGTCGACCCGGTGAAGGAGACCATGTCGACGTCCGGGTGCGCGGCGATCGCTTCGCCGACGACCGGGCCGGTGCCGGAGACCAGGTTGACGACGCCGGCCGGGATGCCTGCGTCGTGCAGGATCTTGAAGAACACGTAGGCCGCGGACGGCGCGACCTCGCTGGGCTTGAGCACGACGGTGCAGCCGGCCGCGAGCGCGGGACCGATCTTGTTGGTGATCTGGTGGAGCGGGTAGTTCCACGGCGTGATCGCGCCGACGACGCCGACGGGCTCGCGGACCACGAGCGACGTGCCGATCTGCTCCTCCCACGCGAATTCCTCGGCGAGCGCCACGTAGGTGCCGAGCACACCGATCGGCAGGCCGACGTGCACGCGTTGCGCGATGGGCGCGGGGGCGCCGATGTCGCGGACGATCGCCTCGGCCATCTCGCCCAGGCGCTCGGTCAGCAGGTCGCGGACCTTGGCGAGGTGGGCGGCGCGCTCGGCGGGCGGCGTCGCGGCCCAGCCCGGGAAGGCGCGGCGGGCCGCGGCGACGGCGCGGTCGACGTCCTCGGCGGTGCCGTCCGGGACGGTCGCGTGGACCTGTTCGGTGGCCGGGTCGACGACCTCGATGGCCGCGGTGCCCGAGGACGGCGTCCAAGCGCCGTCGATGTAGAGGGATTCGTACGCGGTAACTGCCATGCCCGTAGGCCCTCCTCCGTGTTTTGCCTCGTCGCACCGTACGTCCGGCGCGCCGCAAGGTCACCCCTCGAACGCCCCGCGCGTGCTCTTGCCTAAGATCTCTTATTGCAAGTAACTTGCAACTGCGTCACTCTCGGAGGAACCGATGGCCTACACCCTGCCCGAGCTTCCCTACGACTACGCGGCGCTCGAACCCGTCATCAGCGGCCAGATCATCGAGCTGCACCACGACAAGCACCACGCGGCGTACGTCAAGGGCGCCAACGACACGCTGGACCAGCTCGCCGAAGCCCGCGACAAGGACCAGCTCGGCGGCATCGTCGGCCTGGAGCGCACGCTCGCCTTCCACCTCGCCGGACACGTCCTGCACTCCATCTACTGGACGAACATGTCGGGCGACGGCGGCGGCGAACCCGGGAAGGACGGCGCGGAAGGCGAACTCCGCGAGGCCATCGACGAACACCTCGGCGGCTTCGCCAAGTTCAAGAACCAGCTGACCAAGGCCACCGCGACCACGCAGGGCTCCGGCTGGGGCGTGCTCGCCTGGGAGCCGCTGGGGCAGCGCCTGATCGTCGAGCAGGTGTACGACCACCAGGGGAACATCGGGCAGGGGTCGATCCCGCTGCTCGTGTTCGATGCCTGGGAGCACGCGTTCTACCTGCAGTACAAGAACGTGAAGCCGGACTTCGTGGACGCGATGTGGAAGATCGTGAACTGGCCGGACGTGGCGGGCCGGCTGGCCCGGGCGAAGGCCGCCGGTTCGCTGGTCTGATCAGCATCGCCGGGATCGCCGGCACCGCACAGACGCCCGGAGGGACGTGACCTCCGGCGAGGTCCCCGCGAACTGATCGTCTTCCCAACATCAGCTTCCGCAGGGCCGGAACGAGAGACCCCCGCGCGGGATCGCACGGGGGTCTCTCGCCTGCTGTGTACGCACGGGCGCCCTATCGCCGCTCCCGCACTCCCGCCCGGTCCACTGCCCAGTGATCGTGCGCGGCTTCCCGTCCGGGCCGGTCCTGCGGCGGGTCCGGGATCTCCTCGCCCTCCCCCGGCGCACCCAGCTCGGCGGTGCTGCGCCAGCCCAGCGGCCGGCTGCGCCCGACGACGGTGTACTCGCGGGCCAGCCCGGCCTCGTGCAGGAGGGCGAGCGGGGTGAAGGACAGGCCGTACTCGTCCTCGCCCTTGTCGAAGCCCCAGTCCTTGTAGACCTCGACCCGGTAGACGATGCGGACCTCGCCCGCGCCCCCGTCGTCCCCGACGTGCACGCGCCCGGTCATCCGGTATTGCAGGCCGCGCAGGGCCAGCCACCAGTCGAGGTTGTCGCCTTTGCCGATGCGGACGCCGTGCCAGTTCGTCGTCGCGTCGAAGTCGCGGAGCACACCGCCGCTGCGCCGCCACCGCTCGACGGCGAAATCGCGCCACTCCTCCAGGTGCCGGTCGGCGACCTTGCGGAAGGGGGTGGTCTCCAGCGGACCGACCGGGTCGATCTCGAAGCGGCCGCCCGTCCGGCCGTAGTAGTGCCGCAGGGTCGCCGCGCTGTGCCGCAGCCCGGTCAGCCGCCAGGCGGCGGCGGTGGGACGCAGGGCCACGGAGAAGAATCGGTCGCGGATACCCGGGCGCCGGGACCCGAACGGGTTGTTCCCGTTGGGCGTGCTGGGGTCCGGGCGGCCCTTGCGCGCGGTACGCACGAGCGGGCGCGCGCTTGGGCGTGCGAATGGCGTCGCCGGGGGCGTCGAGCGGTCAGGCGAGGTCATCTGTCCAGTTTATTGGGGTACGTCACGATCTGTAGATTCGAGCGGTGCGCGAGGTCGCCGTCCGCAGGATCGCATGCCGGAGCCGGGACCGCAGGAGTGCCGCGGCCCCGGCTCCGGGTGGCGTACCGGGTGGCTCAGTCGAAGATCGGGCCCTGCGTACGGGTGCGCTTGATCTCGTAGAACCCCGGGGTGCCGGCGACCAGGACACAGCCGTCCCAGAGCTTGCCGGCCGCTTCGCCCTTGGGCGCGGGGGTGACGACCGGGCCGAAGAACGCGACGCCGTTGACGGCGACGACGGGGGTGCCGACGTCCTCGCCGACGAGGCCGATGCCTTCCGCGTGGGACGCACGCAGCGCCTCGTCGTACTCCGTCGAGTCCGCGGCGTCGGCGAGGTCGCGGGGCAGCCCGGCCTCTTCGAGCGCCTCTTCGATCGTCGCGCGGTCGTACGGCCGCCCGCCGGGGTGGTGCCGGGTGCCGAGCGCGGTGTAGAGCGGGCCGAGCACCTCGCTGCCGTACTTCTGCTCGGCCGCGATGCAGACGCGGACGGGACCCCAGCCTTCCGCCATGAGCTTGACGTACCGCTCCGGCAGGTCGTCCCGGTTCTCGTTGAGCACGGACAGGCTCATGACGTGCCAGGTGACATCCACCGGACGCACCTTCTCGACCTCGAGCATCCACCGCGAGGTCATCCACGCCCACGGACACAGCGGGTCGAACCAGAAGTGCGCTTGGTCACGCTCAGTCGCAGACAAAATTCGGTTCCTCTCCCGGGTGAACTCAGGTCCTTGCGAGTTCAACCACCCATCCCCGGGACACATTCCACACCGGGCCGGCAACTTCGGCCCCGCGAGGAGCTGCATGTGCTGGATTCGCACCACCGTGACCGTCAGCACCGACCGGCTGACGTAGTAGACGACGAAGCACCCGCGACGGCGGCATCCCGGTGGCCGCGTTCGCCGCGGACGGCGCTGGA
Source organism: Yinghuangia aomiensis (assembly GCF_039542225.1). Taxonomy (NCBI): domain Bacteria; kingdom Bacillati; phylum Actinomycetota; class Actinomycetes; order Kitasatosporales; family Streptomycetaceae; genus Yinghuangia; species Yinghuangia aomiensis. The sequence continues at coordinate 188,189 of NZ_BAABHS010000013.1, read as the reverse complement.
GCCCGAGCCGTCGGGGTCGCGGGCGACGGCGTCCGTCGCGCGATCGAACGACTGGCGCGGTGACGCGGGCATGCTGTCGAGCGCCTTGGAGGCGCCGGGCCCATACGCAACGCGGTAGCTCACGGCTGTGCCCCGGACCCTGGTGACACGGTTGCCATCGGCACCGCCTCTCCGCACCCCGTGCCGTTTCGGGAGGGATTCGGGAGGGCCGTGAAAGGATCGCGGGAGATGACGGGGGCGGTGCAAACATCGCCGGCCTCGTGGTGACCTGTGCCGGAATTCGATACCTGGAGCGTGACCCGTGCCCGGTAAGAACCTGACGCGTGACGAGGCCCGGGAGCGGGCGCGGCTCCTGGACGTGGAGAGTTACCGGATCGCGCTCGATCTGACCCGCGGGGAGAAGACGTTCCGGTCCGAGACGGTCGTCCGGTTCGCCTGCGCGGAGCCGGGGGCGGCGTCGTTTGCGGATCTGCTGGCACCCGAGGTGCACAGTGTCACGCTCAACGGGCGCGAGCTGGACCCGGCGAGCGTGTTCGACGGCGCCCGGATCGCGCTCGACGGCCTGGCGGCGGAGAACGAGCTGCGGGTCGTCGCCTCGTGCGCGTACAGCCACACCGGGCAGGGGCTGCACCGGTTCGAGGACCCGGCCGACGGCAAGGTCTACACGTACACGCACTTCGAGCCCGCCGACGCCCGGCGGCTCTACGCCAACTTCGAACAGCCGGACTTGAAGGCCTCGTTCGCCTTCGAGGTCGTGGCACCGGAGCACTGGACCGTCGTCTCGAACGCCCCGGAGGCCGGCCGCGAGCCCGCCGGGCCGCAGGCGGGCAAGTGGGTCTTCGAGCCCACTGCCCGGATCTCCACCTACATCACCGCGATCGCCGCCGGCGACTACCACGTCGTGCGCGATGTCTACGAGGGCGACGGACAAACCATCCCGCTCGGGCTGCTCTGCCGCGCCTCGCTGGCCGAACACCTGGACGCCGAAAGGCTGTTCCGGCAGACCAAGAGCGGGTTCGGATTCTTCCACCGCGCCGACCGGTTCGAGATCGACTACCCGTTCGGCAAGTACGACCAGGTCTTCGTCCCCGAATACAACATCGGCGCGATGGAGAACCCGGGCTGTGTCACCTTCCGTGACGAGTACGTGTTCCGGTCCAAGGTCACCGAAGCCGCCTACGAAGGCCGCGCCAACACCGTCCTGCACGAGATGGCGCACATGTGGTTCGGCGACCTCGTCACCATGCGCTGGTGGGACGACCTGTGGCTCAAGGAGTCCTTCGCCGACTACATGGGCACCGCCGCCGTCGCCGAGGCGACCGAATACCCCGACTCGTGGGTGTCGTTCGCGATCCGGCGCAAGGCGTGGGCGTACCGGCAGGACCAGCTGCCGACGACGCACCCGATCGTCGCGGACATCCGCGACCTCGAAGACGCCATGCTCAACTTCGACGGCATCACGTATGCGAAGGGGGCGTCGGTCCTCAAGCAGCTCGTCGCCTACGTCGGCCCGGACGCGTTCTACGCGGGCGCCCGCGCCTACTTCCGGCGGCACGCCTACGGCAACACCAGCCTCGTCGACCTGCTGTCCGTGCTGGAGCAGGAAAGCGGCCGCGACCTGTCCGCCTGGTCGAAGGCCTGGCTGGAGACCACCGGCGTCAACCGACTGGTGCCCGAGATCGAGACCGACGCGTCCGGCACCGTCACCGCGTTCGCGGTCCGCCAGGAAGGCGAGCCGGCCCGCCCGCACCGCATCGTCGTCGGACGGTACGACGACACCGGCGACGGCCGCCTCACCCGCACCGGCCGCACCGAGGTCGACATCACCGGCGACCGCACCGAGGTCCCCGACCTGGTCGGCAGCCCGCGCCCGGCGCTGATCCTGCTCAACGACGAAGACCTCACCTACTGCAAGATCGGCTTCGACGAGGCCTCCCTCGCCACCGTCACGACCCGCCTGTCCGACCTCGACGACCCGCTGGCCCGCGCGCTGTGCTGGTCGGCGATGTGGAACCTCACCCGCGACGCCGACCTGCCCGCCCGCGAGTTCGCCGGCCTGGTGCTGCGCCACGCCGCCGGGGAACAGCGCGTCGCCGTCGTGCAGATGGTCCTCGAACAGGCCGAATCCGCACTCGAGCTGTACGTCGACCCGGACCGCCGCGCCGCCGCCCGCGCCCACCTGGCCGCGGGCGCGCTCCGCGAACTGCGCGCCGCCGCGCCCGGCAGCGACCACCAGCTGGCCTGGGCCCGCTGCTTCGGCCGCACCGCGATCTCCGCGGACGACCTGACGTTCCTCCGCGCCCTCGCGGCCCGCGACGAAACGATCGAGGGCCTCGACGTCGACGACGAGCTGACCTGGCTGTTCACCGAAACCCTCGCCGCCGAGGGCTACGCCGACGCCGCCGACATCGCCGCCGTGCTGCAGCAGGACGCCACCGTCGCCGGCCGCCAGCACGCCGCCGCCTGCCTCGCCGCCCTCGACGACCCCGCGCGCAAGGCCGAAGCGTGGCGCTCCGTCGTGGACAGCGACGAACTGCCCAACGCCATGGTCGACGCCGTCATCCGCGGCTTCACCCACGCGTCCGACCCGGCCCGCCTGTCCGTCTACACCGAGCCCTACTTCGCCGCCCTCACCCGCGTGTGGGCCGAGCGGTCCATCGAGATCGCCCGGCGCATCGTGGTCGGCCTCTACCCGATGGCGGACGTGTCGCCCGAGCTGCTGCGCCGCACCGACGCGTGGCTCGCCGACGACGGCCACGCGCCCGCACTGCGCCGCCTGGTGCTGGAACGCCGCGACGACGCCGCCCGCGCCCTCAAAGCACGTGCGCGCGACGCCGCCGCGGGGGATGCTGCCGACACGGCCGCGGACCCGGCGGCCCGCCCGACCACGGCCTGACCCGCGGCCGACCCCCGCGGCCGAAGCGCATCCGACGCGCACCTGCAGCGCACCCGAACCACCTGACGACCCGAAGGAGACGACCGGCGTGCCCGGTACCAACCTCACCCGTGACGAAGCCCGCGAGCGGGCCCGGATCCTCACCGTCGACGGCTACGACGTCGCGCTCGACCTGACCGGCACCGGCGCGACGTTCACCTCCGAGACGACGGTGCGGTTCGCCTGCGCCGAACCCGGGGCCGAGACGTTCGTCGACCTGATCGCGCCGTCCGTCACCGAAATCGTCCTCAACGGCGTGGCGCTCGACCCCGCGAAGGCGTTCGCGGACAGCCGCATCCGCCTCGACGGCCTCGCCGCGCGGAACGAGCTGCGCGTGGTCGCCGACTGCGCCTACATGAACACCGGCGAGGGCCTGCACCGCTTCGTCGACCCCGTGGACGACAAGACGTACCTCTACACGCAGTTCGAGGTCGCCGACGCGCGCCGTGTCTTCGCCAACTTCGAACAGCCGGACCTGAAGGCCACCTTCGCGTTCACCATCACCGCCCCGGCGGACTGGCAGGTGGTCAGCAACTCGCCGACGCCGACGCCCGCCCCCGCGGCCGGCGCCGACGGCGCGGCGGTGTGGGCGTTCGAGCCGACCCCGCGGATCTCCACGTACATCACCGCGCTGGTCGCCGGGCACTACCACGGGGTGCACGACAGCTACACCGCCGCCGACGGCACGGTGGTGCCGCTCGGGGTGTACTGCCGCGCGTCGCTCGCCGAGTTCCTCGACGCGGACGCGATCTTCGACGTCACGAAGCAGGGCTTCGACTACTTCCTCGAGCAGTTCGACTTCCCGTACCCGTTCGCGAAGTACGACCAGCTGTTCGTGCCCGAGTACAACGCGGGCGCCATGGAGAACGCGGGCTGCGTGACGATCCTGGAGGACTACGTCTTCCGGTCGAAGGTCACCGACGCCTCCTACGAGGTCCGCGCCGAGACGATCCTCCACGAGCTGGCCCACATGTGGTTCGGCGACCTGGTCACCATGCAGTGGTGGGACGACCTGTGGCTGAACGAATCGTTCGCCACCTACGCGTCGATCCTCTGCCAGGCCGAGGTCACCCGCTGGACGCACGCCTGGGCGACGTTCGGCAACCGCATGAAGACGTGGGCGTACCGGCAGGACCAGCTGCCGTCCACGCACCCGATCTTCGCGGACATCCGCGACCTCGAAGACGTCGAGGTCAACTTCGACGGCATCACCTACGCCAAGGGCGCCTCCGTCCTCAAGCAGCTCGTCGCCTACGTCGGCAGCGAGCACTTCATGGCGGGCGTGCGCACCTACTTCAAGCGGCACGCGTGGGGCAACAGCACCCTCGCCGACCTGCTGAAGGCGCTCGAAGAGGAGTCCGGCCGCGACCTCTCCGCATGGTCCGCCGAGTGGCTGCGGACCGCCGGCATCAACACGCTGCGCCCGGAGATCGCCACCGACGACGCCGGGGTCGTCACCTCGTTCGCGGTGCTCCAGGAAGCCCCCGAGGCATGGCCGACGATCCGCACCCACCGCATGGCGATCGGCTTTTACGACCGGACCGATGCGGGGCTGGTGCGGACCCACCGCGTCGAGCTGGACGTGTCGGGCCCGCGCACCGAGGTCGCCGAACTGGTCGGCCGGGCCCGGCCGGACGTCGTGCTGCTCAACGACGACGACCTGACGTACTGCAAGATCCGCCTCGACGAGGCGTCGCTGAAGGTCGTCACCGAGGCCATCGGCGAGTTCACCGAGCCGCTGCCGCGCGCGCTGTGCTGGGCCGCGGCGTGGGACATGACGCGCGACGCGGAGATGGCCGCCCGCGACTACCTGACGCTGGTGCTGTCCGGGATCGGGCAGGAGAAGGACATCAACATCGTCGGGTCGCTGCACCGCCAGCTGACCAGCGCCCTCCAGCTCTTCGCCGACCCGGCGTGGCGCCCCGAGGGCCTCGCCAAGCTGGCCGACGCCGCGGTCGGCTACCTGCGCTCCTCCGCGCCGGGCAGCGACCACCAGCTCGCCTGGGCGCGCTGCCTCGCCACGGTGGCCGTCTCCGACGAGCAGGCCGCCCTCCTCAAGGGCCTCCTGGCGGGCACCGAGAGCATCGGCGGCCTCTCCGTGGACACCGACCTGCGCTGGGCGTTCCTGCAGCGCCTGGTGGCCCTCGGCGCGGCAGGCAAGCCGGAGATCGACGCCGAGCGGGTCCGCGACGACACCGCGGCCGGTGCGCGCAACGCGCAGGCGTGCCTGGCCGCGCGGCCGACGCGCGAGGCCAAGGACGAGGCGTGGGCGTCCGTCGTCGAATCCGACGCGCTGCCGAACGCCACGCAGGCGGCGGTCATCGGCGGTTTCGGGCAGCCCGACCAGCGCGAGCTGCTGGCCGAGTACACCGACCGCTACTTCGCGGCGATCGCCGACGTGTGGGCGTCCCGCACCAACGAGATCGCCCAGCAGATCGTGCTCGGGTTCTACCCGACCGTCCAGGTCTCCCAGGAGACCCTCGACCGCACGGACGCGTGGCTCGACGGCGCGGAGCGGGTCCCGGCACTGCGCCGGCTGATCGTGGAGAGCCGCGACGGCGTGGCCCGTTCGCTGCGCGCGCAGGCACGCGACACCGCGGCGTCCTGACCCGCCGTCACCCCGCGCGCCGGGCGGCTTCCCGCCGCCCGGCCGCGCCGGGGAGGACACGGGTCACCCGTCCGGTGCCCCGGTGCGTTCCGGGCGGGGCGCGACGGGTACCGTAGGGCCGTGGTCAACAGGAATGCACTGCGTGCCGGCACGGTCGCGGCCGGCGTGACGCTCATGCTGCTTATCTCGTCCCCGGCGTTCGCCCTGACGCGGGACGACGGCGACGACCCGGGCTCCGGTCTCAGCATCGGCGAGACGCTCGGCTACTTCGTGGGCCTGCCGATCCTGCTCTTCGCGGTCATCGCGTTCCTGGTGTCCCTCCCGGACATCATGAAAAAGGGCGGCAGCAAGCGCTGAACCCCGCCGTGCCGGGTGCCGTGCGGCTCTCCTCCGCGATCCCGCGGCGCTAGAGCCCGCGCAGCACCCGGGCGAGCGATGCCGCGCGCGGGTCGGCCGCCAGGTCTTCCAGCAGCACGCGGCGGCCCGTCCCGTCGGCGACGGGCAGCACCCAGTTGGGGTATTCGCGGAACGTCCCCGGCAGGTTCTGCGGGCGCCGGTCGCCGACCGCGTCCGGCAGCCACACCCCGAGCATCCGGCACGGCGTCCGCGCCAGCAGCCGGTGCAGCGCCTCGACGCGCTCCCGCTCCCCCGCGCCCGGCCGCAGCAGGCCGCGGTCGCGCAGCAGGTCGAGCCACGCGTCGCGGTCCGCGTCCGCTTCCCGCCGGGCGTCCTCCGGTGACTCCCGCAGCAGGCCCAGGCCGGCCCACAGGTCCACGTGTTCGCCGGACAGCCGGGCCGCCGTCGGCGGCAGGTCGTGGGTGGTGACGGTGGCCAGCGACAGTTCCCGCCAGCGCTCCGGCGCGACCGGCCCGTCCGCGTCCTGTTCGAACCAGAGCACCGACGTGCCGAGGATCCCGCGCTCCGCGAGGTAGTCCCGCACCCACGGCTCGACCGTCCCCAGGTCCTCGCCGACCACCACGGCGCCCGCGCGGTGTGCCTCCAGGGCGAGGATGCCCACCATCGCCTCGTGGTCGTAGCGCACGTACGCACCCCGGTCGGGCCGGTTGCCGCGCGGGATCCACCAGAAGCGGAACAGCCCGAGGATGTGGTCGACGCGCACCGCGCCCGCGTTCCGGAAGACCGCGCGCAGGAGTTCGCGGTACGGCGCATAGCCTGCTTCGGCGAGCCGCACCGGATGCCACGGCGGCTGGCTCCAGTCCTGCCCGAATGCGTTCATCGCGTCCGGCGGCGCCCCGCCCGTCGCGTCCAGCGCGAGGACTTCGCCGCCGCGCGCGGCGCCCAGGACCCACGCGTCCGAACCGTCCGGGTGCACCCCGACGGCGAGGTCGTGCACGATGCCGACCGGCATGCCCGCGTCGCGGGCCGTGCGCTGTGCCCCGGCGAGCTGCTCGTCGGCGACCCACTGGCACCAGCGGTGGAAGTCGACCGCGGACGCCAGCCGGCGGCGGGCCTGCCGGACCGCCGGGGAGTCCGGATCGCGGAGGTCCTCGGGCCAGTCGTGCCAGTTCGGGCCGTGCTCCTCGACGAGCGCGCACCACGTCGCGTGGTCGTCGAGCCAGCGGCCTTCGGCGGCGAGGTAGGCCCGGTAGGCGGCTTCCCGGCCGGGGCTGCGCGGCACCCGGTGCACGAGTGCGAGCGCTTCGCGTTTGGCGGCGCGGACGCGGTCGCGGTCGAGGTGGTCGTCCGGCGCGGCTTCCGGCCTCGGCTTCGGGATGCTCTCCGCGGCCTCGGTCCCCGCTCCCGTCCCAGCCTCCGTTCCAGCCTCCGTTCCAGCCTCCGTTCCGGGCTCGGGTTCCGGCTCCCGTACGGGGCCCGGGTCTCCCGTGCGCAGCCGGAGTTCCTCGGCGACCGCGTATTCGACCGGGCTCAGGTACGCGTACTCCGGCACGGCCTCGACCCGGATGTACATCGGGTCGGTGAAGCGACGGCTGACCGGCAGGTATGGCGACGGCTCGACGGGCTGCACCGGCGACGCCGCGTGCAGCGGGTTGACCAGCACGAACCCGGCGCCGTGCCGGCGCGCCGACCAGCCCGCCAGGTCGGCGAGGTCGGCCAGGTCGCCCAGGCCCCACGAGCGGCGGGACAGCAGCGAATACAGCTGCACCATGAAGCCCCAGGTGCGGCCGGGCGGCGGCGCGAGCCGGGCCGGGGTCACCGCGAGCGGGATGCTCGCGTGCCGGGCCTCGGCGCGGACGCCCGGTTCGCCGCCGGAGCCGCGCGGCACTTCCTCGGTCGGCAATACCCGCGCGTGCAGCGTGTGCCAGCCGAGCGGCAGGTCGACGGGCAGCACGCAGGTGCGCTCCTGCACGACCACGCCGTCGACGGCGGGCGGCAGGTGCCGGTCGCCTTCCCGGATGTCGCGGCGGACGCCGCCGTCTTCGAGTTCGATCCACAGCTCGACGTGCGCGCCGGGTTCGGTGTGCACGGAGAACGCTTCGCCGCGGCCGGCGCGGGTGACGATGACCGGCGGCAGCAGCCTGCGGCGGCGCGCGGTTTCGTGGACGGCGAGCGCGTCCCGGACGGCATCGGGCCCGGACGTGTCCACGCCGAGCGCGCCGAGGACCCCGCGCACGGTCTCCTCATCCGCGTGCACCGCGTCGCCGCGCCATCCGTGGTGCTCGGTGGCGACCCCGTAGGCCGCGGCGAGCCGGGCCAGGTCGCCGGACACCGCCGGCGCCTTCTCCTCCGTACGCTCCATATCCGCGAGCATCGCACTCACCCGCCCCGTTTTGGGGTTGTTCGAGCAAGGGTTCGCCCGAAGGGGCGCCCGAACGGCAGCCCGCGGGCCGGGAGCGGCTGCTCCCGGCCCGCGGACCCGGTCGTCCGGTGGGCGGAGACGACAACGGCGGCGAACCTGCTGCCTCGTCCGGCAGGTCCGCCGCCGTTATGCGCTTGCGGCTTGGTCGTACGGGTCGTACTCGAAGGACGGATGGATCACGTCGCCCGAACCGACCCGTCCCGGATGCGCGGGATGGTCGGTCCGATGCTGATGCTGGTGCTGCACTTGGTGGTCGGTGCGGCCGTAGCCGTACTCCTCGGCGCCGTAGGGCGCGAGGTAGGGGTCCCAACGCGGGTCGCGGAACCCGGTGCCGATGATGCGCCAGGCCAGGCCGCTCGGCTGGGACGGTTTGCGGTGCATCCGCCAGCCCAGTTCCGCGATGTAGCGGTCGCTCTTGACGTGGTTGCAGCGGCGGCACGCCGACACCACGTTCTCCCAGGTGTGCTGTCCGCCCCGGCTGCGCGGGATGACGTGGTCGACGCTGGTCGCGGCGCCCCCGCAGTACACGCAGCGCCCGCCGTCCCGCGCGAACAGCGCCCGGCGGGTGAGCGGAACCTGCCCCCGAAAGGGGATGCGGACGAATCGGGTGAGGCGGACGACGCTCGGTACGGGGATTTCGGTGGTCGCGCTGTGCAGAATGCTGCCGGATTCCTCCAGGCAGGTGGCTTTGTTGTTGAGCACGAGAATGAGCGCTCGCCGTACCGAGACCACGCACAGCGGCTCGTACGACGCGTTGAGGACCAGTGAATGCGGCACGTAATGCCTCCTTTTACGCCTGCGGCACGTGGCTCGTGCCGGGACGATCGGCTCCCAGTGTCGCTGCCTGCCTACCCTGCGCGCCACAAGGAATCTCCATGGTCACATGCGGTTCACCTGCCGGGGAGGCCGGGAATGCGGGACTAGGATCACGCCATGACGCGCCCGGAGTACCCCGTCGCCCCTCGTTCGGACACCGTCGACGTGCTCGCCGGAAGGCCGGTTCGCGACCCTTTCCGTCCCCTCGAGGACGCGGATTCCGCGGCCACCCGGGAATGGTCGGCGGCCCAGGACGCGCTGTTCCGGGCGGCCGCCGCGGACCTTCCGGACCGGGACCGGCTGCGCGGCCGCATCGCCGGCCTGCTCGCCACCGGCGGTATCGGGACACCGATGTGGCGCGGCGGGCGCTGCTTCTTCCGGCGCCGGCTGCCCGATCAGGAGCACGCCGTGCTGTTGGTCACAGAGCCGGACGGTGCCGAACGGGTGCTGGTCGACCCCGTCGCGCTGGCCGAGGACGGGACGGCGACGCTCGACGGGTGGAATCCCTCGTTGGAAGGCGACCGGTTGGCCTACCTGGTGTCGCGGGGCGGCACCGAGGAGCCCGAGCTGTTCGTACTGGACGTGGCGACCGGCGAGCGGATCGACGGCCCGGTGAGCCGGACCAAGGAATCGTCGATGACGTGGCTGCCCGGCGGCGAGGCGCTGTACATCATGCGCAACGTGGCGCCCGAGCTGCTGCCCGCGGACGAGGTCCAGTACCACCGGCGGGTGTACCTGCACCGGCTCGGCACCGACCCGGACACCGACGACGTCGAGGTGTTCGGCGCGGACCGCGACAAGACGTCGTTCTTCCGGGTCGGTCTGTCGCTCGACGGCCGCTACCTGACGGTCAGCGCGTCGCAGGGCACCGAGCCCCGCAACGACCTGTGGATCGCCGATCTGACCGCGTCCGGTCCGGAAGCGCCGGAGCTGCGGCCGCTGCAGGTCGGCGTGGACGCGCGGACGTGGCCGTACTTCGGCCCCGACGGACGCCTCTACCTGGCCACCGACCTGGACGCGCCGCGCGGCCGCCTGTGCCTCGCCGACCCGGACGCCGCCGACCCCGGCCCGGACACCTGGACGACGCTCGTCGGCGAGGACCCGGAAGCCGTGCTGGAGGACTTCGCGGTCCTCGTCGGCCCGGAACTCGACGCGCCGCAGCTGGTCGTGGCGTGGACCCGGCACATGCGCGGCGAACTCACCCGGCACACCTGGGAGACCGGCGCCCGCGAAGCGGTCATCCCGCTCGGCACCGATGCCGCCGAAGGCGGCGGCGGGGGCGGCGACGCGATCGGGTCGATCGGCGTCCTCCTCGACCGCCTCGAAGGCGGCTGCGAGGTCTGGTTCGGCTGGTCCGACTACCGGACGCCGTCGTCCGTGCGCCGCTACGACGCCCGCACCGGTGCGGTGTCGGTCTGGGCGACCGCGCCCGCGTCCGTCGAGGTGCCGCGCGTCCACGTGCGGCAGGAGGAGTACACCTCCAAGGACGGCACGACCGTCCGCCTGTTCGTCATCGCTCCCACCGCGGAGCCGGACCGGCCGCGCCCGACCGTGCTGTACGGCTACGGCGGTTTCGCCATCCCCATGTCGCCCGGCTATTCGGCGAGCGTCCTCGCCTGGGTCGAAGCGGGCGGCGTGTACGCCATCGCGGGCCTGCGCGGCGGCAGCGAGGAAGGCGAGGACTGGCACCGCGCGGGCATGCGCGAGAACAAGCAGCGCGTCTTCGACGACTTCCACGCCGCGGCCGAACACCTCCTCGCCCGCGGCTGGGCGGCGGCCGGCGGGCTCGGCATCTCCGGCGGGTCGAACGGCGGCCTGCTGGTCGGCGCCGCGCTGACCCAGCGCCCGGACCTGTACGCCGCGGTCGTGTGCTCGGCGCCGCTGCTCGACATGGTGCGGTACGAGCAGTTCGGCCTCGGCAAGCTGTGGAGCGACGAGTACGGCACCGCCGCGATCCCGGAGGAACTCGACTGGCTGCTCGGCTACTCGCCGTACCACCGCGTCATGGACGGAGTGGAGTACCCGGCCGTGCTGTTCACCACGTTCGACGGCGACAGCCGCGTCGATCCGCTGCACGCGCGCAAGATGTGCGCGGCGCTCCAGGCGGCGACGGCGGGCGCGCGGCCGGTGCTGCTGCGCACCGAGGCGAACGTCGGGCATGCCGACCGGTCGGTGAGCCGTTCGGTCGAACTGTCCGCGGACACCCTGGCGTTCCTGGCCCGCTGGACGGGTTTGGCGGGCGTGCCGGAATAGCCCGAAGCGGGACGGACCCGGCGTCCGGTTACGGTGGTGGGGTCGGTTCACCCGCGCAGAGAGGTTCGTACGTGTTCGCACCGGGATTCGTACCGGGACTGTCGGAAGTGGTGCTCGCCGCCGACGACCAGCAGAACGGCAAAGTTTCGAGCTGGTTCGACAAACACGGCGAAACCCTCGTGGTGACCCCCATCCGGATCCTCGTCATCGTGCTGGTGGCGCTGATCCTGCGGGCCATCACCCGCAAGGCGATCACCCAGTTGATCTCCCGGATGGCGAACGACGGTGCGAACGGCAGCGGGCGGCCGGTCACCGGCTTCCTGCTCAACGCGGAACGGCGGCGGCAGCGCGCGGAGACCGTCGGATCGGTCATGCGCAGCATGGCGTCGTTCGTGATCCTCGGCATCGCGACGCTGCTGGTGCTGAGCGAACTCAACGTCAACCTGGCACCGCTGCTCGCGAGCGCCGGTATCGCCGGTGTGGCGATCGGTTTCGGTGCGCGCAACCTGGTGACGGACTTCCTGTCCGGCATGTTCATGATCCTGGAGGACCAGTACGGCGTCGGCGACCTCGTCGACGCGGGGCCGGCGTCCGGCACGGTCATCGAAGTCGGCCTGCGGATCACCAAGCTGCGGGACACGGACGGCACCGTCTGGTACATCCGCAACGGCGAGATCAAACGCATCGGCAACCACAGCCAGGGCTGGGGCACCGCGAAGATCGACGTGCAGGTCGGCTACCGCGAGGACGTCGACAAGGTACGCGAGCTGATCGTGGACACCACCGAGGCGCTGGCCGACGCCGACCGGTGGAGCGAGGCGGTGTGGGGGCCGGGCGAGGTCATCGGCATGGAGTCGGTGACGCCCGAGGCGGTCGTGCTCCGTGTGCAGGTGAAGACGATGCCGGGGCAGGAGAACGCGGTGGGGCGGGAGCTGCGCGCGCGGCTGAAGCACGCGTTCGACGACGCGGGCGTGCGGCTGACCGAGCCGGTGGTGGTGCCGGCCTCGGCCGGTTCCGACACGTCGCCCGCGGCCCCGGCACCCGAGCCGACGCCGCCGGTGCCCCCGGCCGGGCCGGCCGGACCGGCCGCGCCCTGACCGGCCCTGACCCGAGCTGACCCGCGCTGACCCGCTCTGGGGACGGCCCGTCGGCCTGCGGACGAGTTGTCCCCAGGCTTTCCGCGGGCCCTCCGCGGTCCTGCGGCCATCTGCGAGGATGGTTCGGTGAGCGACTCGACGACGGACCAGTTCCCCTCCTTCTTCGACGCGGTGGGCGGCGAGGAGACCTTCGCCAAACTGGTGCACCGGTTCTACGAGGGCGTCCGGGCCGATCCGCTGCTGCGTCCGATGTACCCCGAGGAGGACCTCGGTCCGGCGGAGGAGCGGCTGCGGCTGTTCCTCATGCAGTACTGGGGCGGGCCGCGGACGTACAGCGACGAGCGGGGCCATCCCCGGCTGCGCATGCGGCACGCGCCGTTCGCGGTGACGCCCGAGGCACGGGACGCGTGGCTGCGGCACATGCGGGACGCCGTGGACGAGCTGGCGCTGCCCGAGCCGTACCACACGCAGCTGTGGAGCTATCTGGTGTACGCGGCCGAGTCGATGGTCAACCGGGCCGAGTGACGGGGGCAGGGGCGGCAGGGTGACCTGACGGGTGACCTGACCTCGCGTTCGGGAGTCTGCGGAAGTGGGTGACCGTACGTGGATGTGGCCGGCAGGCGGGAGCGGGCGGGCGGCGCGGGGCGTCCGTGGTGGCGCGACGCGGTGTTCTACCAGGTGTATCCGCGGAGCTTCGCGGACGCCGACGGCGACGGGGTCGGCGATCTCCCGGGGATCACGGCCCGGCTGCCGCACGTGCGCGATCTCGGCGCGGACGCGGTGTGGCTGAGCCCGTTCTATCCGTCGCCGATGGCGGACGCCGGCTACGACGTGGCCGATCCGCGGGGCGTCGATCCGGTGTTCGGGACGCTCGACGACTTCGACCGGCTGGTGGCGCGGGCGCACGAGCTGGGTCTGCGGATCGTGATCGACATCGTGCCGAACCACACCTCGCACGAGCACGCGTGGTTCCGGGCGGCGCTCGCCGCCGGGCCGGGTTCGTGCGAGCGGTCCCGCTACATGTTCCGCGAGGGCCGCGGGCCGGACGGGGACGAGCCGCCGAACGACTGGATGTCGCAGTTCGGCGGCCCGGCGTGGACGCGCGTCCCGGACGCGGACGGCCGCCCCGGCCAGTGGTACCTGCATCTGTACGCGCCCGAGCAGCCGGACCTGAACTGGCGCAACCTCGAAGTGCGTTCCGAGTACCTGTCGATCCTGCGGCACTGGCTCGACCGCGGCGTGGACGGCTTCCGGGTGGATGTCGCGCACGGCCTGGTGAAGGCGCTCGGGCTGCCGGACGCGGGTGCCGTGCCGCAGGGGCTGGAGGGTCGGCTGCGGCACCGGCTGCCGTACTGGGACCAGCCGGAGGTGCACGACGTGTACCGGGGCTGGCGGCGGGTGCTGGACTCGTACGGCGACGGCGCGGGCGGCGACCGGATCGCGGTGGCGGAGGCGTGGCTGCCGGATCCGGGGCGGCTGGTGCCGTACACCCGGCCGGACGAGCTGCATCAGGCCTTCAACTTCCCGTACTTGCTGGCCGGTTGGGATGCGGACCGGATCCGCGGCGTGGTCGACGCGTCGCTGGCCGCGGCCGCCGCGTCGGGGGCGCACACGGCGCCGGGCGGAGGGCATGTGGTGCCGCCGCATACGACAGCCTGGTGGAGCGTGGGGGGCTGAGCGCCGAGCCGCGCACGGAACCGCAACTGCGGCGTGGCCGCCTGGGCACATGCGAAGGGCGGCCTCCTGGGGGTGAGACCGCCCTTGCCGGGTCCGCGTGCCGTCCCCCCCTTGGGTCGGCACGCGGGTTTCCCGAGTCCGCCGACCGTTCACGGGGCCGGACCGGTGGACTGGGAACAGACTGTCGGCGCCGCGACGCCGCCGCCATGGGTGCGGGCGGCCGGTTACGTGTCCAGGACACAGCGGTAGCGCGCCGCGCATTTTCGTGCGGATCCGGTGACAGACCGGGCCGCGGGGACGGTGCGGACCGGGCGTTCCGGGGATCGGGAGTGTATGTCACGCGAAGGGGCGCGCGGTAGACCAAGATTCGCATCTCGGACTACCGCGCGCCCCGGTGCGCACGGTTGCTGACGATGGGTCAGCGGGGTGTGGCTAGCCCACCAGTGCGCGGTCCCGATCGCGGTCGTCGTCGTCCGCGTCGCCGCCGGACGGCTCGGGCCGCTTGGCGAGCGGGCTCGGCCACCAGATCTTCGGGCCGATGTCGTGGGTCAGCGCGGTGACCAGGACGGAGCGGACGATGAAGGTGTCCAGGAGGACGCCCAGCGCGACCGCGAAGCCCATTTCCACGAAGTTGACCATCGGCATGGTGACGAACACCGCGAAGGTCGCGGCGAGCACGAGGCCCGCCGAGGTGATGACCCCGCCGGTGGCCGCGAGGCCGACGATCGCGCCCTGCCGGGTGCCGCGGTGGCCGGCTTCCTCGCGGACCCGGTGCATCAGGAAGATGTTGTAGTCGATGCCCAGGGCGACGAGGAACACGAAGATGAACAGCGGCATGCCCGTGTCCATGCCCGCGAACCCGAACACGTGGTTGAACAGCAGGCTGCTGACGCCCAGCGCCGCCGCGAACGACAGCACCACGGTGAGCACCAGGATCACCGGCGCCACGATCGCGCGGAGCAGGAGGCACAGCACGATCAGCACGGCCAGCAGGATGAGCGGGATGATCACCTTGTCGTCGTGCTCCGACGCGGCCTGCATGTCGAGCGTCATCGCCGGCCCGCCGCCGACCTTGGCGTCGGCGTCCGGGATCGGGTGGACGGCGTCGCGCAGACGCTCCACGGTGTCCCGGGCGGCGGCGGTGTCCGGGCCGTCGGAGAGGGTGACGGACAGTTCGACCAGGCCGTGGCCCTTGAGGTCCTTGCCGTCCACGACAACGCCGTTGGGCGAGACGCCTTGGACCTTCTGCACGGTGTCTTGGACCGTGCCGGCGGCAGCCTCCTTGGTGATGATGTAGATCGGGTCGCCGGCACCGCGCGGGAACGACTTGTTGGCGATCTCCATGCCCTTGATGGAGTCGGGCTTCTTGGTGAAGCCGTCCGCCTGCTCCAGGCCGTCCGCCTTGAGCCCGGTCAGGCCGAGCGCGAACACGCCGAGGACGACCGCGGTGAGCACCCACACGGTGCGGGCGCGCTTCTCGATGACGCCGCCGACCCGGGTCCAGATGCCGTTCGCGTGCGCCTGCTCGGAGCCCACGTGCGGGATCTTCGGCCAGAACGCCCAGCGGCCGAAGATGACCAGCAGGGCGGGCAGCAGGGTGATCATGACGAGCAGGCCGACGCCGATGCCGATGGCGCACACCGGGCCGAGGCCCTGCGTGGAGTTCATCTCGGCGGCGAGCAGCACCAGCATCGACAGGGCCACCGTGGCGGCACTGGCGATGATGGCCGGGCCGGCGCGGTGCAGCGCGTGCGCCATGGCCTCGTGCCGGTCCTCGTAGTTGCGCAGTTCCTCTCGGTAGCGCGCGATCAGCAGCAGGGCGTAGTCGGTGCCCGCGCCGAAGATCATGATGTTGAGGACCGCGTAACTCTGCCCGTTGACCGTGACACCGGCCTTGGTGGCCAGGTAGACGACCGCCCACGCGGCGACCATCGCGAAGATCGCGGACAGCAGCGGCACGAACCACAGCGTCGGCGACCGGTAGGTCAGCAGCAGGATCACGATGACGATGAGGACGGTGATCCCCAGCAGCGCGCCGTCGATGCCGGAGAACGCCTCGGCCTGGTCGGCGGCGATACCGGCCGGACCGGCCGTGTAGACCTGCACCCCGCTCGGCAGCTTGTCGTCGGCGACTTTGCGGATCTCCTTGACGGCCTTGCTGAGGTCTTCCCAACCGCCGTCCTTCACCGCGATCGGGATGGCGATCTGCGCGGTGTTCTTGGCGTCGTTGTACTGCGGTTCACCGACGTTGCCGCTGACGCCCTTGACGTTCTTGAACGCCAGGAAGTCGTCGGTGATGGCCTGCTGGGCCGCGAGGTCCAGACCGGCCGGGTTGTAGTACACCTCGTTGGCGTACGCGATGGTGTCGTCGCGGAAGTCCTTCTGGATCTCGACGACCTTGGTCGACTCCGCGCTGCCCGGCAGCCAGGACGACATCTCGTTGCTCTGCGCACCGCTCAGCTTCCCGGCGAGCGGGAACATGGCAGCGATGACGACGACCCAGAAGCCGAGTACGACCCACTTACTTCGTCGTCCGCATGGCAGTGCGGACAACCTTTTCCAGCTCTTCATGTTTTGTAGCCCCCACAAACGCGATATGTCGCGAGCCTTCACGGACACGATGTATCGCGTCTGCGCAAGGTGTCAAGGAAACAATCAGGCGGTTGGACAGTGTGCCGGATTGGTTCAGACCATGGTCATGGAAACACGCCGAAGACGCATCGGCGACAGGTCGTCGATGCGCTGATTCCGGCGGTGGTCCGACGGACAATCCAACAGGTGGGCGACACCGCCGCGCCATCCTTTTTACGCGACCCCACCGACAACGGGGCCGCACCGCACTACGGTGCGCCCCGCCCGTAGTGCAGCGGCGACCACCCGGCCAGCCAGACGAAGCCGACCGCGAAAGCGACCAGCACAGCCGCCAACACCCTTCCGCGCAACCGGACTCCGGCCGCGATGAGGAGCGGGAAGGCAGTCCACACGAACCGCGGCTTGCTGCCCTGCGCGGATGCCGTGAACGACAGCAGCAGCACACCGAGTGTGAACACCGTGACGGCGGGCGGGAACTTCTCCTGCAGGAGCCAGACGACACCGACCACGGCCAGGACGAAGAAGATCGTGTGCACGGCGTTCTGCGCGGGCTCGGCACGGACGTCGGGGTCGAGCCACAGGACGCGCTTGACGGTGTCGACGCCCCAGTCGGTGTGCTGGTCCCAGCCCTGGTCCTGGGTCTTGAACCAGAACCGCGCGTCGTCGTATCTGACGGTCCCCCAGACCAGGTACGCGGCACCGCCGATCGGCGACAGCAGCGGCGCCCACAGCGACCGCCAGTCGCGTTCCCGGTGGATCGCGACGGCGGCGGCGACCGCGCATGCGGCGCACAGGGCGACCATGTTGGGGCGTACCGCCGTACCGGCACCGGCCAGGACTCCGGCGAGCAGCCATTGCCGTTTGACGAGCGCGAGCAGGCAGAACGCGGCGAGCAGCGCGGCCAGCGGCTCCGAATAGAGGTAGCCGAACACGAACGCGCCGGGGAACAGGCAGTACAGCAGCACCGCCCGGTCGGCGACCCGGCGCCCGCGCAGGTGGTCGGCGAGCTTCCACACCGCGAACGCACTGGCCGCGCCCAGCACGACGGACACGATCAGCGCGGCGAGCACGTACCGTCCGCCGAGCGGCACGGCGACCGCTTTGACCAGCATGGGGAGGAGCGGGAAGAAGGCCGTGTTGTTGGCCTTGACCGAGCCGTCGGCGGCCAGCGGCAGGTGGTCCGGGTAGCCGAACCGGGCGACGTCGAGGTAGTTCGACGCGTCCTTGAACACGAAGTGCAGCTGCCAGCCGTGGTACTTGCGCCGCTCGACGGACGGCACTTGCGCGACGTTGCGGTCGCCCAGCCAGGCCCAGACGCCGAGGGTGAGGATCCACGTCGACGCGTAGGCGAGGAGGGGGAAGGCCCAGGGGCGCGGGAGGCGGGAACTCAACGGGGGGCGGCTGTCGCGCTCGTCGCCTGTGCGCGGGTGCGGGTCGGCGGTGGCCGTGGTGGGGGCGTTCATCGTCGGGGCTCTCCGCGGTGAGCTGGTGACCGATATCGAGGACGATAGGGGCTTCGGCCGAAAATGGGGGGATGTCGGGTGCCGGCCGCGGAGCGCGGCAACCACCCGGCGTCAGCGCCGGGGTATGAAAAGGCTTGAGCCGCCCGCGCGGCGGACGAAGACCGAGCCGAAGGGGCCGTCGAGGCGGAGCCAGCCGCCGACGGCGTGCACGGAGGCGTCGGTGCCGGCGTCGACCGAGCCGAGGAAGCCGAGCGAGGCGGCGGCGTGGGCGGCGCGGAGGGGGAGGCCGGTGCCGGGGGCGCCGGGGAGGGTCTTGCTCCAGACGTCCTCGGCGATGCGGTCGAGGGCGGCGCGGGTGCGGTCCGGGGCGGGGAGGGCCTCGGTGCGGGCGCGGAAACGGCCGACGGCTTCGGCGACTTCGTGGACCAGCGCGGGGATCGGGAGGGAGGCCTCGCGGGACCAGCCGGCGCGGGGTGGGAGGAGGCCGGTCCACGGGGGGCCGGTGATCGCCTCGGGGAGGGCGATTTCGACGTCGCCGACAGGCGGGGTCTCCGCCCGCCGTGCCGTCGCCGCGTCGTCCGCCTTCGCGAGCGCGTCGAGCAGTTGTCCCGCCGACACCGTCGCGTCGACCTGCGCGGGTGCCGCGAGTGCGCTGGTGCGCAGTGCCAGGACGCCGGCTGTGCCGGTGCCGAACGGGACGCGGCCGAACGTGGCGAGCACGTCGCCCGCGGCGCGCAGGTGGACGGCTGCCGCGCGGTCGTAGCGCAGCAGGCGGACGAGGTATCCGGCCAGGTCGGCGATTCCGGATCCGTCGGCGAGGCGGAGTACGGGCGGCACGGTCATGCTGCGGTCAGGACTCCAGGAAGCGTTCGAGGTACGCGCGTTCCTCGGCGTTGAGCCGTCGCGGCCGCGTCTCCGTGAGGTCGTAGGGGACGAGGACCGACGTCGCGCGGGCGTACACCCCGTCGTCGTCGAGGACTTCGTAGCCCAGCTGGAACCGGGCCGCTTTTATCTCGGTCACCCACGTTTCGACGCGGACCGGTTCGGGGCGCCAGACCAGCGGGCGCCGGTAGTCGATCTCGTGCCGGGCGATCACGACGCCTTCGGCGAGCGTCTTGGCGCCCTCGCGCTGGCCCAGGGTGAACATCATGTCCACGCGGGCTTCTTCGAGGTAGCGCAGGTACTGCACGTTGTTGACGTGCCGGTAGGCGTCCATATCGGACCACCGCAGGGTGGCTTGGTACACGTGCCTGGCCACGTTCGGCCCTTTCTGTGGTGGCTCGGGTGGAGCCGGCCCGCGGGCCCCCGGCCGCGATCGGCCGGGGGAACCGCAGGGACTGCTGCCGGGTCAGCCGCGCGTCAGCTTCTTGTACGTCGCGCGGTGCGGGCGGGCGGCTTCGGCGCCGAGCCGCTCGACCTTGTTCTTCTCGTACGACTCGAAGTTGCCTTCGAACCAGAACCACTTCGACTCGCCTTCGTAGGCGAGGATGTGCGTCGCCACCCGGTCGAGGAACCACCGGTCGTGGGAGACGACCACGGCGCAGCCCGGGAACTCCAGGAGCGCGTTCTCCAGCGACGACAGCGTTTCGACGTCGAGGTCGTTGGTCGGTTCGTCGAGGAGCAGCAGGTTGCCGCCGATCTTGAGGGTGAGCGCGAGGTTGAGCCGGTTGCGCTCGCCGCCGGACAGGACACCGGCCGGCTTCTGCTGGTCGGGGCCCTTGAAGCCGAACGCGGACACGTAGGCGCGCGACGGCATTTCGACCTGGCCGACGTTGATGTAGTCGTGGCCGTCGGACACGACCTCCCACAGCGTCTTCTTCGGGTCGATGTTGGCGCGGCCCTGGTCGACGTAGGAGACCTTGACGGTGTCGCCGACCTTGACGTCGCCGGAGTCCGGCTGCTCCTGGCCGATGAGCATCTTGAAGAGGGTGGTCTTGCCGGCGCCGTTCGGGCCGATGACGCCGACGATGCCGTTGCGCGGCAGCGTGAACGACAGGTCGTCGACGAGGACCTTCTCGCCGAAGGCCTTGTTGAGGTTGTCGACCTCGATGACCACGTTGCCCAGGCGCGGGCCCGGCGGGATCTGGATCTCCTCGAAGTCCAGCTTCCGCATCTTCTCGGCTTCGGCCGCCATCTCCTCGTAGCGGGCGAGGCGCGCCTTGCTCTTGGCCTGGCGGCCCTTCGCGTTGGAGCGGACCCACTCGAGTTCTTCCTTGAGCCGCTTGGCGCGCTTGGCGTCCTTCTGGCCCTCGACCTTGAGGCGGGACTGCTTGGTCTCGAGGTAGGTCGAGTAGTTGCCTTCGTACGGGAAGGCGCGGCCGCGGTCCAGCTCGAGGATCCACTGGGCGACGTTGTCGAGGAAGTACCGGTCGTGGGTGACCGCCACGACGGTGCCGGCGTACTTCTCCAGGTGCTGCTCCAGCCACTGCACCGATTCGGCGTCGAGGTGGTTGGTGGGCTCGTCGAGGAGCAGCAGGTCGGGCGCTTCGAGGAGCAGCTTGCACAGCGCCACACGGCGCCGCTCGCCGCCGGAGAGGTTGGTCACCGCCCAGTCGCCCGGGGGGCAGCCGAGCGCGTCCATGGCCTGTTCGAGCTGGGCGTCGATGTCCCACGCGTTGGCGTGGTCCAGCTCCTCCTGGAGCTTGCCCATTTCGTCCATGAGCGCGTCGGAGTAGTCCGTCGCCATCAGCTCGGCGATCTCGTTGAACCGCCGGAGCTTGCCGAGGGTGGCCTCGGCGCCTTCCTGGACGTTCTCCAGGACGGTCTTCTCCTCGTTCAGCGGAGGCTCCTGAAGGAGCATGCCGACCGTGTATCCGGGCGACAGGAACGCGTCGCCGTTCGAGGGCTGCTCCAGACCCGCCATGATCTTGAGCACGGTCGACTTGCCCGCGCCGTTCGGGCCGACGACGCCGATCTTCGCGCCGGGCAGGAACGACAGGGTCACGTCGTCAAGAATCACCTTGTCGCCGTGAGCCTTGCGCGTCTTGCGCATCGTGTAAATGTACTCCGCCATGCTCCCGATCCTAGGGTCTGTGGTTGTCCGCTCCGGAACGAGTGTCCTACGCCGCGGGGCCGGACGACGATTCCGGTCGCGGGTCGGACGGCGGCACGACCGGCCACCGGACGGGACGGCGGGGACGGGCGGCTTCCCCCGACGTTCGGTAGTGGATGCCGAACGCGGAGTACGCGGACGGCTGTGGGCTGGGGCTATGCCTGCTGCGGGGTCTTGCGGGCACGTATGAAGGCGTCGATTTCGGCGAGCTGGGCCGGCGAGTAAGCGCTCTCGGGGACGGCGGCGATGCCGCCGCCGGGCATGCGGAACATGACGAAGCCGCAGGCGCGGAAGACGCTCTTCATGGTGGCCCAGGTGACGGTGCCGGTCATCTTGCCGGCCTGTTCGCAGGTGTAGCCGGTGTCGTCCATGACCACGTGCAGCTCACCGGATCTCACCATCGTGCGGGCGAGGAAGACCACGGCGAAGACCAACGTAAGGCAGATACCGACGAAGGTCGTGAGGGACATGCCCCAGTCGGTGAAGAACCTGGCCACGGCGCACAGGACGACGCCGGCCGGCAGGGCTGCCATGGGCGTGGCGACGAAGGCCAGCCCTGCCGCCCCCAGAGCCGTTCTCCACGTGTGTGTGTAGCGCGCAGTGATCATCATGCGCGGATCCTAGGTCTCGGGCCGAACCTCCCGGCGGGCTAGGCGGCTTGGGCTGATGCCTCGGCGGGTTCCGTGGGGTCGGCGAGGCGGATGGCGGTGGCTTCCGACGGGTTCTCCAGGTCGGGGTCGGGGCGGCGGGTGCGGGTGAAGACGGAGGTGCCGCGGGTGAGGTCGTGGCCGAGGGCGGTGGCTTCGACTTCGACGCTGGTATGGCGGCGGTCGTCGCGTTGCCAGGCGCGGGCGCGGAGTTTGCCGGTGACGACGACGGGGTCGCCCTTGTCGATGGAGCAGAGGGTGTGTTCGGCGAGGCGTCGCCAGGCGGCCACGGTGTAGAAGGTGGATTCGCCTTGGGTCCATTGGTTGGTGTCGCGGTCGTAGCGGCGCGGGGCGACGGCCATGCGGAAGGTGGCCAGCGGGATTCCGCTGAGGGTGGTGGCGGAGCGGACGTCGCTGACGACGTTGCCGACGAGGGTGACCTGGGTGTCGGACACGGCGGGCCTCCGGGAAAGGGGAAGAGGGTGTGGCGGGCGCGATGCGCTCACCATCCCGGAAGCGGCCGGAGCCCGGGGCCGGCTGCGCTCAGGCTGTGGACAACCCCGGCCTGTGGACAACGGAATCACCGGATCGAGGGATTGCGGGGCTCACACCGGGCGGCTTACGGAAGGCGGGCAGGGGCCCCCGCCGCGGTGCTCAGCGCACACACAGCGCCTCCCGGCCGAACCTCAGTGCACGTGCAACGCCTCCCGTGCCGCCACGAAGAACGCGTGCGCCTCGCGGTACCGTTCCAGCTCGACCGTCGCCGGGTCGACGAGGTACTCGTCCGCGACCCCGGCCACCCGGGCCCGCAGTTCGCGTTCCGCGGCGACCCGCCGGTCCCGGTCGGCTTCCGACCGCCACGCCTCCCCCGCGTACAGCGCGCCGAGGGCGAGCAGCACCCCGGCCGCGAGCGGGGCGAGCGCGGCGTACCAGCCGTCCACGCGCCCGATCGGTTCGATGTCGGCGAGGGCCAGCGCGATCCCCACAACGCCCAGCACGGTCAGTGCCACGCCGACCCACAGCGCCACGGCCGCCGCCTGCACCCGTGCCGGTACCGCGGCCGCGGGCCCGGCCGGGGTCGCGAGTTCCGCGCGGAGTGCTTCGGGCACCCGGCGTGCCCCGTGCGCGAGGGCTTCCCGTACGCCGGACGCCCACGGGCGCGGCAGGTCGCGGACGAGGCCGAAGGCGGCGTGCCGCACGGCCAGGTCGACTTCGTGGACGTGGATCGGATACACCGCGCCCCGCTCTCCGCCGCCCCCGCCGATCCCCGCCGCGCCCGCGATCCCGTCCACGAGGCGGTCCCGCACCGGCGGGTCGAAGGTCTCCGCCCCCGGGACCACGCCGGTGAAGACCCGGTCGAAGGACGCGGTGAGGTGGTCGAGGTCGGCGGACAGCCGCAGCAGCGCGGTGCGCCGCGACGCGGCGACGCCGGCGACCGCGTCCCGCAGCTCCCGCACGCCGTCGCCGGTGGCGGCCGAGGTGGCGATGAGCCGTACGTCGGCCAGCCCGTCGTCCGCGAGGATCCGCCGCAGGTCGGTGGTGACCTGCGCGACCGCGTCCGGGCCGGGCAGCCGGTCGGTCTGGTTGAGCACGACGGTCAGCACGTCGGCGTGTTGGGCGAGGGGCCGCAGGTAGGCGTGGTGCACGAGTGCGTCGGCGTACTTCTGCGGGTCGAGTACCCAGATGAGGTGGTCGGCCGCGGCGACGTAGCGGTCGACTTCCTCGCGGTGGCCGGTCTCGACCGAGTCGTGGTCGGGCAGGTCGATGAGGACGAGCCGGGACAGCACCGGGTCGCGGAGCGGTCCGGCGTCGTCGAGGACGCCGTGCCGCGGGATCCGCCGTCCGCGCGGGAATCCGAGCAGGTCGAGGAGCGGCCCGGCGCCGTCCGGGTCCCACGCGCACGAGACCGCGCCGGTGGTGGTGGGCCGCCGGACGCCTACCGGCGACAGGTCGAGTCCGACGAGGGCGTTGAACAGCGACGACTTGCCCGAACCGGTGGCTCCGGCGATGACGACGGCGCTGTGCCGCGGCGCGGTCCGCAGCCGGGCATCCGCGCGGTCCAGCAACGCCCTGACGGGGAGCAGGCGTTCGTCCGGCAATCGGCCCGCGGCGGCTTCCGTCATCCGGTCGAGCGCCGACAACCGGGCGAGCAGCCGGGTGGGTTCCTCCTCGGTGCCGTACGCGTGTCCGGGGTACGCGCCGACGAACCGGTCGTGCACCGTGTTCATCCGCTCCGCCCCAGTTCCTCGACGGCCTGGTCGAGCGCCTGCCCGGGATCGGTGCGCAGCGCGGCGACGGCCGCCGTGTGCCGTTCGCGTTCGGTATTCACGACGGTTTCCGCGCGGGCGCGCAGGTCCTCGGACGCGGGCGCGACCAGGCCCGCAAGGTCCGTCGCGCGCCCCGGCGCCCGTCCGCGGCTGCCGCGCGCCGCGGGCACGCCCGGGCCCAGCGCGGCCCGCGCGGCGTCGTCGGCGGGGCGGTCTTCGGGGGTCACCGCGGCGACGAGCAGCAGGGCGAGGGCGCGTCCGGTGTCGCCGGTGCCCTCGGGAAGCCCGTCGAGGACGGCGGTCCGCCAGGCTTCGGCCGCCGCGGCGGCGAGGGCGGCGGGACCAGGGCCCGCGGCGGCGAAGCCCGCGAGCGCCGGGCCGGAGGCTGGCACCCCGTCCGATGCCCGGCCCCCGGGGCGCAGCGCCTCACCCCCGGGCCGTCCCGCCCAGCAATCCGTCGTGTGCTCCGCGGCCCCTTCCACGACGTCCTGCACCAGCCGCCCCACCGACGTCACGACCGCGTCCTCGATCCGCCGCGCCCCGTCGGTAGGCAGCCCGGCGGCGGCCCAGCGTGCCCACGCGGCGGCCAGTTCGCCGCCGAAGACCGCGCCGCCGGCGAGTTCCGCGGCGACCTGCCGGACCGCGGCCGAGTACGTGCGGGTCACGCACGTCGCCAGCGCCCCCGCCGCGTCGTGCTGCCGCAGCGCGGCGCGTCCGACGACCCGGGCGCGCCGGGGCACGCTCCCGAGCGCGCCGCCGAGCGTGCGCCGGGCGACGGCGCCGCGCATTGTCGGATCGGTGGCCCGGTCGAACAGCCAGGCGCGCAGCGGCGCGATGACGTCGCGGGCGAGCAGTCCGTGCGCGAGGTCGGTCTCGGGCACCGGGAAGACGGGCGCGGCGCCGAGCCCGGCACCGCCCAGCAGGGCCGCGAAGTAGCTCTGCACTTCGGGGAGATCGCCGGCGGGCACGCGGTTGAGGACGACGGCGAGTTCGACGTCGCGCTCGCGCGCCACCCGCAGCAGGTGCCACGGGACGGCGTCGGCGTAGCGTTCCGCGGTGGTGGTGAACACCCAGATGTCGGCCGCGGCGATGTGCCGCACGGCCAGGTCGTCGCCGACGGCGGCCACCGACGCCGGATCCGGGACGTCGAGGAGCGCCATTCCGGCGGGCACCCGTTCGTCGATCTGCAGGACGAGCGCGGGTTCCGCGGCCTCCCCGCGCGGGCCCGGGGCGATCCGCCGCAGCCCGGGCAGCATGCGGGCGCCCGCGAACCAGTGCCGGTCGGCGGCCCGGCACACCAGGACGGGGACGTGGGTGGTCGGGCGGAGGACGCCGTGCGGGCTGACGACGCGGCGGGTCAGCGCGTTGACGAGGGTGGAGCGCCCGGTGCCGGTGGAGCCGACGAACGCGGCGACGAGCGGCGCATCCGGGTGCCGCAGGCGAGGGAGCACGTAGTCGTCGAGCTGGGCGACGAGTTCCCGCCGGGTACGCCGCGCTTCGTCGGCCCCCGGCAGGTCGAGCGGGAGCCGTACGCCGGCGGCCGCGTCCCGCACCCACGCCGCCGCACCCGGCAGTCCGCCGCTTCCCGGGATCACCGCGCCATCACCACGAAGGGAACAATCCCCCGATCCACGGGAAAATCACCCATCCGTTCCGGTGACGATCGCGCGAACAAAAGGGGTCGACGGGGTCGTGCGGGCGAGACGGCGGCGCCGGAGCCCGGGGCGACCGGACGGCGCGGGGCGCCGCCGGACGGTTCGGCCGCTTGGCGGGGCGATGGGCCGACAGGGCAGCGGACGGCGGGTGCATCGGCGGAGCGGCGGGTCGCGGGGCTGTGGATCGTGGGGCGCGGAGCGGTGGGGTGACGGGTTGGTCGGGCGATGGGGTGGTGGTGGGGCGGCGGGCCGGGTCGGCCAACGGAGCCTCGGCGCTCCCACGCCGGACGCCCCCCGAAGCCCGCACAAGCGAGCGCCACCAACCCTGCCTCCGAGCACCCCGAGCCCGAAGCGCCGTGAGCCCGGCGCACCGCAGACCCGGAGCGGCTTGGGCCCGAAGCCCTCGGGCCGCGGAGGCCTGAAGTACCCCGGGCCCGGCCCGAAGCGCCGTGGGCCCGAAGGCACCGCAGACCCGGATCGGCCCCGCGACCACCCGGACGCAGGGCCTCGAAAAGCGCCCAAGCCGCCCGCCCCGTCCTACAACTCCACCGCCGATCCCTCCCGCGCCGACCGCTGCGCGGCTTCGATCACCTCCAGGACGGTGATCGATTCCGTGAGCGGCACCGGCGGCGGGGTGCCGTCGTGGATCGCGGCGGCGATGCCGGTGTAGAAGTCCTGGTAGGCGCCGGGGAGCGTGGGCACGGGCACGGTTTCACCGGGGGTGCCGATGCGGCCCCACGCGCCCGGTTCCTCCGTGCCCCAGTCCGGGCCCGCGGCCGGGGTGCCCGCGCGGAGGGCGGCTTCCTGGACGTCGAGCCCGTACTTCACGTAGGCGGCTTTGCTGCCGAGGACGCGCAGGCGCGGCCCGAGGTCGGCGGCGACGGCGCTCGTCCACAAGTGGGAGCGTTCGCCGCCGGCGTGGGACAGCGCGATGAAGGTGTCGTCGTCGACGCCGACGCCCGGGCGGCGCCGTTCGAGTTCGGCGTAGACGGAGAGCGGCTTGCCGAACAGCGCGACGGCCTGGTCGATCAGATGGCTGCCGAGGTCGTAGAGGATGCCGCCGAGGGCCGCCGGGTCGGTGTCCTCTTTCCACGCGTCGAGGGCGGCTTCGGGGCGCCAGCGTTCGAAGCGGGATTCGAAGCGCAGGACGTCGCCGAGGTCGCCGCGGTCGATCAGGCCGCGCAGTGTCCGGAAGTCGCCGTCCCAGCGGCGGTTCTGGAAGACGCACAGCAGCCGGTCGCGGGCCGCGGCCAGCGCGGCGAGGTCGCGGCCGTCGGCGGCGGTGCCCGCGAACGGCTTGTCGACGACGACGTGCAGGCCGGCGTCGAGGGCTTCGCGGGCGAGCGGGGCGTGGAAGCGGTTGGGCACGGTGACCACGGCGAGGTCGAAGTCGGCGGCCCGGCCGAACAGCTCCGCCGCGGAGGCGACGACGTCGGTGTCCGGGTACCGGCGGCGGACCTCGGCGGCGCGCTCCGGGTTGCCGGTGACCACGGCGGCCAGGTCGAAGTCCGGCAGTGCGGCGAGGAACGGGGCGTGGAACGCGGCCCCGCCGAGTCCGTACCCTAGGAGTGCCGCGCGCAGCGGCTTGGTGGTGGTGCCCGTCATGTCCGTACGTCCTCGCCGTCTCGCCGGTGGCCTCGCGGCGGGCACGGCAATTGCCCGCCGAACCCATCTGTCCGATTTGCCGGGAACCATGCTCCCGTCTGATCACATTCTGGCCGCCAACTGCGTCTGATCAGGTAACGGTCGATGCGGCGCGGGCAGCACTACGGGGACGCGCCTCTATTGTGTTGTGCCGCGGCCGGATCCCGTGCATGATCCTCTCGCCCCGCCCCCGTAGCTCAGCGGACAGAGCAGGTGCCTTCTAAGCACTTGGTCGCAGGTTCGATTCCTGCCGGGGGCACACAGCACACACTGCACTCGGTGACACCCATGACGCGTGGCGTTGTTGCCGAGTTCCCGCCGGTCCGACAAATCTTTGCCAAGGCCTGTCCGGCCGTTGCCCGGCACGCCTACCCGTCGGCGCATATCAGGCGGATTGCCCGGTTCGGCCTAGGCTGGAAGAGGCCGCGTGGCGTTTGTCACGGCGCCCTGCTGTGACCGGAGAGCCCCGGCCGTTCCTCCGAAGGGACCGCCTCTCATGGACACCACCAACCTCAAAGCCCGCGATGTCATGCACGCCGGTGCCGAATGCGTGAAGGAAGACGCCTCGCTGCAGGACGCCGCCCGCATGATGCGGGACCTGGACGTCGGGTGTGTGCCGATCTGCGGCACCGACGAGCGGCTCAAGGGCCTGATCACCGACCGCGACATCATGCTGTACTGCTGCGCCGAAGGACACGACGCGGCAACCACGAAGGCCGGGGAACTGAGCGGCGAGCTGTACTGGTGCGACGCCGACGCCGACGTGACCGACGTGCTCGACATGATGGAGCGGCACCAGATCCGCCGTATACCGGTCATCGACACCGCGGACGGGCACAAGCTGTGCGGCATGATCACCGAAGCCGACCTGGCGCGGAACGTCACCGACCGGCAGATCGCCGAGTTCGTGGAGAAGGTGTACGCCACCGCCTGACCACCCGCCGCCCGCATGCCGGGCCGCTGCGCCGCAGGAACCCTCACAGGAACACCGGTTCGTTGTGCGCGCGTTCGCGTACCGCCCGCAGCCACACGCGGCGAATCATGCCGCTGGGGCCGCGGACCGCCAGCCAGTAGGGGCGGAACGCACGCCGGGCCCGTTCGTCGGTCGCCCACACGCGGGTTTCGGTGGACACCGTGGAGCCGCGCCGGTGGAAGTTCACCGCGATCTTCCAGTGCCCGGGGGCGGTGAAGCCGCGGAACCCGTCCGCGGGTTCCCCGGCCGGGAGCGGCGCGGCGCCGCGGAACCGGGTGCGGCTGAGGGTGCCGAGGACGAGTTCGTTGCCGAGCCGGTCGAGCACGGTGAACCCGCCGTCCGCCATGCTCGCGAGAATGCGTGCCTGCGCTTGCGGGGTGCCGCCGCGGCGTAGGCCCATGAGGGTGCGGAACACCGGCACCTCGTGCCAGGTGACGTCCGCGACGGCACGGAAGACCACGTCGGCGGGGGCGTCGATTTCGATGACGTGCCGCTCCCGGTAGTGCCATTCGGGGAGGATGTCGTCGAGGCGCATGGCGGGCGCTCACCCTTCTCGCCGTGGGGCGGCCGACGGTCGGCGCGCCGGGCCGGATTCCGTGATCCTTCCGCGCCGCGGGGCGCGGTGCGTCGCCCGTGCGGAGGGTTCCGGGGCTGCGCCGCGCGGGGTACCGGGGCGCGGGGTACGGCGCGAGAACTACGGCGCGGGCATGACGCGCCCCCGTCCGCCGGCCGGTCACGTGCCGCCGGGGCGGACGAAGCCGGTCTCGTAGGCGGCGATCACCAGTTGCGCCCGGTCGCGGACCGCGAGTTTGGCGAGCATGCGGCTCAGGTGCGTCTTGACGGTGTACTTGCTCATGCCGAGGTGCTGGGCGATCTCCTCGTTGGACAGTCCGGCGGCGACCGCGGCGAGGACTTCGCGTTCGCGGTCGGTCAGCGCGTCCAGGCGCGCGTCCGGGCGGGTGTCGGGCGCGGTCCCGTCGGCGGCGGGGGCGTCGGGCCGGACGTCGTTGCGCGCGAACATGGCGATGACCTGCCGGGTGATCGCGGGCGACAGCAGCGCGTCGCCGCGGGCGACCACGCGGATGGCTTGCACGAGTTCCTCAACCTCGGCGTCTTTGACGAGGAAACCGCTGGCGCCCGCGCGGAGCGCGCGGTACACGTTCGCGTCTTCGGCGTAGGTGGTGAGGATGACGACGCGGACTCCGGCGAGTTCGGGATCGCCGACGATGCGGCGGGTCGCGGTGAGGCCGTCGACGTCGGGCATGCGGATGTCCATGAGGAGGACGTCGGGGCGCCGCTCTCGGGCGAGTTCCACGGCGGCGCCGCCGTCCGCGGCCTCGCCGACCACCGCGAAGTCGGGTTCGGTGCCGAGCAGGGCGCGGAAGCCGGTGCGGACCAGCGCCTGGTCGTCGGCGAGCCCGATGCGGATGACCACAGCCTCCTCAGCCCCTTCGCCCCGATCCGGTCCGATCCGGTCCGATCCGGTCCGATCCGGTCCGATCCCGTCCGATCCCGTCCGGTCCCGTCCGATGCGGTTGGTGCAGTCCCGGGCAGTCCCGGGCAGCCCTCTGCGGTCCTGTGCAATCCGCAACCGCGGTCCGGTCACCCGGAGGCGGCGATCGGGAGGCGGGCGGAGACCCGGAACCCGGCGCGGTCCGGTCCGGCGGCTCCCGCGGCGACGGTGCCGCCGACCGCTTCGGCGCGCTCGCGCATGCCGGACAGGCCGTGCCCGGAGCCGGGGAGTCCGGCCGGTCCGCGGCCGTCGTCGACGACTTCGAGCAGCAGTTCGTTCTCACCGTACGCGACCTTCACCTGCGCGGTCGCACCTCGCCCGGCGTGCCGCAGCACGTTGGTGAGGGATTCCTGCACGATGCGGTAGGCGGCGTGGCCGGTGGGCGCGGCCAGCGGGACTTCGGTGCCGGAGCGTTCGAGGTCGACGGGGACGCCGGCTTTGCGGACGGCGGCTATCAGCGTGTCGAGGCGTTCCAGGCCGTCGGTTTCGGTGAGGCCGCTGTCCCGGAGCATGCCGACGGTGGCGCGGAGTTCGCCGAGGGCTTCGCGGCTGGCGGTGCGGATCGCGGTGAGGGAGTCGCGGACTTCGGGGTCGGGGTCGCCGAGCATGCGCAGGGTGGCGGCGGCTTGGACGGCGATGCCGGCCATGCTGTGCGCGACGACGTCGTGGAGTTCGCGGGCGATGCGGAGGCGTTCGTCGGCGACCCGGCGTTCCGCGTCGCGGATGGCCTGGGCGACGCGGGCCTCGTCGGCTTCGCGGCGGAACCGGACGAGTTCGCCGAAGAGCACGGGGCCGCCGAAGATCGCGAGGACGACGGCGTAGAAGACGGTGACGGTGCCGACGAACGTGGGTGCGGTGTCGAGGATGCGGGCGATGCGCGGCACCCACAGGCCGCAGGCGGCGGCGACGAACGCGAGCGCGGCGAGCGTGGTTTGGCGGCGGCGTCCGGCGACGGCGGTGCTGTAGAGGCACAGCATGACCGGCAGGACGATCGGGCCGACGGGGTAGCCGCGGGCCAGGTAGGCGGCGAGGATGCCGCTTTCCGCGACGAGGGCGGGCCGGGGCGTCCGGGTGCGGAGGGCGAGGGTCAGTGCGGCGCCGACGAGCAGCAGGTAGGCGAGCCAGTCGACTTCGGTGCCTTCGAGGCGTTTCGGGGGTCCGCCGCCGGTGTCGAGGACGTATACGGGCACGGACACGATGAACACGCCGACGAGTTGCACGGGGAGCATGGCCAGGGCGAGGGCGAAGTCCACGCCGGGCAGGCCGAAGACCCGTGCGGGCAGCCGGCCGGGGAGGCCGCGGACCGCTCGTATCGGGCGCACGGCGTCACCCTACGCGGCGCCCGGCCGCCGGGCGGGAACCGAGGCGGACGGCCGTTCCCCGGGCCGTTCCCCGGGCCGGTCGGCGGCCCGGGAAACGGCGGGTCAGCGGGCGTCCCAGGCGGCGAGGATGCGCCGTTCCTTGTCCGGGTCGATGCCTTGGCTGCCGGCATGGGTGGCGTAGCTCGGGAGTTCGGCGGGCAGTCCGGCGGCTTCGTACCAGGCCCAGGTGTCGGCGACGGTTTCCGGGACGGGGCGGCAGGTCATGCCCTCGGCGGCGGCTTTCGCGGAGTCGGAAAGCCACACGCCGGCGAGGTCGTCGGTGAGCGGTGCCCACAGGGGCAGTTCGGTCCACGGGGCGACGTCGTGGTCGAGGAGGAATTGGTCGTCGACCCAGACGAGTTCGGCGTCCGATCCGGCGGCTTGGACGCAGGCGCCGAGGAATTCGCCGACGGTGGTGTTGTCGGGTGTGCCGCCGGCCAGGTAGCGGCCGGTCTTTCCTGCCTCGACGGCGTCGAGGACGAACGCGGCGAGGTCGCGCACGTCGATGACCTGCATCGGCCGGTCGGGGGCGCCGGGGGCGAGGACGCGTCCGCTGGCGGCCATGCGGCGCAGCCACCATGGCAGGCGGCCCACATTCTCGTGGGGGCCGAGGATGAGGCCGGGTTGGACGACGAGGACGCGGCCGCCGAAGCCGGTTTCGACGGCGCGTTCGCAGCCGGCTTTGAGGGCGCCGTAGCTGCCGTCGCCCGCTTCGGCGTCGGGCGGGCACGGAAAGCGCGGGGAGTTCTCGTCGACGCGGGCCCCCGGCCAGTCCGGGTAGGCGGAGATGCTGGAGATGAACGCGTACGTGTCCGCGTGTCCGTCGAGGGCCCGGACGGCGTCGCCGACGACGCGCGGACTGAAGCCGCACACGTCGACGACGGCATCCCAGGTGCGGCCCTCGGCGAGCCGCGCGAGGTCGTCCTTGTCCGTCCGGTCGCCGCGGACGTTTTCCGTGCCGGGCACGTCGGTGCCCGTGCGGCCGCGGTTGAACGTCGTGACGGAGTGGCCGCGGGCGAGCGCCGTTTCGGCGAGGGCCCGGCCGACGAAGACCGAGCCGCCGATCACCAGAATGTCCATGTGCCGAGACTGCCCCCTCGGACGCCCTGGTTCCCGGGGTTCGCCTTCCCGCGAACGGATTACGCGGTCGGGGGAACGGACTGGACAGCCGGCCCGTGCGGCGTTCCGATGCCCGGGGGCGGCCGGTCGCGCGCCATGCGGGCAGGGCCTAGTGGTCGTCCCAGTGGTCGCCGTGGGCGGCGTGGCGGTGCCCGTCGTGGATGTAGTCGACGTGGTCGTCGTGCGGCACGGCGACGTGGCCGCAGCCCTCGCCGTGCGTGTGGTGGTGCCCGTCGTGGACCTGGTGGGCGCCGGTGGTGCATTCGTCGACGTGGCCGTCGTGCACCCGGTGGATGTGGCCGTCGTGCACGTAGTCGATGTGGTCGCCGTGCGGCACGGACACGTGGCCGCAGCCTTCGCCGTGCACGTGCTGGTGGTGGGTGTGCTCGCGGTGGTCGGCGGCGGTGGTCATGCGCGTGTCATCCCCTTGCCCGGTTGCTGGTTGTCCGCGTATCGATACCAACGGAACGATTCCACGGGGGCGGCGGACACGGGGCGGACCGCGGATCCGACGCGCCGGTCCGTTCCGCACCCGGGTGGCAGCGCGCGCGGTGCGTCAGACTTGCGGGCATGGAGATCACCCTCGACCCGCACTCCGCGACACCGCCGTTCGAGCAGGTCAGGGAGCAGATCGCGGAACAGGCGCGGGGCGGCGCGCTGCCGACCGGCACGAAGCTCCCGACGGTGCGCGCACTTGCCGCGGAACTCGGCCTCGCGGTCAACACGGTCGCGCGCGCCTACCGCGAGTTGGAGGCGGACGGCGTGGTCGAGACGCGGGGCCGCAACGGCACGTTCGTCGCCGCGGTCGGCGACACCGCGCACCGCGAGGCGGCCGCCGCGGCGGCCGAATTCGCGCGGAAGACCCGCCGGTTGGGGCTGGGCCACGATGCCGCGCTGGCGGCCGCGGTGACGGCGCTGCGGGCCGAGTTCGCGGAGGCGTAGCGAACCGGTTCCGGAGCGCTTGCACGGCGGTTTTCCGCAAAACCGCTATACGTGCGCCCCGGAGGCACGGATGATCGATGCATGTCCATGCCCCGTCAGATGCCGGCCCGGATCCATGGGGTGGAGTCCGCCGAACCCGGCGGACGCGAGCCGCGGGATCCCGCGGCCCCCCTCGACCCGTCCCGGACCTTGCCGTATGCCCTGGGCCTCGACGATTCGGACACCCCCTACGACGTGATCGACGCCCTCACGCTGGCCGAGTTCGTCTCGGGCCGCCAGCCGTGGGCGAGTACCGTGCGCCTCGACCGGATCCGCCCGGGCGCCAAGCTGGTGCCTCGCGGCGCGAAGGTGCTGCGTTCCGCGGAGGAGGACGACCGGCGGTCCACGCTGGCCGCGGGCGAAGGCTGGACGCTGCGTGCCGTGGTGTGGCGCAGCGGCGGCGGCGAGGTGACGGTGACCGCGGAAGACGCCAAGACCGGGCGCGCGGTGCTGAAGAAGGCGGTCAAGCACGCCAAGGCCGATCCGGAGCCGCAGGACGAGGCGGTGCCGATGGGCTTCTGGTACCACTCGGCGCGGCGCGGCCCGTACCGGACGACGCGGTCGATCGCCGCGGCGCCGTGGGATTCCATCCGGCGGAACTACGCGGGCGCGACGGCGTCCGCGTTCGACAAGCTCATGGCGGTGGGCCGGGACGACGTGGCGGGGCGGCTGATCCTGCTGCACGGTCCGCCGGGCACCGGCAAGACGACGGTGCTGCGGTCGCTGGCGCGCGAGTGGCGGGATTGGTGCCGGGTGGACTGCGTGTTGGATCCCGAGGCGCTGTTCGGCGACACCGGCTATCTGATGGATGTGGCGATCGGCCGGACCGGTGAGGAGGACGACGCCGAGCAGAACAAGTGGCGGCTGCTGGTGCTGGAGGACTGCGACGAGCTGATCCGCGGCGAGGCGAAGCGGTCGACGGGGCAGGCGCTGTCCCGGCTGCTGAACCTGACCGACGGGCTGCTCGGGCAGGGCCGGAACGTGCTGGTGGCGATCACCACGAACGAGTCGCTGGGTGCGCTGCATCCGGCGGTGGTGCGGCCGGGCCGGTGCCTGGCGCAGATCGAGGTGGGGCCGCTCGAGTACTCCGAGGCGTCCGCGTGGCTGGGCACGTCCCAGGGCGTGGGCGGGTCGGCGACGCTGGCCGAGCTGTACGCGCTGAAGAACGGCGGGTCGCCGGTGGAGGCGCACCGGCCGCCGATTGGCGACGGCATGTATCTCTGAGCCGACTCACGGCACGTGCGGCCGCGGTCCCGACCGGGAGGTCGGGCCGCGGCCGCTTGCCGTCGCCCCCTAGGCCAAAGGGTCAAAGGGGGCGGTGGGGGCGGTGGGGCCGAAGGGTCGGCGGGCTCAGAGGTCCAGGTCGACCACGACCGGGGCGTGGTCGGAGGTGCCCTTGCCGCGGCGGGCTTCGCGGTCGGCGTAGGCGTCGGTGACCGCGCCGGTGAAGCCGGCGTTGCCGAGCACCAGGTCGATGCGCATGCCCTTGTTCTTCTGGAAGCCGAGTTCGCGGTAGTCCCAGAACGTGAACGGCACGTCGTACTTGAGGGCGCGCGGCATGACCTCGGTCAGGCCGGTCTTCTCCAGCTCGGCCAGCGCGGTGCGTTCGGCGGCGCTGACGTGGGTGGCGCCGTCGAACAGCTTGATGTCCCACACATCCCGGTCGGTGGGGGCGACGTTGAAGTCGCCGAGCACCGCGAACGGGCGCTCGCCGGCCGCGTCGTCGGCGACGGCGGTCTTGAGGGCGGCGAGCCAGTCGAGCTTGTACTGGTAGTGCGCGTGGCCGACCTCGCGGCCGTTGGGCACGTAGACCGACCAGACGCGTACCGGGCCGCAGGTCGCGGAGATCGCGCGCGGCTCCTGGACGTCCTCGTAGGCGGGGCCGGCGTCGAGGCCGCGCACCACGTCGGTGATGCCGACCTTGGACAGGATGGCGACGCCGTTCCACCGGCCGTCGCCGTGCGCCTCGGTCTCGTAGCCCAGCTCGCGCACCGCCTCGTAGGGGAACGCGTCCGCGGCGCACTTCAGCTCCTGGAGGCACAGCACGTCGGGCGCGCTGCCTTCGAGCCATTCGAGGAGCCGCGGCAGCCGGGCCCCGACCGAGTTGATGTTCCAGGTGGCGACCCTCATGCGACCGTGACCGACCTTTCCGCTGGTGTCCGCTGCTGTCCACGCGTGTGCGTGCGTCCGACCGCCCTATTGTCCCCCGGCCCACCGACACCGTGGCGTCGGCACGCGCGCGGCAGACTGGGGCGCATGGACGCCATCACGGAGTTGACCGGAGCCTTGCGCGAATTCACCGCGGAGCGCGGGTGGGAGCCGTACCACTCGCCGAAGAACCTGGTCATGGCGTTGAGTGTGGAGGCCGCCGAGCTGGTGGAGATCTTCCAGTGGCTCACGCCGGAGCAGGCGGCGAACGTGATGGCCGATCCGGAGACGGCCGAGCACGTGCGCGAGGAGGTCGCCGACGTGTTCGCGTACTTGCTGAACGTGTGCGACAGCCTGGGCGTCGATCTCGCGCAGGCGCTGCGCGACAAGATGGTCAAGAACGCGGTGAAGCACCCGGTCCCGGAGCCGTAGAAAAGACAGACACCCTTACCTTGTTTCGGCCACCCCTTCGCCGCACAATGACCGGCATGGGCATCATCTTTGACGCAGACAACCATTATTACGAGGCGCTCGACGCGTTCACCCGCCACCTTGACCCGCGCCTCGGCGGCAGCGTCATCCAGTGGTGCGAGATCAACGGGCGCCAGTACCACGTGATCGGCGGCAAGGTGAACCACGCCGTGGTGAACCCGACGTTCGACCCGATCGCCAAAGCCGGCGCGATGGCCGAGTACTTCCGCGGCAACCCGGACGGCCGCAACCCGCTGGAGTTCCTCCGCGAACGCGAGCCGATCCGCCCGGAATACCGCGACCCGGCCGCGCGCGTGCAGGTGATGGACACCCAAGGCCTCGACAAGACCTGGCTGTTCCCGACCCTCGGGATGATCTACGAGGACGCGCTCAAGCACGACCCGAAGGCCGTCGGCCACCTGTTCCGCTCCTTCAACCGCTGGCTGGAGGAGGACTGGGGCTGGAATTACCAGGACCGGATCTTCGCCGCGCCGTACATCGCGCTGGCCGACCTGGACACCGCCCTCGCCGACCTGGACCGCGCGCTGGAGAACGGCTGCCGCGTGGTGTGCATGCGCCCGGCGGCGCCGACCACCGCCGACGGGCCCTTCACGCCGGGCGACCCGGTGTTCGATCCGTTCTGGGCCCGGGTAAACGAGGCCGGCATCCCGGTCGTCGTGCACGCGGGCGACAGCGGCTACTCGGCCAACGGCTACAGCCGCAAGCAGGGCCTGTCCACCGACTTCAAGGGGCACGGCAAGCCGTCGGTCACCATGCTGTGGACGATGGAGCGCCCGATCTACGACTTCCTCGCGTCGCTGATCCTCGACCGGGTCTTCCACCGCTTCCCCAACGTGCGCGTGGTGTCGGTGGAGAACGGCTCGGAGTTCCTCGGCGACCTGTTCCGCAAGCTGCGCTCGGTCAACCGCAAGGTGCCGGGCCTGTTCCCCGAGGACCCGGTCGAGACGTTCAAGCGCCACATCTGGATCAACCCGTTCTGGGAGGACGACGTCCACGAGACGGTCGAACTCATGGGCGCCGACCGGGTCGTCTTCGGCTCCGACTGGCCGCACATCGAGGCGCTGCCGAACCCCCTGGACTACGAGACCGAGGTCAAGGACTTCGACGCGGAAACCCGCGCCAAGATCATGGGCGGCAACGCGGAGGAACTCAACACACCGCGCCCGGCCTAGGGTCTGCCCCCGGCCGCGGCAGATCCGCGTTACGGCTGGTCCTTGTGCCGCTCGTGGTAGCGGGCGACGCGGGCCCGGTTGCCGCAGCCGGCCGAGCACCAGCCGCGCCGCGGATGGGTTTTGACGTAGAAGAGCACGCAGCCCGGCCCGCCGCAGGCGCGGAGCCGGGCGCGTTCGCCGCCGCCGAACAGCGCGATCGCGCCGGCGGCGAGGGTGGACAGCGCGGCCAGCCGATGCGGCGCGGCGACCTCGACCGCGGTCAGCGCCCCGCCCGGGCCGGCGGAGAGCCGCGGCACGCGCGGCGCGGCCGCGGCCGCGTCGTTGAGCACCGCGATCGCGTGCGGGTCGGGGTCGGCGCCGTCGACGACGGTGCGGGACAGGCTGCGGATCGCGTCGCGCAGCGCGGCGTATCGCGGCAGGTCGGCGGCGGCGAGTCCGGCCAGCGCGGCGTCGGCGACGCCGTCCGGGAAGGCCTCGGCATGTTCCGCGAGCCAGGCGGCGAGGGATTCGGGGGTCGCGAGCGCATCGCGGTGGCCGCCTTGCGTGCCGCGCACCGCGTACCACGTGTTCCCGAACTCGACCGGCAGCGGTTCGCCCAAGGCGGGGGCGCCGCTGCCGTCGGCGGCCGGGAGGATCGTCGCTTCCATAGGCTAATGGTAACCGGGCACTCCAACCATGTTTCCTGGTGGAACAGCGGTGCCGGGCGCACTCGGCGAGGGCTTCGGTCCTCCGCCAGAACGAGACATCCGCGGTACGGATACTCCACGCGTGGGATGCCCGCCCGCGGAGCCGTCTGCCAGGCTGACGGGGTGCTGCAACGCGGCGGGGGCCCGCGGCAGCCGGGGGTGGGCCATGGGAATTCCGGCAGGCCGGGCGGCCGTACGCGATTGCCGCGCTTCGGCGGCACCACCGCGCGCCGTCACGGGATCCAAACACCCCGCACGGTATGTTGTCGTGCATAGGGGGCATTCACGACTTGTCCCACCGATTCGTGGTCGCGTGCGCAACGCACCGTGACCACCGCGCTCCCCGGACTCAGGTACGCCCAACTCCCCCCTAGGCGTGCCACGTGTCCGGCCGATACGCCCCCCGTGGCGGTATCGGGTCCCGGGCGGCGGCTACCCCCCCCCCTGCCGCCGCCCGGGATGTGCTTTTCCGCTAGTGCCCGCCCTGCCCTGAGTCGCGTGGGCCGTGTGCCGGGCCCAGGTCCAGGTGTTCCGCCACTTCCGCGGCCGTCGCCGCCACCGAGCGGGTGCCGTCGACGGAGATCACCGGCATGCCGAGCCGGTGCGCCTGTTTGCGCACACGCGCATCCCACATCCCGTCCCGCACCAGGCGTTTCGCCAGGACCTCGTCGACGACGGGGCCGTGCCGGCCGAGCATGACGCCGTGCCGCCATTCCGCGGTCGGCAGCAGGAACACCGCCTGGCCGGGCCGGGACAGCAACGGCGCGACGTGGCGCGGCAGTACGCCGAAGTAGTCGACCAGGATGCGCCGGTCGGCGGGCAGGGCGAGCAGGTCCTGCACGAGGTGCGCGAGCGTCTCGCCGTGCACGCTCGGCGTCGCGTGGTAGGCCTGCCTGGCGGTCCGGCCCGCCCAGAAGCTGCCCGGCGGGAGCCGGGACAGCGCGAACAGGTTGGGGTGTTCGGGACCGGACCGGGCTATCCACCCCGGTTCGGCGGGGTCGCCGTGCACCACGGTGACATCGAAGAGTTCACCGAGCCGGTCGGCCACGGTGCTCTTGCCGGCGCCGGTGCCGCCCGCGATCCAGCGGACGTGCGCCAAGCGCTCGGCGAGCGTCGACTGCCGCGGGTGGGCAGCGTCGAAGCGTTCGGAAGTGGTCGTCATAGCGAGGTATTTCCCACTATGTCAGTACGGATATCCGCGCAGTTTCCCTCGTGTTCGTCCGCACTGCGCCACGATCCGGTCATGGCTTGCCCGCCAGCGCGATCAGGAACTCCTCGGTGCGGGCCAGAGATTCGGCGCGGTCCGTGCCGAGGCCGAGCGGGGCGGCGATCAGGTCGGTGCCGCCCGCGTCCGCGTAGGCCTTGAGACGGGCCGCGACGGTCTTCTCGTCGCCGATGAGCGCCACGTTCGCGGGCGCGCCCGCGTCGCCGAGCGTCAACACCCGCTGGTAGGCGGGGATGCTGTCGTACATCGCGAACATCCGTGCGGCCTTCTCCCGCGCCGCGTCCGCGTCGTCGACGATCGCGACGGGCAGCCCGACCACGACGCGCGGCGCCGGGCGGCCCGCGGCCTCCGCCGCCGCGGTGATGCGCGGGACGATGTGGTCGCCGACGGCGCGTTCGTCCGCCCAGTAGGTGATCGTGCCGTCCGCCAGCTCGCCCGCGAGCTTGAGCATCAGCGGCGCGAGGGCCGCGACCAGGATCGGGTACGGGCTGCCGCCGGGCACGTCGAGGAGCGCCTCGGTCGTGTACAACTCGCCGTGGTGGCTGATGCGTTCCATCCCGCCGCGCTGCGCGGCGCGGAGCACCTCGACGTATTCGCGGACGTGCGCGGCGGGCCGGTCGTACTTCAGCCCGTACATGCCTTCGATGACGCCGGGGTGCGACGGCCCGATCCCGAGCGTGAGCCGCCCGCCCGCCGCGGCCTGCGCGGTCATCGCCTGTTGCGCCATCGCCATCGGATGCCGCGGGTACGTCGGCACCACGGCGGTGCCCAGCTCGATGCGCGCGGTGGCCTGTCCGGCCAGCGCGACCCCGGTGAGCGCGTCGAGACTCCACGGCATATGCGGCAGCCAGCCGGCCGCGAAGCCGTTGTCCTCGGCCCACCGCGCCCGTTCGACCAGGTCGGCGATACTCGTACGCCCGCCGCTCACGTCCCCGATGAACACGCCGATCCGCATACGCAGCCCTTTCCGCGTGGATCTCCGCCGCTGGAAATCCGGTATCGGAGTGGTACCAGGGCTGCTTGGATCACGCCATGGTGAAGCGGCTTTTGGACCGGGTCCTGGTGGTGGATGTCGAGGCGACGTGCTGGGACGGTCCGGTGCCGGACGGGCAGGCCAACGACATCATCGAGATCGGCCTCACGGAACTCGACGTGGCGACCGGCGAGCGGATCGCCAAGCACGGTGTGCTGGTCCGGCCGGAGCGGTCCACGGTGAGCGCCTTCTGCACGGGCCTGACCACGCTCACCCAGCAGGACGTGGAAGGCGGCATGCCGTTCTCGGACGCGTGCGCGCTGCTGCGCGGCGAGTTCGGCAGCCATCAGCGGGTGTGGGCGAGCTGGGGCGACTACGACCGGCAGCAGTTCGACCGGCAGTGCCGCGACCTGGGGGTCGCCTACCCGTTCGGCACCCGGCACCTCAACGTGAAGACGCTGTTCTCGCTCGCGCACGCCCTCCCCCGCGAACTCGGCATGGCCGCCGCGCTGGAACATGCCGGACTGCCGCTGGAGGGGACCCACCACCGCGGCGCGGACGACGCGTGGAACATCGCGGCCCTGCTGGCCGGGGTGCTGGGCCGGGGCCGCTGACGGCGCAGGCGGC
This sequence comes from Yinghuangia aomiensis, assembly GCF_039542225.1. Classification (NCBI taxonomy): domain Bacteria; kingdom Bacillati; phylum Actinomycetota; class Actinomycetes; order Kitasatosporales; family Streptomycetaceae; genus Yinghuangia; species Yinghuangia aomiensis. The sequence goes on along the minus strand of NZ_BAABHS010000013.1, from coordinate 147,434 downwards.
AAGGCGGGGGCGCGGAACCGGACCCCGGCCGCCCCGGAAAAATGCCCTGCTTCAGGCGCCGGGCTCCCGGGTACCGGGCGGAGACGAGTACGGCCGGACAGGCCGTGCGCGGCGGCGACCACGATTCGGGGAGGGGTACGGGCATGGCGGCGGCACATACCGAGGAGGCTCCCGACGGTCCCGCCGACCTGGTCCTGCTCGGCACGGCGGCGACCATGGACACCGCCCGGCCGGACGCCTCCGCGGTGGCGGTGCGCGGCACCCGGATCGTCGCCGTGGGCGGGCCGGCGGAGGCCGCGCGGTGGACCGGACCCGGCACCCGCACGGTGCACCTGGGCGACCGCTGCCTGCTGCCCGGCTTCGTCGAGGCGCACGGGCACGCCATCACCGAGGCCCGGCTGTTCGGCACCGACCTGGTCGACATCCGCCCGATGACGGTGCCGACGGCGGACGAGGTCGTCGCGGTGATCCGCAAGACGGTCACCGCGCGAGGCACCGACGGGGCGGCGTTCATCGGCTGGGATCCCCTCGGCCACGGCGCGGACCTGCCCGAGCCGACGCGGGCGTGGCTGGACGCGATGGCGCCGGACACTCCGCTGGTGATCCTCACGCAGGCCGTCCATCTGGCGTTCTTCAACAGCGCCGCCGCGGACCGTGCGGGACTCGGCCGCGGGACCCCGGACCCGCCCGGTGCGCGGTTCGGCAGGCTTGCCGACGGCACCCCGGACGGGACCGCGCACGGCGGGGCGGCGATCCGGTTCCTGTTCGCGGGCCGTGAGGACCCGCGCGAGCAGTTCACCGCCGCGGCGCTGCGCGAAATGGCCCGCCTCAGCCAGGTCGGCGTGACGACGGCCAGCGAGATGGCGTGCATGCCCGAATGGCGGCGCGCCCTCCTCGACATGGCGCGCGCCGGTCTGCCGCAGCGGGTGCGGCTGCGGCTCTACTCGCCGAGCGAGACGACCCCGACGCAGGGCCGGCGGCCGGGCGAAGGCACCGATCTGACCCGGGAGATCGGGGTCAAGGTGTGGGTGGACGGGTCGCCGTTCGTCGGCTCGATCGCCGCGTCGTTCCCCTACCTGGACACGCCGCTGACCCGTCGCCTGGGCTTCGGCACGCGGCCGCGCGGCAAGGCGAACTACTCGTGGGACGCCCTCGCCGAGATCGTCGAGGCCTACGTGCCGCTCGGCTGGCAAGTGGCCTGCCACGCGCACGGGGACCTGGCGATCGACATGGTCCTCGACGCGTACGAGAGCGTCCTGTCCCGCTATCCGCGCCGCGACCACCGGCTGCGCCTCGAACACGCCGGGGCGATGCGGAACGACCAGTTCGCCCGGGCCGCGGCGCTCGGGGTGACGGCGAGCATCTTCATCGACCACGTCTACTACTGGGGCGACGTGCTCACCGACGACCTGTTCGGTCCCACCTACGGGTCGCGCTGGGCGGCCGCCCGGTCCGCCGTCGACGCGGGCATGCGCATCTCCCTGCACAACGATCCCCCGGCGACGCCCGAAAACCCTCTGCACAACATCACCGTCGCCACCACGCGCCGCTCGCGCACCGGGCGGCTGCTGGCCCCCGAGGAGTGCCTGACGGTCGATCAGGCACTGCGCGCGCAGACCATCGACGCGGCCTACCAGCTGTTCTGCGACGACATCACCGGCTCGCTGACCCCCGGCAAGTACGCCGACTTGGTGGTGCTGTCCGCCGACCCGCGCCGCGTCGCCCCCGAACGGATCGAGGACATCGACGTGCTGGCCACGTTCCTGGCGGGCCGTCAGGTGTTCGGCGAGGCACTCGTCTAGCGGGCACCGGCCCGACGCGGCCGACCGCTCAGCACTTCGGGATCGGCACGGCCCCGTGGTCCGCTCGGGCGGCGAGCGCCGCGCCCACGATGCCCGCGTCGTTGTGCAGCGCGGCCGGGACGATCTCCGCGCGCACATGCTTGATGTGCGGCAGGAACTTCTCGGCTTTCTTGCTGACCCCTCCCCCGATGATGAACAGCGACGGCGAGAACAACATCTCCAGGTGCCGCAGGTAGTGCTGCACGCGGTGCGCCCAGTGGTCCCAGCTGAGGCCGTGCTCTTCGCGGACGTTCCCCGCCGCGTGGTGCTCGGCCTCGTGGCCGTTCAGCTCCAGGTGCCCGAACTCGGTGTTGGGCACCAGCACTCCGTCGTGGAACAGCGCGCTGCCGATGCCGGTGCCGAACGTCAGCACGAGCACCGTGCCGCGCCGGTCCCGCCCGGCGCCGAACCGCATCTCGGCGATCCCGGCCGCGTCCGCGTCGTTGACGACGGTCACCGGTGCGTGGAGCGCTTCGGAGAACCGGCGGCGCGCGTCCAGGTCGACCCAGCCTTTGTCCACGTTGGCGGCGGTGTGCGTGACCCCGTCGAGCACCACGCCCGGGAACGTGATCCCGACCGGGCCGCGCCACGAGAACCGGGCGACGACGTCGCACACCACGTCGACGACCGCGTCCGGCGCGGACGGCTGCGGCGTGAGCTGCCGGACCCGGTCGTGCAGCAGGCGGCCGGCCGCGGTGTCCACGGGTGCGCCTTTGATCCCCGTGCCGCCGATGTCGATGCCCAGGCAGGTTTCCACCCGTTCATAGTCGGCGGTCGTGCGGGGATATGCCACGGGGCGCGCCGCCCGGCGCCCGCCGGTCAGCCGGGCAGGTCCGGCAGGTCGGCGGCGTGCAGCGTGCGCAGGTCGTCGTGGCCCGCGTCCGGCATGCGGGCCAGCCGCGACGCGTGGTTCTCGATCATCGTCTCGAACGTGCGCCGCGCTTCCCGGGCGTTGCCGAAGCCGCTGCCGCGCGGCAGGCGCCGGAAGTAGGTGAGCAGCGACGCCTCGGCGGCGTCGGACAGCGCGTACTCGTGTTCGGCGACCTGTTTGCCGGTGATCTCGACCAGGTCCTCCGCCGAGTAGTCCTGGAAGGTGATGGTGCGGGAGAACCGCGATCCGAAGCCGGGGTTCGAGGCGAGGAACCGGTCCATCTCGTCGGTGTAGCCCGCGACGATCACCACGACGTCGTCGCGGTGGTCCTCCATGAGCTTCACCAGCGTGTCGATGGCTTCCCGGCCGAAGTCGCGGGACGGGTCCGGCGGCGCGAGGCTGTACGCCTCGTCGACGAACAGCACGCCGCCGCGCGCCCGGTCGAAGACCTCTTTGGTGCGCGGCGCGGTCGAGCCGATGTGCTCGCCGACCAGGTCGACGCGCGACACCTCGACGAGGTGCCCCTTGCGCAGCACGCCGAGCGCCGCGGCGATCTCCCCGTACAGCCGCGCCACGGTGGTCTTGCCGGTCCCGGGCGAGCCGGTGAAGACCAAGTGGCGGCGCAGCGTGGGCGCCTTGAGGCCGGCTTCCTCGCGTCGCCGGCCGACGGAGATCAGGTCGATGAGGTTGCGGACTTCCCGCTTGACCGACTCCAAGCCGACCAACGCGTCCAGTTCGCCGAGGAGTTCCTCGGCGTCGCGGCCGGAGGCCGGGATCTCGTCGTCGCCGCCGGGGCTGCTGCCCTCGCGGGCGCCGGGCAGGGTGAGGCGTTCCGTGAGCAGCGCGACGCCGGCCTGCTTGGACTCGGGCTTGAGGGTGGCGGGGGTGTCGCTGTCGCCGGGGCCGTCGCCTTGCGACGTGCATTCGGCGGCCAGCGGTCCGGCGTCGGCGAATTCGAAGCCGCCCTTGGCGTTGCCTCGGGTGCGGCAGCGGGTGAACGACGGCTGGCAGCCTTCCCGGACGTGCACGCCGTAGCCGCGGCCGTGCGCGACCTCGCAGTCCTCGAAGTCGCCGCGGCCGCCGCCGGAGACCCTGATGCCTTCGCCGTCGGCGCGTTCCACGGTGACCCGGCGCACGGTCGGTCCGGCCGCGCCGGTGACCGAGACGCCGTCGGTGACGTCTTCGATGACGCAGTCGGCGACGATGCCGCCGCAGTCGCCTTCGGTGAACCAGATGCCGGTGGTGCCCTTGCGGATGCGGCAGCCGTTGACCGACACGACGGCGCCTTGGCCGACCGAGATGCCGGTCTCCTCGACGTCGTGGATCTCGCAGTTCTGCATCGACAGGCCGGTGCCCACGCCGCCCGCCTTGACCGCGTCGAGGACGTCGTGGATGCGGCAGTCGCCGAGGGCGGCGTCCGCGCCGTCGCCGACCCACACCGCGGGGTGGCCGCCGGTGGAGTCGTGGAACTCGCAGTCGATGACCGACGCGCGGGCGCCGCGGTCCATCAGCGACAGGCCGTTGCGGCCGAAGCTGCGCAGCGTGCAGCCGCTGAGGGTGACTTCGGAGTGGCCGTGCACGTCGACGCCGCTGCGGCCGGTGTCGCGCAGGTGGCAGGCGACCAGGTTGGCGGTGGCGCCGCGGTCGATGCTGACGCCGTTGGCTTCCGCGTCCCGGATCCGGCAGTCCTCGAGGGTGAACGCGGCGAGGTCGTCGACCTGCACGCCGGTGCCCTTGACCGCGGTGATCTCGGTGCGGACGGCGCTGCCGCCGCTGGACTGGCCGCCGACCGAGACGCCGGCCCAGCCGACGCGTTCGATCTTGCAGTCGGTCATCGACGGGGTCGCGCCGCCCGCCACGCACACGCCGCCGCCGCCGACGTCGTGGATGTGGCAGGAGACGAGTTCGGGCATGGACTGGTCGCCGGCGAAGACCGCGGGCTCGGTGTCGGAGCCGTCGTGGATCTCGCAGTCGGTCACGGAGCCGGCGGTGCCGGGGCCGCTGAAGCGCATGCCGTGGCCGGACACGTCGCGGACCCGGCAGCCGACGATCGCGGGGCGGGCGCCGTCGCGGACGTCGATGCCTTCGCGGCCGGTGCCGGAGATGTCGCAGTCCTCGTAGGTGCCGCGCGCGAGGCCGGTGATCCCGAGGCCTATCCCGGCGGGGTTGCCGATCCGGCAACGGCGCAGGATCGGGTCGGACGAGCCGCGCACCTCGACCCCGACGACCGACGAGGCGCGGACGGTCAGCTCCTCCAGTATCGGCGCGCACCCCTCCACGACGACCGCGGAGGCGAGCACGCCGGCGCCGCCGTCGAGGGTCAGCCCGTGCACGGCGGCGTCCGCGGCTACGGTGAGCGCGACGCCCGCGACGGCTTCCACGACGACTGTGCCGGGGCCGTCCGCGCAGGTGAGGGTGACCGGGACGGACACCACGACGTCCTCGTAGTACGTCCCGGCCGCGACGACGACCGAGTCGCCCGGGGCGGCGGCGGCGACCGCCTGGCCGATGGTGGCGTACTCGCCCGAACGCCGCCGCCAGCGGGTGCTCTGCACCACCTGAAGAACCCGACCCGCCATGGCGCGTCTGCCACCAACCCCTCGACGATCCCGTGCTCCGGTCCCGCGGTCCTCGTGCGGACCGCCGTGGCCGCGCTCCGGCGGGGATCCGGCGGGCATGGCCACCAGCACCGTACAGTCCAACGACGCGGGGTCACGCCGAGGTCACGGTAACCGGCGCGCGAAACGCGGCGGGATGGTAGGGAGTTGCCGGAATGCCCGCGCGGGAAAGTCCTCGGGGCATCGCCCGATTGCCGAGTGGCGCAGGGTCAGCGGCCGCCGGCGTTCGCGTCGTCGCCGGTCAGGGGCGCGCCGGAGGATTGCGGCGCGGCCGGGGCTTCGGAGGGGCCGGCCGTCGCCGAGGTGCCCGCGGACTGCTCCGGGGTGGCGATCGCGGCGGACTCGTCGCGGAGCCGGGCGAACAGCACGTCGGCCTCGGGGCGGACCAGCGCGACGCGGTTGGGGTCGGGGTCGTAGGCGGTGATCGGCGTGGTCTCGAACTTCACCGCGCTCTCCGGCAGGCCCTTGAGGCTGTTGAGCAGGTCGTACAGGTCGCTCAACGAGCCGAGGCCTGGATCGGTGGTGATGGCTTTGGTCGCGGCGTCGAGGATGCCGTAGAGCCGCGTCGGGCTGGTGAGCAGGCTCTCGGTCTTGACCTTGTGGACCATCGCGGTCATGAAGAGCTGCTGGCGTTCGATGCGCTGGATGTCGCTGCCGTCGCCGATGCTCTTGCGGGCCCGCACGAAGCCGAGGGCCTGCTCGCCGTTGAGGACGACGTCGCCGGCCGGGAGGTCGAGCTTGGCGGCCTTGTCGTCGATCGGCTTGTCCAGGTGGATCGGCACGCCGCCGAGGGCGTCGACGAGCTTCTTGAAGCCGGTGAAGTCGACGGTGATCTGGTGGTCGACGCGGACTCCGGTCAGCTGTTCGACGGTCTTGACGGTGCAGGCGGTGCCGCCGGTCTCCATCGCGCTGTTGAACATACCGAAATACGCACCGGACTGGGTGCCGTCGGCCTTGGGGCAGGCCGGCACGTCCACCATGAGGTCGCGCGGGAAGCTGACGCCGAGGGCGGCTTTGCGGCCCTCGGGTATGTGCAGCAGGACCGTCGTGTCGGAGCGCTGCGTGTTGCCGAGTTCCGAGTCGCCGTACTCGGCGTTCGCCCCGGCGCGGCTGTCCGTGCCGACGAGCAGGATGTTGAGCGCCTTGGTGGCGGGCGGCCGGCCCTGGTCGCCGAGCTTGGCCGCGAAGTCGTCGGTCTTGATGTTGCCGTTGAGGCGGTCGTACGCCCACCAGGCGAGCCCGCCGATGGCCAGCATCACCAGGACCATGCCCGCGGCGGCCCCGATCAGGATGCGCTTGCGGCGCCGCCGCCGGGACTCCCGCCGCCGGTCCGCCCGCACACCGCTCGGACCGCCCGTGGACCCTTCGGGTCCCTCGGGCGGCACGGGGCTGGACTGCGGAGTTTCCGGCACGTATTTCGCTTTCGTCGGCCCCCGACGGCACGTTTTCTCACTGTGCCATCAATCGTATAAAGCCGCGATATGAGGTCGATAAGGGCTCTCACCAGGCAAAACGCACCGGAGAAGAGGTGCGGGCGGGTGGGTTTGGGAGCTGCGCGGCCGACCGGATACGACAAAGGGCAGGCGCGTGTGCGCCTGCCTTTTGTCGTGGGTCCGGGGCTTCAGTTGCCGCCGGTCGTCCTGCCTGCCTTGGGGCTCGTGCGGGTGCCCAGGACGCCCAGGACCACGTCGACCAGGCGTCCCAGGCGTTCGAGTTCCGTCGGGTGGAAGTTCGGGCCGTCCGTCCGCACCACGAAGAGGGTCAGCCAGGACGGGCCGATGGGCGCCGCGGCGCCGTAGGTGCCGGGGGTGTCGAGTTCCAGTGCGAGGGGGCGCAGGGGCGACACGAGGGGCAGGTGGGGCACCGCGGGGGCCTGCCAGCTGGAGTGGACGACGGCGCGGGACTTGGTGCCGCGGGTGGCGACCGCCCAGGCGGCGTGGAAGAGCGCGGGTGCGGCGTCGACCAGGGTGGCGACCGCGCGGCCCGGGTCCCGGGAGACCTGGCCGAGGACGTCGAGTTCGGGCGAGGCGCCGGGCACCTCGCCCGCCGCCCAGCAGCCTTCGACGCGCACGCCCTGCAGTGATTCCAGGCCCTCGACCAGCCGGGCCACCGGGCGCTCGCCCGGCCAGGACACGGTGAACTCGTCGACGGCGCGGCCGGTCAGGCGCTCCAGCACGGTCATCTGGAGGACGTCGGCCCCGGCGGTGCCGAGGCTCTGCGTGACCCGGGCGAGGGAGCCGGGCCGGTCGGGCAGCGAGACGCGCAGGCGGAACAGCATGGGAGACCGCCTCCTTGGGGAGTACGCGGGGCCGACGCTCCGACGGGCGGAACGCGCCGGTCCGGGTGATGATGATCTGTTCCGATCATGGACCCCGTCCCGGTCCGATCCGATCATCGACCCGGCACGTTTCGCTCGTGTTGCCGAGTGATGACACCGGCGTGAGCCGTACGGTGCGACCCCCGGCGCGGCCATGAGCGTTTGCCAACGCCGCGGAAACGTTCACGCGACGCGGCGGCAACACCCCTCGATCAAGATCCTCGGCGATCGCCTCGGCCGGACCGTCACCCCTGTCCGGACCGGCCCGGCGGAGAGAGAGGGTTGCATGGAGCACTCGGCACCGTTCGCCGAAACGTCGCGGCGCGGGTTCCTGCGCACCGTCGGCGTCGCCGGCGGCGCGGGCGTCCTGTACTCGGCGATGGGCGCGATGGGTCTCGCGCCCGTGCCCACCGCGGACGCCGCGTCGTACCGCGCGCCGCAGGAGTCGGACTTCGCGCTCAGCGGGCGCGGCGGCAAGAAGGTGGTGATCCTCGGCGGCGGTATCGCGGGGCTGGCCACCGCGTACGAGCTGGGCAAGGCCGGCTACGACTGCCGGATCCTGGAGGCCAAGAACCGCCCCGGCGGCCGCAACTGGACGGCGCGCGGCGGGACCACCGAGACCGATCTGGACGGCAACACCCAGCAGGCCCGGTTCTCCGACGGCCAGTACATGAACTGCGGTCCGGGCCGTCTGCCGCAGTCCCACGTCACGCTCGACTACTGCCGGGAACTCGGCGTCGAACTGCAGGCGTTCGTCAACCAGAACGCCGACGCGTACATCTACCACCAGAACAGCGCGGCGCTCGCGGGCAAGCCGATGCGCTGGCGCACCGCCAAGGCCGACGTCTACGGCTACGTGTCCGAGCTGCTCGCCAAGGCCACCGACCAAGGCGCCCTCGACGCGGCGCTCACCAAGGACGACAAAGACCGCCTGATCTCCTTCCTGCAGAGCTTCGGCGCCATCAAGGGCAAGGCCGACGGGTTCGCCTACGCGGGCACCGACCGGCGCGGCTACACCGTCGAACCGGGCGCCGCCGACAACGCGGGCGTGGTCCTCGGCCCGGTGCCGTCGCTGTCCGATGTGCTGGCCAGCGGCGTCGGCCAGCGCTTCTCCTTCGAACTGGGCTACGACCAGGCGATGATGATGTTCCAGCCGGTCGGCGGCATGGACGCGATACCGCGGGCCTTGGAGAAGGCGATACGCCGCGGCACGATCCAGTACGAGGCGGCCGCCACCGCGGTCGCGAACGTCCCGGGCGGCGTCGAGGTCACCTGGCGCGACAAGCACGGCCGCGAACACGTCGAGCGCGCGGACTTCTGCGTCGTCGCGACACCGCCGCACATCGCCGCACGGCTGCGGCACAACCTCGGCGACCCGGTCACCAACGCGCTCAAGACCCCGACGCCGCTCGCCGTCGGCAAGATCGGCCTGGAGTACAAGCGCCGCTGGTGGGAGCTGGAGGACCGGATGTACGGCGGCGTCGTGCCGACCGACACCGACCTGGCCAACATGTGGTTCCCGTCGTACGGCTACCAGGGCCGCCGCGGCACCGTCATCGGCTACTACAACACCGGCGCGAACGCCGAGGCCTACGGCAAGCTCCCGCACGCCCAGCGGGCCGAGCGCGCGGTGGCGCAGGGCGTGAAGATCTTCGGCGACCGCTACCGCAGCGAGCTGGCGGCGTCGTTCAGCGTCGCGTGGCACCGCACCCCGTTCCTGGAGGGCGGCTGGGTGGGCTGGCGGGACCAGAACGGGCCCGAGTACAAGCTGCTGAACCAGCCCCAAGGCAACGTCTACTTCGCGGGCGACTGGCTGAGCCACGTCATCGCGTGGCAGCACGGCGCGTTCACGTCGGCGCGCAAGGTCGTGACGGACATCCACACGCGGGTGATGGCGGCATGAGCGGAGTACGGACGATGTCCCACGAGGGATCGCAGACCGGCTCGCGCTCCGGGCCGGACACCGGGCCGCACAAGCGGTCGCACAAGCGGAAGGCCTGGATCGCCCTCGGCACCGCGGCCGCGCTGGCGCTCGCGGGCGGCACGGCCGCCGACGCGCACGACAACCGGATCGGCGACAAGGAGGTCCGGGTCGCGCTGCCGGCCGGGCAGTCCAACCCGTCGATCGCGACCGGCGTCGGCACCGGCGCGGAGGTGGCGATCTACCAGAGCAGCGGGCTCGGTCCGGGCGCGCTGAACCCGAACGCGCCCGCGGGCTCGCCCGAGAAGTACACCGATCCGGCGCTCACCGCGGGCGCGGAAGGCGTGACGGTGACGGAGGCGCAGGCCCTGGTCGTGCTCAAGGCGATCCAGGACAACCTCAAGGCCGCGGGGCTGACCCCCGCGGACGTCATCACCATGAAGTGCTACCTGATGAAGCCGCCGGGCGCGGCGACGGCCGACTACGCCGGATGGAACCGGGCGTACCGGCAGTTCTTCGCGAACATCGATCTGACGAGCAAGCAGGTCGTGCCGGTGCCGATGGGCACGTCGCCCGCGAAGGCGCCGATCCTGGCGAACAACGCGCGGCCGGCGCGGGCCACGATGGAGGTCGCGTCGCTGGCGGTGCCGGGCTGGCTGGTCGAGGTCGAGGTGACCGCGGCGTATCCGGCGAAGGGCAAACGCTAGAGGCCGCGGGCGGGAGTTGCGGGGCGCGCGGCGGTCGGCCGTGCCCCGCGACTCCCGCTTCACCCGTTTCATCCGTTTGTCCACCGGGGAACCGGTTACCCCTTCTCGGAGTCCCGATGGCGATCCGAGGAGGCCGGGCCGGTGGCAGTGCGCGGTGTGGAGATCGTCGCCGAGGGAGTCGCCGTCCGCGGGCCCGCGGGCATCGTGGTGACCGATATCGACGTCGATGCCCGCCCCGGGACGCTCACCGTGCTCGCCGGGCCGTCCGGGTCGGGCCGCACCTCGCTGATGCTGGCGCTCGGCGCCCGGTTCAAGGTGCGGCGCGGCCGGATCACCGTGGACGGCGTGGCGCTGCCGAAGGGCGGGAAAGCGGCGCGCGACCGGATCAGCGTGGCGCGGGCGAATCCGGTGGTCGGGCTGGAGGAGCGGCTGACCGTCGGGGAACTCGTCGCGGAGCGTCGGGCCATCGGCGGGCCGTACGTGTCCGACACTTCACTGGCCGACGCGTTCGACCTGGTCGACCTGCCGTACACGCCGGACACGCTCGCCGGGGACCTGTCGTGTGTCGAGCAGCTGCTGCTCGCCCTTGCGCTGGCCGCCGCGGAGCGCACCGGCGGGATCCTCGTCGACGACGTGGACGACGGCATCGCGGGCACCGACCTCGACCGGGCCTGGTTCGCCGTCCGGTCCGTCGCCCGCGCCGGCGCCACGGTGATCGCCACCGCGACCACTCCCCCGCCGCCCGGTCCGTCCGCGGCCGACCTGGTGCTGCGGCTGCCCGGCCACGACGTGCACGCCGCCGCGCGGGATGCCGCGCGGAAGGGCGGCGTCCGGTGAACTTCCTCCGGCTCACCCGCCTCGAACTGCGGCGCTTCCGCGGCTTCCCGTTGCCGCGCCTGGTCCCGGTCGTGATCGCGCTGGTGCCGCTGCTGTACGGCTCGCTCTACCTGTGGTCGAACTGGGACCCCTACGGCCGCTTCCGCGACGTGCCCGTGGCGATCGTCAACGAGGACCGCCCGGTCACCGTCGACGGCCAGACCGTCGCCGCCGGGCAGCAGCTCACGCGGACGATCCTGGCGTCGGGGACGTTCAAGTGGCGCGAGACCACGGCGGCCAAGGCCCTGGACGGGTTGCAGGACCGCGACTACTACTTCACCGTCACGGTGCCGCCGGACTTCAGTGCCGGACTCGCCTCGACCGGGACGCCCCAGGCCCGGCAGGCCATGCTCACGATGACGCTCGACGACGCCAACGGCTTCATCATCGGCAAGGCCGCCGAAAGCGCGAAGGCCTCGCTCCAGGGCGCGATCACGCAGGCCGTGCAGTCCACGCTGGCACAGCAGGCGTTCGGCCGGCTGGGCACGCTGCAGCAGCAGCTCGGGCAGGCCGCCGCCGGGGCACGGCAGTTGGACGCGGGCATCGGCGTCGCCCCCGACGACCAGCTCAAAGCGGGCGCCGGACAGCTCGCGACCGGTCTCGACGGGCTCGCCGCCGCGGTGCCGGTGCCCGCGAACCCCGGGCAGACCACGACGTCGCTGACCACGCCGGTCACCATCGCGGAGCACAACCTGCACCCGGCGAAGGTGTACGGGCGCGGCATGGCGCCGTTCTTCTTCGCCATCGCGCTGTGGGTGTTCGGGCTCATCGCCTTCCTGGTGATCAGGCCGCTCAACACGCGTGCGCTGTCCGGCCGGTCGGGCGCGGTCACGGTGGCGCTGGCGGGCTGGCTGCCCGCGGCGCTGCTCGGCGTCGTCGGCGCGTGGGTGCTGTACGGGGTCGTCGACCTCGGCCTCGGCCTGGACCCGGAGGACGTGGGCCGGACGCTGGGGCTGCTCGCGCTGGGCGCGGCCGCGTTCGTGGCGATCGACCACGTGCTCAACACCGCGTTCGGCGTGGTCGGCGACGTGGTGTCGCTGATCCTGCTGATGCTGCAACTCACGTCGTGCGGCGGGCTCTATCCGATCGAGACCACGCCGCTGCCGTTCCGGGCACTGCATCCGATCCTGCCGATGACGTACCTCGTCGACGGGCTGCGGGTGACGATCTCGGGCGGCGAGTCGTGGGTGCTGACCCGGGCCTGCCTGGTCCTGGGCGGATATCTGCTGGTGGCACTGGCGTTGTCGGTGCTGGTGGTGACACGCAGGAGGGTGTGGACCATGGCACGGCTCAAACCTGTCGTCCAGCTGTAGCAGACCTGGGCTCCAGCCCTCGTCGGCGCCGCGTACCGTCGTCCTATGCAGGGCGCCGGCCCGGTTCTCGCGGAGAATCGGTCGGGGGGCGCGGGCCGCACGTCGAGGGAGGGCGCTCGGGATGGCCGAGGGACGCATAGAGATGCTGAACGAGAAGGCGGAGGCCGCTTTGCGGGAGTTGGGTCCCGACCACCCGGGAACGCTGGACGCGCGCGCCGAATGGGCGCGGGCACTCGGTGAGGAAGGGCGTACGGCGGAGGCGGCGGAGGCGTTCGGCGAACTGGTCGCGGAGTACACGCGGCTGCTCGGCGCACAGCACCCCGACGCCCTGCTGGCACGCCACAACCAGGCGTTCTGCCTCGGGGTGTCCGGCAACGCGGTCACCGCCGAAGCGCTCGCCCGCGACGTCGCCGCCGACTACGTCACGCTGCTCGGCGCCGACGACCCCGAGACGCTCAACGCGCGTGCCGCGTGGGCGCGCTGGATCGGCGAGACGGGCGACGCGGGCGCGGCCGTGCGGATACTGGCGCCGGTCGTGGACAGCTGCGTCGACGTGCTCGGACCGGTGCACGCGGACACCCTGGCCAACCGGCACCTGCACGCGCACTGGGTCGGCCGCTCGGGCGACGTGGCGGGCGCGGCAAGCCTGTTCGCGGACATCGCCGGGGAGAGCGAGCAGGTGCTGGGCGCGGAGCACCCGGACACGCTGACCGCCCGGCACGACCATGCCGTGTGGACGGGCGAGTCCGGCGACGCCGCCCGGGCCCGCGACGTGCTGCGCAGCCTGGTGCCGGATGCGGTGCGCGCCCTCGGCGCGGGGCATCCGGACACGCTGGTCATGCGGCACAACCTGGCGCATTGGACCGGCGAGGCGGGCGACGCGGGCACCGCGCGGGCGCTGCTGGAGTCGCTGAGCGCGGACAGCGAGCGCATCCTGGGCGCCGAGCACCCGGAAGCGGTCAACAGCCGCCGCGCGCTGGACTGGTGGACGTGGGGTCCGAAGGCCGGCGGCAAGCCCGATGCGGAGGACGCGGGCGGCCCGAAGGGCCCGGGCGGTCCGGACGGCGGCAAGTCCGCGGCGAAGACGAAGGACAAGTCCGCGAGCAAGGCGAAGAACGCGGCCGAGGCGCAGACCGGCGACCGGGCCGACGACCGGACGAAGGACCAGACGGAGGACCAGGCCGGGGCGAACGCGGCCTGACCCGGTCCGACGTGCGGCGGCGTCGTCCGCGCCGCCGCTCGCCGGCAGGTCCACCGGACCCTAGTCCCGCTCGGGGACCGGCTCCGCGAGGCGGTCGAGGTCGAACTCGCCGTCGCGCACGCCGAGTACGAAGGCCGTCCACTCGCCTTCGGTGAACCGCAGGACCGGGCCTTCCGGATGGGCCGAGTTGCGCATAGCGACCGCGCCGCCGCCGATCTCGGCGGTCTGCACGACGCCTTCGCCGGTGGTGTCCTCGCCGTAGCTGATCCACTCGGCGCCGCTGATGTCGCGTGCGTACAGCTCGGCCTTCTCGGCCTCCATCTCCTCCTGCGTGGCCATCGCGTGTTCCCCTCTGCTCGCTGTGCCGGCCGGGTCGTTCGCTGGCCAACGTACGGCACAACGCGATCGCGCGGACACGGTACGTGCCAACACGGCAGCGGGCGCGTGCGCCGGGTCGGCTTCGCCGGTACGTTCCGCCGTCCCGCCGCACGCGCCCGAACCCGCGGCCCCACCCCCGGAGCCGCGGGCGTCGACCCGCCGGGTCAGCCCGTCAGAGCACGACCTCGGCGGCGATCCGCAGGTCGCCCGCATTGCGGCCGACCATGACGGCATAAGTGCCCGGCACGACCGTCCAGCCCTCGGCCGCCTCGTCCCAACGGGCGAGCGTGGCCGCGTCGACGGTCACCGTGGCGACGGCCTTGGCGCCCGCGGCGGCCTCGACCGACGCGAACCCGACCAGGCGCAGCGGCTCGGGCGCGCCGAACAGCCTGCCGTCGGCGGGCTCCAGGTAGACCTGCACGACCTCGCGGCCGTCCCGGCCGCCGGTGTTGGCGACGGTCACCTCGACGGTCAGACCGTGCGCGGCGTCGCCGGACACGGTGGCGCCTTCGTAGGCCCAGTCGGTGTAGCCGAGGCCGTAGCCGAACGGGTAGGCGGGGGTGAGGCCGCGGGCCGCCCAGAGGCGGTAGCCGATCGCGGAGCCTTCGGCGTAGTCGTGTCCGCCGTCGACGACCTCGGTGGACAGCACCGGGACGTCGGCCTCGTCGGCCGGGTAGGTGGTGGGCATGCGCCCGCCGGGCTCGACGGCGCCGGTCAGCACGTCGGCGAGCGCCGCGCCGCCTTCCTGCCCCGGCAGCCACGCCCACACCAGCGCGGCGACGTCGTGCCGCCACGGCATGATCACCGGCGAGCCGGCGTTGACCACGACGATGGTGTTCGGGTTGGCGGCGGCGACGCGCGCGACGAGTTCGTCGGTGCGGCCGGGCAGCGCCAGGTCGGTGCGGTCGAAGCCCTCGGACTCGATGTCGTCGGTGGTGCCGACGACGACGATCGCGACGTCGGCCGCGGCGGCGTCGGCGACCGCGGCGGCGATCTCGTCGTCCTCGGCCAGGCGCGGGCCCTCCCAGCCCAGGCCGGTGGCGGCGAACCCGGCCTCGCCGAGGGTGTAGCGCATCTCGACCTCGACCGGCACGCCCGCCGCGGCGGCCACCTCGAAGCGCTTGATCGGCGGCCTGAGCAGCTCCTCGATGGTGTCGTTGCTCTCCGACACGAGCGCGAACTCGCTGCGGACGCCGTCCAGGGTCAGGACGAACTCCCCGGCGCCGCGCACGTCGAGCAGGTGGGTGCCGTCGACGGCCGGGGTGAGGCGGGCGCGGGCGGTGAGGGCGGCGGTGCCCTGCGGGAGCGTGCCCGGCCAGAAGACCAGGTTGGAGCCGAGGCGGTGGTCGGTGCCGAGCGAGCTGCCGTCGGCGGCGTGGAACTCGACGCCGAGGCCGGCCTCGCCGGTGGCCGGGTCGACGGACGCGTCGAGCGGCAGGTCGGCGAGCGCGCGGTGGGTGAACGCGCCCTGCCGGAACGTCAGTTCGACGTCCGGGCCGAACGCGGCGCGCAGGCCCTCGGGGATGCCGACGACGTGGTCGGGGTTGACGTGGGCGCTGCCGCCGCCCTGCGAGGACAGGCGCCCGGCGTTCGGGCCGACGACGGCGACGCGGGCGAGCTTGGCCGGGTCGACGGGCAGCACGCCGCGGTTCTCCAACAGCACCATGGCGCGGGCGGCGATCGCCCGGACCTGCGCGTCGGCGTCGGCGGGCAGGGTGACGTCGCCGCGCGGGGCGGTGTCGCCGAGGACGCCGACGCGGGCGGCGAGGCGCAGGATGCGCAGCACCTTGTCGTCGAGGACGGCTTCGTCGACGCGGCCGGCGGTGACCGCCTCGACCAGCGCTTCGCCCCAGAACTCGTTGGGCGCGGGCATCGCGAGGTCGGTGCCGCCGTCGGCGGCGGCCTCGGTGGAGCGGACGGCCAGCCAGTCGGAGACCACGACGCCGTCGAAGCCCCACTCGCCCTTGAGGACGCCGTTCTGGAGGCGCGCGTTCTCGGTCATGGACCGGCCGTTGGTCGCGTTGTAGGCCGACATGACCAGCCAGACCCGGGCCTCCTGGACGGCGGCGCGGAACGGCGCCAGGTAGACCTCGCGCAGGGCGCGCTCGCCGATGCGGGAGTCGTAGCTCATCCGCTCGTTCTCGGAGTCGTTGGCGACGTAGTGCTTCATCGTCGCCGCGACGCCCGCGGACTGCACGCCTTCCACGAAGCCGACGCCGATCTCGGCGGTGAGCAGCGGGTCTTCCGAGTAGCACTCGAAGTGCCGGCCGCCGAGCGGGGTGCGGTGCATGTTGACGGTCGGCGCGAGGAGGACGTGGATGTCCTTCTCACGGGCCTGCGCGCCCATGAGGTAGCCGATCTTGCGGGCGACCTCGGGGTCCCACGCGGCGGCCTGGGCCGTCGGGGAAGGGAACAGCAGCGAGGTGTCGCGCTCGTCCCACAGCACGCCGCGGACGCCGACCGGACCGTCCGACATGCGGAGCTTGCGCAGGCCGATCTGCGGCATCTCGGGGAGCGACCAGAAGTCCTCGCCGACGACCAGGCGGACCTTGTCCGCCAGGGACAGCCGGGCCACCAGGCCGCGCAGCTCGTCCTCGCCGATCCCGGTGTCCGGGGTGGGGGTGCGGGTCGTCATGGCGTCTCCACTGTCGCTCGCCGAAAATCCTGCGCGTCCCGGGAAAGGTAACCCCAAAAACCTAGTGAACGGTAGTTTTGTTATTCCCACGTGATTCACACCATGTCCGCGCCCCCGCAGGGCACGGCAGGATGGGCACATGGAAGCCACAGAGACGGCAGACCGCACGGCCGGCGGCCGGGGCCGGCGGCAGGGTTACGCCACCGGCGACGCCCGGCGGGCCCGGATCCTCAACATCGCCCTCCAGGAGTTCGGCGAGAACGGGTACCGCGGCACGTCGCTCGCCCGCATCGCGGAACGCGCCGAGCTGACCCAGGCCGGCCTCCTGCACCACTTCCGCAGCAAGCAGGACCTGCTCACCGCGGTCCTCGACCTGCGCGACCGGATGGACGGCGAACGCCTCGACCTGGCGGACCACGCCGACGGCGCGGAGGGCGCGCTGGCGGCGCTGGTCGACCTCGTCGCCCACAACGCGCGGCAGCCCGGCCTCGTGCAGCTGTTCACCGTGCTCACCGGCGAGGCGGTCACCACCGACCACCCCGCGCACGGCTGGGCGCAGGAGCGCTACCGCGTGCTGACGACCTCGCTGACCACGTCGTTCCGCAACGGCGTCGAGTCCGGGGAGATCCGCCCGGACGTCGACCCGGCGGTGTGCGCCCGCCAGGTCCTGGCGATGATGGACGGCCTCCAGCTGCAGTGGCTGCTGGAGCCGGAAGACGTCGACATGGCCGCGGTGTTCGGCGATTACGTGCGCGGCTTCCTGGCGCAGATCCGGGCCTGAGCCCGGCCCGCTCCGCGGCCTACTCCGCGGGCGCCGTCTCCGGCGCGGTCAGCTCGGTCAGCACCGCGGCCAGGTCCCAGCCGGACAGGCTGGCGATCGCCTCGCGGAACGTGGTGAGCGCGAACAGGTCGCCGCGCGCGGTCATCCGCCCGTCGACCAGCGCTTCCCGCGGCAGCGACCGGTCGTTGTCGAGCAGCAGGCTGCGCGCCGTCGGATAGTCCATGTGGATCATCAGGTCCGGTCCGGGCAGCAGCCCGGGCCGCACCAGCACACGGCCGTGGAACACGTCCAGGTGCAGTTCGGCCGGGTCGCTGCGGCCCGGCACGTCGCTCACCACGATGTCCACCACGGCCGGGTGCGGGGTGCGCTTCTCCGGGTCCGGCGTGATCAGCCGGCTCAGCCGGGAGACCGCGGCGATCCACTCCTCGGACATGAACGGGTACCGCTCGAGCGCCGGGGCTTCCGGCTCGGCCGGCACCTCGGGCTCCACGGAGTTCTCCGCCTCCATCGCCCGGCCCACCGACTCGCCGAGCTGACGGGTCGCCAGCCGCCGTATGGCACGTGCGAGTTCACTGTCCACCGCGCGCTGCGCGAGCGGCCGCAGGCGGCGGATCAGCTCGGCCATCTCCGGGGCCTCCTCATCCGGCCCGGCTTCGTCGAGGTAGTGCTGCCACAGGTGCGCTTCGGTGAGCTGCATGAACGTCCCGGCGACGCGCTCCATGTCGGACCGCAGCGCCCGCAGGTAGTCCAGCAGCGCGTGCACCGGCACGCCCGCCGCGTGCAGTTCGGCGCTCACCGCGAGTTCGCGCGGACTCGGCACCCGGAACACGGTCAGCGTGTCGTCCTCGGGCTCCAGCAGCCCGAACTGCACCGCGCCGGCGATCGTCACCGGATCGGACAAACCGCCGAACATCGAGGTCAGTTCGGCACGTGTCATCCGGCCGGGTTCCTCGTCGGTCCACGGCCCGGTGACCTCGGCGACCAGGCCGAGGACACCGCCCAGGCTGCGGCCGTTGTCCCACGCGTCGAGCAGTTCCTTGATGCTGACCAGGCTGTAGCCGCGTTCGAGGAGCTGGCCGATCAGGCGCAGCCGGGCCAGGTGGCTGCCGTCGTACAGCGACACGCGTCCGGCCCGGCGCGGGCGGGGCAGCAGCCCGCGGTCCTGGTACGCGCGGACGTTGCGCACCGTCGTCCCGCCCTCGCGCGCCAGGTCCTCGATCCGGTAGTCGCCCAACCTCGTGCCTCGCGATCTCTCTGGCTGCACCGACCTTGTGCGGTTACTGCGGTCGGTCAGCAACGTAATGCAGGTTCGCGTGAACCTCGATCACGAAGGCGAAGCGAAATCCGCGAGGATTTTCCGTGAATGCCGACGAAACGGTCAATTCGTCCGCAGTGCGGCGGTCACGGGATCACCACGACGGGGCGTTTGGCGTGCTTCACGAGCCGGCAGGACACCGAGCCGAAGAGCCGGCTCACCAGGCCCGAGGACCCGCCGACCACGATCGCGTCGGCGGCGAATTCCTTCGCGACGTCCTCGATCTCGTGGCAGATGTCGCCGCCGCGCTCCACGAGGATCCAAGGCACGTCGCTCAGGTGGTCGGCGCACGCCAGTTCGAGGCCGAGCGCTTCGGAGCGGTTGTCGGGTACGTCGATGAAGACCGGGGGCTCGCACCCGGCCCACACGGTGGCCGGGATCCGGTTCGCGACGTGCACGATCACCAGCCCGCCACCCATGCGGCGGGCCATGCCCGCCGCGTACGCCAGCGCACGTTCACTTGCCCCCGAACCGTCGAACCCGACCACCACCGGGTGTTGGAACGCCGGGTCCCGGGGGCGCCGGGAGTCGGGACGGAGCAACGGGGTGCCGTCCGGGAAGTCACTGAAGCCGAAGTCGAAAGCAGCCATGGCAATCGGGGCGTCTTTGCTGAGGAGGGGCGCCGCAGGCCCCTTGAGATCAAATGAAAGAGCCTATGCGTACAGATTACGTCTTGCGGTCGGAATCGGACAGGCTGTGCGGTACGTGAGCACGCACCTTAGTCGCCCTTCGCGCCGTGCGGGAGCCCCCGAGGCCTCGCAGACGGCCATGTGGGTGAACGCCGGGAGGTCCCGCGGCGATGTCCGCAGCGGATGACTCCGCTGACCGGATACCGGCGTCGCGCGGAGCGGACAGCGCTCCCCCGCCCGCGCTCCGTTTCCGCCGGTCTCCCGCCGCCGCGCCGCCGGGCGCGCCGTGTCCGCCGGGTGGCGCGCGGGCACCCGGCTGCCCGCCGCCCGTTACCCGCGGGCGCGACCGGGCGTTGCACAGGGCGACACCGCGTGTCCGGGCGGCCACGTCGACCGGGGCGGCGATCCCCGTCGAGGACGCCGACCCCGCGTCGACGGGGTACGCCCGAAATTCCCCCACACCGCACATAAAGCCGCATAGATCTCATTCATGAAATGCGGCGGTGTATCGGGGCATTACCTTCCCAAGCATCGAGGCCGGTGGTGTGACCGCCGTCACAAACAGGCATATCTACATAACGTCACGTGGAGAACACCATGCATAGACAAGGCCAGAAAGAGTAAGTTCCGATCTTGGGTGACTTGAGTGGCGTGTGTGAACTACTGAGACTCGCCATCAACGACCCCTCCCATCTCGCGGGACGGATCCGGCGGGGCGCGGAGGGCTGAAGAGGGGGCGATCGGAGCCATGAGCAGGACCGACGGTCGACACGCAGGTCGGCACGTCCGGATCGGCACCGCGGAAAGCGGGCGCGAGGACGCGGCGGAAGGGCCCGGAGCGGGCGCCGAGGACGCGGCTGCCGCGTCCGGCGGCCCGGACACCGGGATACCCGCCGGCATACCCGCGGCCCGCGGCGCGGAGCCGCCTGCGGGTCCGGCCCCCGACGCGGACGCCGCGGACGCGGCGCAGCTCCCGGGACCGCGTGCGCAGGGGGAAGCCGACACGGAAGGCTCCGACACTCCCGACGCCGGAACCGGCACTGCCGGTTCCGCGGCAGCCGGGGACTCCGGGAACGCCGGGGACACGGGGGACGCGGGGGACACAGAGAAGGCCGATTCCGACGAGGCGTTCGGCTTCGCCGCGGAGGCGGACGCCGGACTCGACGCCGAGGACCCGGACGAAGCCGACGAGTCCGTCGAGGACGACGGAGCCGACGAGGACGCCCCGCTCTCCGCCGGACATGTCGCGCGGACCGTCGGGGCGGACTCCCCCGACGACTACGACGACGAGTACGACGAAGACGGGCGGCTCGTCCGCGCGGACGCCGCACCCGGTGCGTACGGCGAATGGCCGGCCCGGCTGGTCGGCCGGCGCCGGGCCGAGACCATCGCGGTCCTGCTGTTCGCCGAGACGCCGATCCTGGAGAGCTCGATCCCGATCTCGGTGTTCGGCGTCGACCGACGGGACGCCGGAGTCCCCAACTACCGATTACTGGTATGTGCCGCCGAGCCGGGTCCGCTCCGCACCACGGGCGGTGTCGAACTCATCGCCCCGCACGGCCTCGACGGGCTGCACCGGGCGGGCACCGTGATCGTCCCGGCGTGGCACTCGCCGTCCCGCAAGCCGCCGGCCCCGGTGCTGGAGGCGCTGCGCCGTGCGCACCGCGAAGGCGCGCGCGTGGTGGGCCTGTGCGGCGGGGCGTTCGTGCTCGCCGCGGCGGGGCTGCTGGACGACCGTCCGGCGACGACGCACTGGATGTACGCGCCGGCGCTGGCCAAGTCGTTCCCGAAGGTGCGGGTCGATCCGCGCGAGCTGTACGTGGACGACGGCGACGTGCTCACGTCGGCGGGCACCGCGGCGGGCATCGACCTGTGCCTGCACCTGGTGCGCATCGACCACGGTGCGGACGCGGCCAACGCGCTGGCCCGGCGGCTGGTGGTCCCGGCCCACCGAGTGGGCGGGCAGGCCGCGTACATGGACCTGTCGCTGCCCGAGGAGATCAGCGGCGACCCGCTGGCCACGGTGATCTCGTGGGCGTTGGAGAACCTGCAGGAGAAGTTCGACATCGAGGTGCTGGCGACGCGGGCGTACATGAGCCGCCGGACGTTCGACCGGCGCTTCCGGTCGCTCACCGGGTCGGCGCCGCTGCAGTGGCTGCTGACCCAGCGGGTGCTGCAGGCGCAGCGGATGCTGGAGACCACCGACCTGCAGGTCGAGGAGATCGCGCGGCGGTGCGGTTTCCGGTCGCCGGTGGCGCTGCGCGGGCACTTCCGCAAGCAGCTCGGCATTCCGCCGGCCGCGTACCGGGAGGCGTTCCGCACCCGGGACCCGGATGCGGAGGACGCCGAGCCGGCGCGCGCGTCGTAGGACGGGGCGGGCCGCGGGCCGGGCCTTCGGGGCCGGTCCGCGGCGCCGCCGCGGTGTCGTCGCACCGGGGTCGCACCGGTGTCGCAGCCTTCCCCGGCAGGTTTCCGCGGCACGGCCTAGGCTGATCGGCTATGAATGACCGCTTGGTCTGGATCGACTGCGAGATGACCGGACTCGACTTGTCCCGGGACGCGCTCATCGAGGTGGCCGCTTTGGTGACCGACTCGGAGCTGAACGTCCTCGGGGACGGAGTCGACGTCGTGATCCGCCCGCCCGCCGAGGCGGTGGAAGGCATGCCCGACGTGGTGCGGGCCATGCACACCGCCTCGGGGCTGCTCGACGTCCTCGACGAGGGGGTGACGATGGCGGAGGCGGAGGAGCTGGTGATGGGCTACATCCGGGCGCACGTACCGGAGGGCCGCAAGGCGCCGCTGTGCGGCAACTCCGTCGCCACCGACCGCGGGTTCCTGGCCCGGGACATGCCCGGCCTGGAGTCGTACCTGCACTACCGGATCGTCGACGTGTCGTCGATCAAGGAGCTGTCGCGGCGCTGGTACCCGCGCGTGTACTTCCAGTCGCCGCCGAAGACCGGCAACCACCGGGCGCTGGCCGACATCAAGGACAGCATCACCGAGCTGAAGTACTACCGGGACACCGTCTTCGTCCCGATGCCCGGCCCGGACACCGAGACCGCGAAGGCCGCGGCCGCGAAGTACACCGCTCCGCAACTGCCGCTGCCGTAGTCCCCACTCGGTCCGCCCGGCCCCTCCGGGGGCCTTCCCGCGGCCGGACGCGGCGCCGGGTGACGGGTCGCGAACCCGCGACTCGGCGGCGCTGCCGGCCCGGGAACAACCCGGGAGCGAGCACCCCTCAATCCCCTGTACACTCTTTCTCGCTGCTCCGGTCGGGCAACCGGCCGAGTCGCGTGGTGGGTGTAGCTCAGTTGGTAGAGCACCTGGTTGTGGTCCAGGACGTCGCGGGTTCGAGTCCCGTCACTCACCCCACGCATGCGAAGGCCCCGGTCGCGGAAACGCGGACGGGGCCTTCGTCGTTGGCGCCCGGACACGCCCTAGTCGGCCGGGGCCCGCTTGGCGCCGAGGAGGCGGGTGTAGCGGGGGCGGGCGGCGAAGTCGGCCTGGGTCCAGACGACCGGGCGGGCGGCTTCCTCGCAGAGGTGGAGGATGCGGTCGGCGGCGAGGTGGACGGCCACGTGGGCGGCGTAGCCGTCGGGGCGCCCGGGGAGCGGACCGGCGTCGTAGAGGAGCAGGTCGAGGGGGCGCGGGTCGGTGACGGTGGTCACGGCGGTTTCGTCGGCCCACAGGTCGGATGAGCGGAGCGGGGGGACGCGGCGGCCGAAGTGGGCGAGGACGGCGTACGCGTATACCTGGCAGTTCGCGCCTTCGGAGACGTCGCCGGGGGTCGTGCGCTCCGGGTCGCGGGCGTAGACGTAGGGGACGTTGCGCAGGTGGGTCGGGAGGAAGAGCAGGTCGGGGTCGGCGGGGCCGCGGAGGAGGGCGCCGGCGCGGACGGTGAGGGTGGTGCCGTCCCAGGCGAGGCAGGCCAGGTCGGGCACGACGAGGTCGGCGTCGGAGTCGAGGGCGCGCTTGCCGATGCCGACGACGTGGCCCGCACCGGCGGCGCGGGCGGCCCGGATGCCGGCCGCCGTGTCTTCGAAGACGGTCGTGTGGGCGGGGGCGAGGCCGAGGCGGGCGGCGGCCGCGAGGTAGCAGTCGGGGGCGGGTTTGCCGGTCGCGACGGTGTCGCCGGAGACCAGGACGTCGGGCAGCGGGAGCGCGGCGCCGCCGAGTCTGGCGGTGGCCAGGACGGTCGTCGCCGAGGTGACCACGGCCCAGGGCCGCTCCCCCAGGCCGGCGAGCAGCGCGGCGGCGCCCGGTATCGGCCGGGTGTGGACGGCGTCGGCGGTTTCGATGGCGTCGATGCGGGCGACCGCGGCGGCGATCCCGGCGTCGTCCCGGTCGGGCAGGAAGTGCCGTGCGGTTTCGGTGGATCGGCGGCCGTGGATGGCGGGCAGCACGTCGGCGGGGTCGAGTCCGTGTTCGGCGGCCCACTGGGCCCAGCCCCGTTCGCCCGCGGCGACCGAGTCGACCAGGACGCCGTCGCAGTCGAAGAGCAGGGCCTTGGTCGGGATGCGGAGGACGTCGGGCGAGACGGGACCGTGCGGCATTCGCTGCTCCGTGATCGTGCGCGGGACGACGGAACGATCACGCTACTCATCGGCGGAGGCGTCCGCCCCGGGAATACCCGTCGCGGAACCCGCCTTGCGCCAGGGCGGGTTCCGCAACGGATCAGCCTGCGGACAGGTCGGTGTGCCGGGGGGCGTCGCCGGACTGCACGCGCTGCCACGTGCGGCGGTAGAGGGCGGCGGCGGGTTCGGCGGGGACGAGCGCGCGGCGGGCGGGCAGGTTGCGGTCGGTCAGGCCGTACAGCGGCAACTTCCAGACCTCCAACGGCAGATGCGGGGCCTTGGCGGCCTCCCACTCGCCGGGGAGGAACAGCGAGCGTCCGGCGCGGGCCCGACGGGCTTCGACGACCCAGCCGCTGCCCGCCAGCGCGGCCCGGGCGGCCTTCGCGCGGGCGGGCTTCCACCCGGTCCACAACGCGGTGTTGCGGTCGGTGGGGTCGGGCATGGCGAGGAGCATGAGGAACAGCGTCGCGGCGTCCTCGGCGAGGCCCAGTTCGGCGCCGACCTCGGCGACCAGGTCGGGGACGGAGCGGGACGGGTCTTGCGGCCACCACGTCCCGTCCCGGTCCCGGCTGCCCGCGACCGGGTCGCCGGGGTCGCCCAGGAGTGCGGCGAACGCCGGGTCGGAGACGCGGCCCAGGGTGATGCGCCGGGGCAGTCCCGGGTCGAGCTTCGGCTCGGTGGCGAAGGCCAGGTCCAGGTAGGGATCGTGCCCGGCGCCGTCCAGGAGGTCGGTGCGGACGAGCGGCGATGCGACGATGCCCGGGTGGGTGTCCCAGTCCAGCCGCTTCACGACGAGGGAGCCGTAGCGCTCCCAGCCGTCTCCGGTTTCGGTGGGCTCCCCCGCGGCTTTGCGGTAGGCGCCGAAGTGTGCGAGGACGTCGAGGTCGAGCAGCATCCCGGGGGCGGCGAGCCTTTCGCGGATCCGTGCCAGCGCGGTCGGCAGCGAGGAGCGCAGCGGGTCGCCTGCCGGCAGGCGGTGGGCGAGCCACTGCGCGGCGGTGACGGTCACGTCGAGGATGCCGCCGTGGAACGCGGGCGTCCGGGCGTCGGCCGGAATGGGCCGCCCGTCCTCCAGCGTCCACGTGTGGTCCCCGGTCAGCTCGGGGCACGCGTCCGGGTCCAGCACGGCCCGCACCGCGGCGGCGGGGCCGCGGGAGATCAAGTCCGCGTCGCTTGCCCAGCGCATGCGGCCGGCCCTGGTCCACAGCAGGTTGGGCAGCGCGGCATTCGCCTCGACGAGGAGCGCGTCCGGGATCGGCCGCAGACGCCCGACGCGGGCGTTCCAGACTTCGGCCGCCGCGGCCGCGTCCACGCCGTCGGTCCACAGCCGGGCCGGGTCGGCGGGCAGTAGTGCCGCGACCAGTTCGCCGCGCGGGTCGGGAGCCGCCAGGCGCCGGATCTCGCCGCGGGCGGCTTCGGCTTCGGAGGCCTTGAGCCCGAGGACGGCGCGGAGTCCGGCGGACGGGAACACCGGGCTGGACAATTCCGGAAGTCCGGCCGTGACGAGGTGGGCCACGGCCCGGCCGACGCCGGTCGCTTCGGCGAAGACATCGGCGGCTGCCGGATTCCACGGCAGTTGTCCGTGGTGCGCCCAGGCGTCGAGGAAGTCGCCGAGCCGGGCGAACCACCGGGTGTCGATCGGTGCCGCGTCGGTGACGGTGTAGCCGTCCGGGAGCGCGAAGCCGCCGGACGGGTCGCGCATCAGCGCGGTCATGTCCAGCCCGTACTCCCGGCGGTTCCGGGTGTAGAGGGGAATATTCGCGTCGCCGACGAACAGGAAAGCCCCGCCGCCGAGCCCCAGGATGCCGCGTACCTCGTCGTCGTAGGCGTTGTCGCCGTGCCACTCGGCACGTTGCAGGGTCTCCCGGTCCACGTGCAGGCGGAGGCGCCGCCAGCTGCCCGGGTTCTCGGTGCCCAGCCGGAAGGCGTCGAGGAGCGTGAGCACGGCCCGGAGCGCCTCCTGTTCCGCGGGCGGCGTGACGGGTGATGCGGCCTTGAACGCGATGGCCGCGGCGTGCAGGACGATTCCCTCGACGCTGATCTCGGCGCGGCGAAGTCCTTCCTGGCCGAAGTGCAGGCGCCGCGGGTCGTCGGCGGCCTGGTCGGATGCCGCGCGCCGTGCGGTGGATTGGGCGTGCAGTGCGCGGAGTTGCCTGAATCCCCAGGCCCGGCCCTGGTGCTGGGCGGCCCGGGCGGGCTCGGGTGCTTCGCCGATGGCATGCGGCGCGAGTCCGAGCCCGTCGAGAGCGCAGCGGAGCAGTTGGTCGCCCGGGTCCGTCTTCGGGTCTCCCGGTATGTCGAGCGGCGCGTCCGGTGGCTCGGGGGCGGTGATGCGCGCGGCCACCGCGTCGAGGACCGTGCGGCGCTCGGCGGCGAACCGGACCACGCCGGCGATGCCCGCGGTCAGGACGGGGTCGGTGACCGCGGGGAGCAGGGTGCGGATTGCCGAGGCCAAGTCCTCGGCGGCTGCGGCCGTGAGCAGTGCCGCGGCGGTCTCGTCGTCGATCGCGCGCAGTGCGGCCGAGCCCTCCGCATCGCGGATGCGCATCAGGTGCCAGAACGGCGTCGGCGGCAGGACCGGATTGCCGGCCCGAAAGGCGTCGAAGGTGCCGGCCGTGACCACCCCGTCCGGGTCCGCGATGTCGACCCGGTCGTGCTTGTCGCGGAGCAGCGCCCGCGGCCGGTCGTCGCCGGGCAGCGTCAGCGCCGCGAAGGGGTGGGCGGGGAAGGAACGCTCGGTCGCATCGCCCGGCACGGTCACGACCCGTCCCGCGAGGTCTTCGCCGCGCAGCATGCCGCCCGGTTGCGCGGTGACCCGCCAGCCGAGCAACCCGTCGACGGGGACGCCGACCGGGCCCGGCTCGACGCCGGGCGCGGGCCGCACCCAGCTGTGGAGGCCGTCGAGACCGTCGGCCGCCAGGAAGGCGGGTTGGTCGCGCTCGCCGCGCAGCCCGGTCACGGGGTCGTGGCGGAACCACGCGGACGCCTGGTCGTCCCAGGCCCAGAAGCGCGTGCCGTCGCCGCTCACCGCGCCCTCGTCGGGGATGTCGGAGGCGTCCGCGGCGAGGATCCCGCGGCCGGTGAAGCGGCGGCCGTCGGCCAGCGGCAGGGAGATGTCGTCGATCCGCGGATCGCGATCGTCGTCCAAGCCGCGCAGCGGCACGGGCTGGGCAGGGGTACCGGGTGATTCGTCCGGCCGGTACCAGTAGCCGCGGAAGCCGCCGCCGAACTCCTTCCAGTACACGAGCAGCGCGCCGTCCACGTACCGGAACCCGGTCCGCCACGAGCGGTCTTCCGGCACGCGCGCGGTGTGCCGCAGCACGACGCCCTCGGGGCCCAGCACCCGCACGTCGTTGTCCGCGGCCACGATCAGGTAGGGCCAGGCCTCGCCGACGATCGGCCGCATCTTCTCGCGCCCGCGCGCGAGTTCCTCGAACTCCGGCCAGCACAGTTCGTCGGTGAGTCCGGTGCGGAGCGTGCGGGCCAGTTCCGGGGCGAGATCGGCCTTCGTCGCGTCGATGACCGCATCGGGGGCCAGGGCGGCGATGTCGCGCGGGAGCCAGGCCAGGCTCTGCTGCGCGCCGGGATGGCTCGGCAGACCGGCCGGGGCGGAGGTGCGGGAGAGTTCGCGGATCCAGTCGGCGAGCAGGTCGCGGCCGCCCGGGGTGGCGGCGACCGTGCGGGCGGTCCTGGGGTGTTCGCTGTCGTCGTACCAGCCGCGGGCGCCGTTGTGGAACGCCCGGGCCAACGCGGGCGATGCGGCGAGCGCACGCAGGTCGCGCCGCTCGGGGCCGCGGGCCCAGCGGTCGAGTTCGAGGCGGTGCCCGCGCGGATCGGGGTCGGATACGGGGATGTCGAGGGAGAGCAGGAGGTCGATCAGGTCGACGTCCATGGCGAGGTGCCAGGTCACCTCGAATGTGCGTCCGGTTGCCGCGAGTTCGCCGCGCATCCGGTCGGCGATCCGGGGCAGCAGGGTGTGCAGGCCGGGCATGCGCGGGTCGTCGCCGCCGGAACTCCAGCCGTCCAGGATGCGGGCGAGCCACCCGGCGGTGCCGTCGGACGGGCGTTCCGCATCGGTGACGTCGGCCCCGTCGCCGAGTCCGGCGGTGGCGCCGCAGTCCTCCAGAAGCGCGATCCAGATCGCGCTCAGCGCCCGGGCCTGGTCGAACGTCATGTCGCGCTGATGCCATTTCGGGGCGACGTCCAGCAGTCCGCCGCGGAGGGCGGGATCGCGCCGCGCGGCGGCGACCACGGCGGCCCGGTGCGCGGTCCACCAGCCGGCGGGGGCACGGACGACGACGGGCATCCGCAGGATCTCCGCGACGTATTCCCGTTCCCGTTCGTCCTTGTCGCCCGCGCCGCGCGCCAGCTTGCGGATGGCCGAGGCCATCTGGACGGACGGCGGCATCCCGGCCTCGGTGCGGCGCACGCACAGCCGGGCGAACCGCGTGAAGGCTTCGTCGGCGGGGAAGCGGCTCGACAGGTCCTTGGAGTATTCCGCGACGGCCTTGGCGGGCAGCGCATCGGCGACCACGAACTCCAGGAAGATCGCGTCGACGTGGTCGTCGTCCACCGGCAGCCCGTGTTCGGCTTCGGCCTGGCGCGCGGCGGCGAGCAGTTGCGCGGCGAACGCCTGGTGCCGGGTGGACAGGAAGGCACGGGCGGCGTGCTCGTGGAAGCCCGGCAGCAGGTGCGGGGCGGAGCGGGTCAGCTCGGCGGCGATGCCCTGGTAGGTGCCGAGGGCCTTCTTGGGCTGGGACCAGGCGCGGCGGCGGGCGGTCTTGAGGTCGTCCGGGAGTCCTGGCAGAAGGCGCAGCAATTGCGCCGTGTCGCCGGGGTGTTCCCGACGTACCCAGTCCAGGAAGTCGCTCTTCTCCCGCGCACCCATATGACCGCACCTCTCCACCCGACTGCTGGAAATCCCGCTGCCGCCAACGGCGTTGTGCGGGATTCGAGCGAGGCTAACCGGGGCGGAGGACAACCACGCGGCGCGGCAAGGCCGTTCTGCGCTGTGCGGACAACGGCGGCCTCAACCGGATGCCGGGGCCGCCGCAGGCCGTGTTCAGCGCCCCAGGATGCCGTTCCAGATGTCCGCGGCGAAGCGGTTCATCGGGCGCAGGACGCGGGTGTTGAGCCAGCGGGCCGGGCGGGCGACCGCATAATGCCAGACGACGCCGAGGGCGTGCAGGACCGGGCGCAGGACCGTGCGGTAGACGGCGCGGCAGGGGATGACGACGGTGACGCGGACGATGGCGGTCGCCACGCGCCAGCCGTAGCGCAGCGTGGCCTTGAGGGCGCGCCACAGCGGGTGCAGGATCCAGCGCCACAGCAGCCGGAGCGGCCACACGACGCACCAGTTGAGCACGAACACGACCGCGCAGAGCACGACTTTGGCGATCGGTTTGAGGACCCACCGCCACAGCCACCGGCCGGCCGGGACGAGGACGCGGTGCCACAGGAATTCCTCGACGGCTTTGCGCACCGGCTTGAGGATCCAGTCGACGACGAACGCGACGATCGGGGTGAGGATGAGCCCCCACAGGAGGTGCCGGAGCAGCCAGCCCCACAGGAAGTCCTTGAGGACGATCCAGAGCGGCCGCAGCACCCACCGGTGCAGGAACCGGCCGACGGGCCGCATCAGCCGCATCCAGAAGAACACCAGGGCGGCCAGCAGGATGCGGCAGACCAGCTTCACGCCTTCCCACAGCAGCCGCAGCGGGATGAGCACGATGATGGCGATGATGCGGGCGATCCACTGCCCGATCGACGTGCGCGGGGCGGGTCCGCCGCCCGGAGTGCTGGGTATCTCGGCCGACATCTGCCGCTCCTCTTCGGGGTGTTGACGCGAAGGTACGGCCCGGCACCCGGGCACGGACAGGGTGCGGATACTCAGATTCCGCATGGAGCTACGGGTGCGTGCCCGGTCGAGCGCCCGATGGGTGTTCAGGCTTTCGGGTGAACGCCTGCCGCCGC
This sequence comes from Yinghuangia aomiensis, assembly GCF_039542225.1. Taxonomy (NCBI): domain Bacteria; kingdom Bacillati; phylum Actinomycetota; class Actinomycetes; order Kitasatosporales; family Streptomycetaceae; genus Yinghuangia; species Yinghuangia aomiensis. Next base: position 117,484 of record NZ_BAABHS010000013.1, on the reverse strand, counting down.
TCGGGCCGAACGCCGGGGCGCGGGCCCTGAAGCGGCCTAGCCTGGCGCCATGCCACGTGACGGACTGCTGCGGATCGGGACGCGTTCGTCCCCCATGGCCATGGCCCAGGCCGAGCAGGTGGCGGGGCTGCTGCGCGCCGAGTGGCTGGTGCGCGAAGTGCGGGTCGTGCCGTACACGACGTCGGGCGACCGGTGGACGGGCGATCTCGCCGAGGCGGGCGGCAAGGGCTCGTTCGTCAAGGAGATCGACCGGGCGCTGCTGGCGGACGAGGTCGACGTGGTCGTGCATTGCCTGAAGGACATCCCGGGCGACGAGCCGATGCCGGACGGGCTGGAGATCGTGGCGTACCTGCCGCGCGACGAGGTCCGCGACTGCCTGGTGACGGCGTCGGGGGCCAAGCTGAAGGATCTGCCGTCCGGCGCCCGGGTGGGGACGAGTTCGGTCCGGCGCAAAGCCCAACTGCTGGCGCTGCGGCGGGATCTGACGGTGGTGCCGATGCGCGGCAACGCCAACTCGCGGCTGGCCCGGCTCGATGCGGGCGAATGCGATGCGCTGATGCTGGCCGCGGCCGGTCTGGAGCGCATCCGGATGGCGGAGCGGATCACCGAACTGTTCGCCACCACGTCGGTCGTCCCGGCGATCGGTGCGGGCGTGCCGGCACTGCAGTGCCGCACGGACGACGCCGACAGCGCGGAGGCCGCCGCGGGCCTCGACGACCCGGCCACGCGCGCCTGTGCGGTCGCCGAGCGCGCGCTGCTGACGACCCTGCGGGGGCACTGCAACAGCCCGATCGCGGGCCACTGCGTGCCGAAGGACGACGGCCTGACGCTGCACGCCGCGGTCTACCGTCCAGGCGGCGACATCGTCCTGGAGGCCTTCGAGAACGGCCTGTTCCCGATGGCCGAGTGGATCGGCGAGGCGGCCGGGCAGACGCTGCTCGACCAAGGTGCCCGCGAGCTGATCGACGCGATTCCGCACTGAGGGCCGGGCCCGCACCGCAGGGTCGGGCCGCACCGCAGGGCCGTCCGCGCCGTAGCATCCGACGATGCGTCAAGTGTGGGCTGCGTGGGGGGATGTACTCGTCGCATGGACGGTCGCGCTACCGGTGCTGGCCGGTGCCGAGGTCGCCTCGTTCCGGCGGCGGGTGCGGCGGGGGATGCCGCGGGCGGAGGCGAAGCGGTTCACGGTGGCCGAAGCCGCCCTCCTGGGCGGGACGGTGCCGTGGGTCTGGATGATCCTCACCCCCGTGTCCGGCGAACGCGCGGTGAGCTGGGTGCCGTTGCGGGACCTCGTCGCGGTGCTGGGCAGTGATCCGACCACAGTGGTCGTGCAAGTCGGCGCGAATCTGGTGGCGTTCGTGCCGCTCGGCTTCTTCCTGCCGCGCCGCACCGGGCTGGGCCCGGTGCGGGTGACGCTCGTCGGCATGGCGTTGTCGGCGTCGCTCGAGGTCGCGCAGTATGTGCTCGCGCTCGGCCGGGTGTCGTCGGTGGACGACGTCGTGGTGAACACCGCAGGGGCGGCGCTCGGTGGCTGGCTGTCGGTGCTGTGGGCCGGCCGGACTACTGCTTCTTCGGCCGGCTCGCCCCGTCGTCGGAGCCCCCGCCCTTCCGGAGGCGGCGCAGATACTCCCGGGTCCAGCCCGTCGTCTTCACCACATCCGACTGCTTGACGCCCGCGGCGAGCGCGGCCACCGCGGCGGCCTTCAAGGCCTGCCGCGCCTCCTCGTGCGCCTTCTCGGTCCGTCGGTACGCCTTGGCGGCTTTTCCCAGCTCATCGGCCGCGTCGCTCTGTTCCACCCCGTCAGGATGTCACAAGGATCGGCCAAGCACGTAGGCCAACAGAGTTGACATCGGCGCGCAAACGATGGAATATTGCGGTCGAAGCCAAGGTGAACGTCAGGTTAACGAGACCTGGCCGGTGCGGAACATGAGGCGTGTCCCCGCAGCGGTTGCCGAGCACCCGGAGGGGGCCACGCCATGAAGAAGACGTACGAGACCCGTGCCGTTCCCGCGATGTGCCGCCTGTGCGGTGACCCGTACCTCGCGTCGCTGCATCCGCGCCCGCTGGTCGAGGTGCCCGCCGGCGGCGACCCGATGGGCGGCCGGCTGACCGTGTTCGACGGCGTGACCTACATGGTCGAGCGGCACACCCCGTGCCCCGAGGCGCGCCTGCCCTACTGACGCACCCGCACCGCGCCGCCGGGCCGACCGGAACGGCGCACCGGGATCATCGGCCGTCCACGTCCGCAAGGACCTGGGCGGCCATTCCCATGGTCGCCCAGTCCGCGCGGCCGCCGTCCAGGAGTTCGCCGAACGTCGTGGTCTCGACCCACGTGCGCTCGGTGTCACCGCTGCCGTGCGGGCCGGGGGCGGCGGTCAGCCGGGCGAGTTCGCCGGCGGTGACCTCCGCGGAGAAGACGTGGCCGCGGTGCACGGACATGGTGGCGGCGAGCTGGCGCACCCCGTGCGCACGCAGCCGCTCGGGGGCGAGGGCGAGGCCGGTCTCCTCCGCGAGTTCCGCGCGGGCCGCCCGCGCCGGATCGGTGAAGCCGCCGGAGCCGCCCGGAAATTCGTGCACATAGCCGTCGGGCGCGCAGCCGGGCGAGCGGAACTCGCGGACCAGGACGAGTTGTGTATCGCGCACCGTCGCGCCGCGCCGGTACAGCACGACGGCGCTGATGTCCGGTCGTCCGACGACGACTTCGTTGTCCTTGATCCGCCCGCCTTCGGCGGCGATCGCCACCGAGACCCGGGCCGCCCAGTACACGAGCGCGCCGGAGACCCGCAGCGTCCACACGACGCCCGCGTCGCGCAGGGTGTTGCCGGCCGCGCGCTGGGCGGCGTACCAGTGCCGGAACTCCGGTGCCGACCAGACGAGCAGCGGCACATGCCGTTCGCCGTCGGCGCGCGGCGCGCCCGTGCCGATGCGGCCGAGGGCGGCGCGGACCGCGGCGTCGAGGGTGTCGGCGAGCGGGATGCCGTGGTTGCGGGCGTACTCGCGCTGGTAGCGGACCTTGGCGGCGTCGGGCGGCGAACCGAACACCGCGCGGCCGCTGTCCTTGAGCCAGCCCCACTCGTCGTTCGTGGTCAGGCCCGGCAGCGTGGCGAGGTCGCGCGGCACCCAGAAGAGGACCTGGTCGGCGGCGGACAGCCAGCGCAGCTCCCAGCCGATCTGGTCGTCGTAGTCGGCGGTGAACGCGCCGGTCGACGACTCGGGCACAAACACCACCAGGTCGCCCGGCCCCGCCCAGTGCCTGCGGATCAGGTCGACCGCGGCCGGCCGCCACGACGGCACATCCGCGCTGCGCGGGGTCGGTCCGGCGAGGAACAGGCTCGCATCCCAGCGCGGCGGCGGTGCGTCGGTGGCGTGGACGACGGTGACGGTTCCCGGCACTCCCGCCACCCCCGCCATTCCAGGCAGTCCCGGCATGCAGCTCCCCCGGTGTGCGGCGTCGCGTGTGGTCGATCGGCGCAAGCGAGCCTACGCGGCGCGGCGTTCGCGGGACGGCGCCGGGCCGCGGATGGCAGTCTGACCGCGTGAGCGTTCCCCGCCGCCGGCACCGCCGGACACGCCGCCTGGCCGCGGCCGTGCTGGCCGCGGTGCTGGCCGGCGGGTCCGCGGCGGGCTGTACGCACAGCCGTCCCGAGCGCGACGACCCGCCGCCGCGCGGGCTGGACATCGCGGATGTCGTGTTCAGCCCGAAGTCCGCATTGTCGCACCGGCAGTTGGCGAAGGCCGCGCAGACCATCCGGGACCGGGCCGAGGCGTACGGGATCCGGGTCCAGCGCACCCGCATCCGCAACGGCGCGGTCGTCGTCCGCCTGTCCGTGCGCGGACTCGGCGCCGCGGCGGAGGAACGCGTCGCCCGCCTCGGCGCACCCGACTCGGTCGTCATCCGCCCGGTGCTCGCGACCGCCGGGCTGCCCGCGGGCTCCGTCCCCGCGGGTGCGGTTCCTCCGGGCGCCGCCGCGCGGTTCGCCGCGATGGACTGCGGCAGCGACGACGCCCCACCCCCGGACGTCGTCCCGCCGCCCGGTCCGCTCCTGGCCTGCGACCCGGACGGCAACGAGAAGTTCGCGCTCGGCCCGCCCGCGCTCGACGGCCGCCAGGTGTCCGGTGCCGCCGCGCATTACCGCGAACACGGCACCGGCGGTTGGCAGATCCTCGTCGCGCTGACCCCGGACGGCGCCGAGCGGTTCGCGGACCTCACCGGGCGGCTCGCGGACGGCGGCCTTCCGACCGCGCGACTCGCCGTGGTGTGGCGGGGCGCCGTGGTCAGCGCGCCGGTGATCCGGACCCGCATCGCCTCCGGCGAGGCCGTGGTCAGCGGCAACTTCACCGAACGCACCGCGCAGGAGCTGGCCGGGCTCATCACCGCGGGCGCGCTGCCGTGCCGGTTCGCGGTGACGTCGTACGTGCACACCTACTGAGCCCGCGCCGGGACCCGGCTCACCGCGCCCGCTCGACCTCCAGCGCGTCGCGGTGCAGCGCGCACGCCGTCGAGACCTCCAGCATGACGCCGTTGAGCACCGGGGCTTCGGTGTCCGACGGTGTTCCGCCGTCCGGCGCGGCCGCGGGTTCGCCGCGGCGGATCGCGGTGCCCAGGGCGTCCATCCGGTCGGCGCACGCGGTGACGATCCGCGCGGTCGGGGCGTGGTCGATGCCGCTGTCGACGTAGACGGACGCCGCCGCGATGGCGTCGGTGAGGTGCTCGATCGACACCAGCACCGGCCAGAACGCCGCGGCACGGCGGGAGACCGGCGGCGGTTCGGCGAGCGCCTGCTGGAAGGCGGTGCGTGCCGTGGTGAGCGTGTTGTACGACCGCCGCCGGGCCCGTGAGCGGGCCGCTTTCCCGCCGGAGCCTTCCGCGTTGAGCAGCCGGATGTAGGCGGCGTCGGCGTCGACCGCGTTCGCGACGAGTTGCCGGAGCCGGGTGTGCCGGCCTTCCGGCCACAGCAAGTAGCCGAACACCAGCACGATCGCGCAGCCCAGCACGGTGTCGAGCAGTCGCGCGGGCACCAGCCCGGACACCCCGGCGTGTCCCAACTGGTCGGTGAACAGCAGCAGGAGCGGTGTCATGGCGGCGGTCATCATCGCGTAGCTGCGGACCATCACGATCGGCACGAGGAAGCCGAGTGCCGCGACGACGGCGACGTCGCCCCAGCCGCGCGGCACGTAGGTGAGCAGCACTGCGGCCACCAGCACGCCGACCAGCGTGCCGAGCGCGCGGAGAAGGCCGCGGACGAAGACCGAGCCGAAGTCGGGCTTGAGCACGAAGGTGATGGTGAGCACCACCCAGTAAGAGCGCGGCAGATCGGTGACCTGCACGATCGCCGCGCCGATGCCGATGCAGAGGGCGAGTCGGAGTGCGTACAGCCACGGTGCCGGACCGGCCAGCACGGTGCCGATGTGGGTGAGTCCGGCGCGCGGTCCCCAGGAGCGCTGCCCGACGCCGAGCGCGTCGGGGTCGCGGGCGAAGACGCCGGTGGCGTCGGCCGGCGGCGGGGCCAGGCGGCCGGCGGCATAGCGCAGCGCGGCGCGCAGGGCCTGTTCGGCGGGGGTGTGCGGGACGAACCCGGTTTCGTCGACGACGTCGTGGCCGGAGGCGATGGCGTCGCCGAGCCGGGTGACCGCGTCGGGCAGCGCGGGGTCGACGGGGGTGGCGTCCCGGCCGATCGCGGAGATCGCTTCGAGGATCGGGTTGACCGCGTTGAGCTGGATCATGAGCCGCCGCACGGCGGGGTCGCGGCCGGGCGAGGTGGCGCGGTGCCGGACCAGGACGTCGTACGCGGCGTCGATGGCGGCGCCGATGCCGCGGGCCGCCTCCACCCCGCCGACGCCGGTGCCGGCCCGCAGGCGGGCCGCGGCGGCGTAGTAGACCTCGGCGACCGCGGCGCGTTCCTCGATGCCGCGGCGCAGCGGCCAGGCCAGCAGGGTGAGCACGATCACCAGGGCGGCGCCGGACAGCATGAGCACGGGTGGCAGCCACCACGGGTCGGGCAACGGGACGCCGGTGCCGACGCCGGCCAGCAGGAGCAGCATGAGCCCGCACGACGAAGCGATGCCGCCGACCGGGCTGATCACGCCGGAGACCAAGGCGACCGCGACCAGGGTGAGCACGGTCGTCCAGCCCCGTCCGGCGGCCGCGTGGCCGACGACGATGCCGACGGCACCCGCGAGTTGCGGCGGGATCATGCGGATGAGCCGGGTGCGGTAGGCGGTGTGCCGGTCTTCCATGACGCCGTTGAGGGCGCCGAGCGAGACGAGGACGCCGTACGGCACCTTGCCGACCGCGACGCCGACCGCGAGCGGCCCGGCGATCGCGAGCGCGGCGCGGGCCGCGGCGGCCCACGGGACGGGTGCGGGCCGGGGGCGCAGCGCGCGGAGGAACCAGTGCTCCTCCGCGGTCGGCGGTGGAGACAAGCAGATCCTCCGCGGGGGAACGACGGTGGGGAATCCTCCTCAAGAGGACGGACAACACCCTATCCTCGGGCAAAGACGGCAGATGCCGCGGGAGGCCGGGTCTCCTCCGCCTGCGCCTCCCGGCAGACCGCGGGCTGGGGAAGAATCGGGTTTCCGGTACGACGGGTGCCGGGCGGCGGACCCGGGCGGCACGCCGGGGGGACACGACGGGGAGGCGCGCGGCGCGTGGGCGATTGGTGGCTCGCCGGCCGGTACCGGCTGATCGAGCGGCTCGGGTCGGGCGGCATGGCCGTGGTCTGGCGGGCCCGCGACACGCACATGCACCGGCACGTGGCGGTCAAGCTGCTGCGCGACGAGTACACCGTGCCGGGCGCCGCCGAGCGCTTGGCCCGCGAGGCGCGCGTCGCGGGCGAGTTGGCCAGTCCGCACATCGTCACGGTGTACGACTTCGGCACCGGCCCGCTCCAGCAGGCCGCGCCCGGCGACCCGCACACGCCGCCGGTGCCGGACGCGGCGGGGCACGAGTCCGTGTACGTGACCATGGAGCTGGTGCCCGGCCGCTCGCTCGCGAAGGTGGTGTCCGACGAGGCGCCGCTGCCGCTGGGGCGGGTCCTCGACTGGGCGGCGCAGTTGTGCGACGCGTTGGAGGTCGCGCACGAGGCGGGTGTGCTGCACCGCGACATCAAGCCGGCGAACGTGATGACGACCGACCGCGGCGTGCTGAAGGTCCTGGACTTCGGGATCGCGCGGTCGATGAAGACGCTGGCCGCCGGGTCGACGCTGACCCGGCCGGGCGGGGTGCTCGGCACCGCCGCGTACATGTCCCCCGAGCAGGCCAACGGCAGCGAGCTGGACGCCCGGTCGGACCTGTACTCGGCGGGCTGTCTGCTCTACGAACTGCTGGTGGGAGAGCCACCGTTCGGGTTCGGCGAGGTCCCGAGCCTGCTGTTCCGGCATGTGCACGTCGAGGCCGAGATCCCCGAACGCGTCCGCGCCGGGCTGCCCGACGCGATGGCGGAGCTGATCCTGGCGCTGCTCGCCAAGCATCCGTCGGACCGGCCGCAGGACGCCGCCGCCGTGCGGCGTCGGTTGGCCGTGGTGCCGCTGCCGCCGTCCACGCCGCAGCCGTCCCGGTCCGAGCAGGCCGAGGAACTGGCCCGGCGTATGGACGAGCTGTCCGGCCTGCCGCCCGACGAGGCCGTCGACCGGCTGCGCGACCTGCTGCGCGCGCACCTCGCGGTGTTCGGGCCGGACCACGAGCGCACCTTGAACGTGCGCGACGACCTGGCGTACTACCTGGGCCTGCGCGGCGAACGCCCGCTCGCGGTGCGGGTCTTGCGGCAGCTCGTGGTGGACTGCGGGCGGGTGCTGGGCGCCGAGCACCAGGTGACGTTGGCGGCGCGCCGGAACCTGGCGTACTGGACGGCGAAGGCCGGCGAACCGGGCGAGGCCGCGCGGCTGCTCGGCGACCTCCTGCCGGACTACGCGCACGTGCACGGGCCGAGCGACGTGGAGACGCTCAAGGTGCGGCGCGAACTCGCGCTGTGCACGGGCCGATCCGGCGATGTCGACGAGGCCGTCCGGCTGCTGCGAGTGCTGATCGCGGACATGGCCCGCGTCCTCGGCGGCGAGCACCGGCAGGTGATCACCGCACGCGAGGAACTCGCCTACTGGGACCACCGGTCGGCCAAGACCGGGACCGTGCTGCCGGAGCCGACGGCGTCACCGGATTCGTCGCCGTCGGCCCGGCGCACGGGCTGAGCCGGACCTTTTCGAACCGGCGCCGCCGGTCAGAGCGCCAGCATGTCGCGCAGTTCCCGCTTGAGCACCTTGCCGACCGCGTTGCGCGGCAGCGGCCGGTCGATGAAGCGCACCGTGGTCGGCACCTTGAACGCGGCCAGCCGCCGCGCCACATGGCCGCGCAGCTCGGCCGCGGACACCGCCGTGCCGGGCCGGACTTCGACCACCGCGGCGACCTCCTCGCCGAGTTCGCGGTGCGGCACGCCGACCACCGCGACGTCGGCGACCGCGGGATGCTCGAACAGCACGGCCTCGACTTCCGCGGAGTAGACGTTCTCGCCGCCGCGGATGATGACGTCCTTGAGCCGGTCGACGACGTACACGAAGCCGTCGGCGTCGACGTGCCCGAGGTCGCCGGTGCGGAACCAGCCGTCCGGGAAGCACTCCGCGGTCGCCTCGGGCAGGTTCCAGTAGCCGCGCACGACGTGCGGGCCGCGGAACCGGATCTCCCCGGTCTCCCCCGGCGCCGCGTCCTTGCCGGTGACCGGATCGACCACGGCGACGTCCACAACCGGGACCGGTCGGCCCACGCTGTCCGGGCGGTCGTAGTACTCCTCGCCGGAGTTCGAGACGACCACGCACGTCGTCTCGGTCATGCCGTAGCCGTTGAGCGGGGACACCGCACGGCCGGACATCCGGCCGACTTCGTCCACCAGGTCGGGCGGCACGGGGGCGCCGCCCGCGCCGAGCGTGAGCAGCGAGGACAGGTCGTACTTGCCGCGCAGCGGGGACTCCAGGAGGCGGCGCAGCAGGGTCGGCACCATCGTCGCGCTGGTGATCTTCTCGGTTTCGATGAGCCGCAGGGCGCGTTCGGTGTCCCAGCGGCGCATCAGCGACACCTTGGCGCCTTGCCCGGCGGCGATGTAGAGGCCGACCAGGCCGGCGATGTGGAAGAACGGATAGGTCTGCAGCGCGCTCGGCACGGGGATGTCCGGCACGAGCTGCTGGAAGCGCACCGGCCCGGCGGTGAGCAGGTCGGCGGGGACACCCGCGCGTGCGAGCTGGACGGCTTGCGCGAGCTGCATGGTGTGCAGGTTGGTGGTGTGGTTGCGGTGCGTGCCGACGGCGCCTTTGGGGCGGCCGGTGGTGCCGGAGGTGTAGAGGATCGTCGCGTCGTCGTCCGGCGCGGGTCCGCCGTCCGGCAGGTCGCACGGGCCGGTCCAGCCGCGCAGCCGCGCGGACAGGTCGTCGGCGCCGGGCGGCAGCGGGCCTTGGGCGCGCACCACGAGCATCGCGGCGACGCCGGGCGGGACTTCGCCGAGGACGGCGGCGCGTTCGCCGTCGGCGGCCAGCACCGTGGTGCCGGAGTCGGCCAGGGCGTACCGGAGTTCGTCGGCCGTCCACCAGGCGTTGAGCGGGACGGCGATGGCGCCGATCACTTGGGTGGCCCAGAAGAGCAGCGGCCATTCGGGGTGGTTGCGCATCGCGATGGCGACGCGGTCGCCGCGCCGGACGCCGAGCGGTCCGGCGAGATGACGCGCGAGGTGGGCGACGAGGCGGAGTTGGTCGCCGTACGTGATGCGGCCGTCTTCGTGCACGAACGCGTCGCGGCCGGCGAAGGCCGCGGTCGCCGTGAAGACGTCCCGGAGCGTGCCGGGCGCGCCGGGGAACTCCCGGGTCGGGGGCCCGCCGTCGCGGACGGCCGGCTGGATGGCGTAGACGGATTCGGGCGCGGTGAGCGCCGCCAGAGCCCGTGCGCGATCGGTCATGCGAAGCCTGCACCTCCTGGCCGTTCCGCGAAACGGGGATGAACCGGGGGTGGAACGCGGGTCACTCGAGAGTCTGGTCCCGGACGGGCGGACAGGGCAAGGTTGAACGAGCGTTCGCCAGGGCCGCAGCCGAAGGAGCCGCGTAATGGAGTACGAGCAGATCGCCGTCGAGGCCAAGGACGGGATCATGACGGTCCGGCTGGACCGGCCCGACCGGATGAACGCCTACACGTTCCGGATGCGCGAGGAGATCTCCGACGCGCTGGACCGGGCGGACGCCGACGACGACGTGCGCGTGGTGGTGTTCACCGGGAGCGGCCGCGCTTTCTGCGCGGGGGCGGACCTGGAGCAGGGCGCGGCGACGTTCGACCCCGCCGGGCATTCCGTGGTGACCGGTGAGCCGGAGCCTGCCGCGGAGGACTTCCGGGACGACGGCGGGAAGCTGGTGATGCGGCTCTTCCGCTCGACGAAGCCGCTGATCGCGGCGGTCAACGGGCCCGCGGTCGGGGTGGGCGCCACGATGACGCTGCCGATGGACATCCGGATCGCCTCCGAGGACGCCCGGTTCGGCTTCGTGTTCGCCCGCCGCGGCATCACCCCGGACGGCTGTTCGACCTGGTTCCTGCCGAAGGTCGTCGGGATCGACCGGGCGCTCGAATGGTGCTTCACCGGGCGCGTGTTCGGCGCGGCGGAGGCGCACGAGGCGCGGCTGGTGCGCGAGGTCGTACCGGCCGACGAGCTGCTCGACCGGGCATACGCGGTCGCGCGGAGTATCGCCGAGCGCACTCCGGCCGTGGCGGTCGCGGTCACCCGGGCGCTGCTGTGGGGCATGCAGGCGGAGCCGGACCCGTGGACGGCGCACCGGCTGGAATCGCGCGCTCTGCATTGGGCGGGCGGGTCGGCGGATGCGCGCGAGGGCGTGGTGGCGTTCCTGGAGAAGCGTTCGCCGAATTTCGGGCTGCGGGTCAGTAGCGATTTGCCGGAGTATCTGCGGAGCTGGCCGACCGAATAGCGGGCGCGTTCGCCGGGCGTTCGCATGGCCGACGGCAAACGGTCGGCGTTTGTCACAAGCAGAGCAGTTGTGTTCAGCAACTGTTGTGCGGCACCCTGTCTACGTCAGGGTTTCCCGGTCAGAGGGTGTCGGCGTGGGCGAGCAACTACAGGCCGTTGATGAGTTTGCGGGGCGGCGCGTCGTCCGCGAGCTGGGGGCCGCGTCGCGGCTGTTGCGCGGCCTGATGACGCCGCCGCTCCAGGCCGCGGGCGTCACGCAGGCCGAGTACCACTTGCTGGTGTATTTGGAGGAGCGCGGCACCTCCACCGGCAAGGAGCTTTCCTGCCGGCTCAGCCTGGACAAGACCACGGTGAGCCGGCAGCTGGCCGCGCTGGAGGAGTCCGGGTCGATCGCCCGGACGACCGATCCGTCGAACCGGCGCTCGCACCTGATCAACCTCACCGATGCGGGCCGGGAGCGGCTCGCGGACGCCCGGCGGCGCACCCTCGCCGCACTGGAGGACCGTTTCTCCAGCTGGCCCGCCCAAGGCCTGGAGGAACTCGCCGACCGGCTCGCCGCCTTCAACGACCAGCTGCGCGGCGAACAGTCGGAGCCGGCCGAGGGCGACCCGGACGCGCCGGGGCTGCGCCCCGCGCAGCCCGCCTGACCTGCTGGTTTCCGGTCGGTCGGGCCGGACACACGGGCTAGCCCTCGGGGGTCTCCGCGACGCGCGGGTGGATCCGCGGCCGGGCCCGGTACACGTCGTACACGCCCTGCACCCGGCGCAGCGCACGCAGCAGCCGGGGCAGGCTGGCCAGGTCGGCGAGCCGGATGGTGTAGGTCTGCCGCACCCGCATCTGCTGCGGCGGCGCGATCGACGCGGACGTGATGTCCGCCCCGGCCGCGTCGATGGCCGCGGTGACGTCGGCGAGCAGCCGCGGCCTGTCGAGGGCCTCCAGTTGCACGGTCACCCGGTAGCCGCGCTCGGCCTGGTGCGGCAGCCATGCCGCGGTCACGATGTCGCGCCCGGCCCGGATCATCTGCTGCACGTTGGCGCACTCGCGCTGATGCACCGCGACCGTGCCGCCGCGGATCACGAATCCGGCCAGCTCGTCCGGCGGCACCGGGGTGCAGCAGCGCGCCAGGCGCACCGGGGCGCCCGGCGAGCCGGGTACGGACACCATGCTCTCGGCCGCGTCCGGGTCGCCCTGGGCCGCCGCCACGGCGCCCGCGGCCTCGCCGGCCGCGGCGAGGTTGCCGAGCGACGCCTCCGCGGACGCGGCGTGCACGTCCGCCGTGGCGAGCCGGGCGTTCTCGATGCCTTCGCTGCCCTCGGGGTGGGCCACGAACCACGCCTCGATGGCGACCCGGGCGAGCGGGCTGCGGACGAAGGACAGCCATTCACGAGAAGGGCCCGCGCCGGAAGGCGGGGCCGTGATGATGGAGACCGTCTCGCCGTCCGCGAGCACCGAGGAGAGTGCCACGAGGCGGCCGTTGACCTGGGCGCCGATACAGCGGTGCCCGGTCTGCTCGCCGATCGCGTAGGCCGCGTCGACGCACGTCGACCCGGCCGGGAGCGTCAGCGGCCGCCCGCCGGGGGTGAAGACCAGGAGCTCGCGGTCCTGCGACAGGTCGGCGGTGAGCTGCGACCAGAACGCGGTGGCGTCCGGGATGCCGCCCTGCCACGCCAACAGCCGGTGCAGCCATTCGAGTTGGCCGCGCTCGCCGTCGTCGTCGACGGTGGCGACCACACCGAATTCGGCGAGCCGGTGCATGCGCCGGGTGCGGATGAGCACCTCGACGACCTCGCCGCCGGGCAGCGTGATCGCGGTGTGCAGCGATTGGTACAGGTTGAACTTCGGCGTCGCGATGAAGTCCTTGAACTCGCCCGCGAGCGGCGTCCAGCAGGTGTGCAGCACACCGAGCGCGCCATAGCAGTCGGTGTCCGCGGCGACGACCACCATCAGCCGGGACAGGTCGAACGGGCCGAGTTGCGCGTCGCCGCGCCGGACCTGCACGCGCCGCGCCGAGACGTGGTGCCGGGGCCGCGGATTGACCTGCGCGTCGATGCCCGCCTCGCGCAGCGCGCGGCGCACCGCGCCGGCCAGCTCGGCGGCGGCCTCGTCGCGGGCGGCGGCCTTGGTGTCGAGCACGCCGACGATCGCGGCGTGCTCGTCGGGTTTGAGCGTCGCGAAGACGATGTCTTCCAGCTCGGTCTTGAGGACGTGGATGCCGAGGCGTTCGGCCAGCGGGATGAAGACGTCCCGGGTGACCTCGGCGATGCGGATCTGGCTGGCCCGGCGCATGTGCCGGATGGTCCGCATGTTGTGCAGCCGGTCGGCCAGTTTGATGACCGTCACGCGCAGGTCGCGGCCGGTGGCCACGAGGATCTTGCGCATGGTCTCGGCTTCGGCTTCCTGCCGGTTGTTGAAGTCGACCTTCTCCAGCTTGGTGACGCCGTCGACGAGGTGGGCGACGTCTTCGCCGAAGGACTCGCGGACGGTGTCGAGCGTGAGGTCGGTGTCTTCGACGGTGTCGTGCAGGAGGGCGGCGACCAGCGTGGTGGTGTCGGCGCCCAGCTCGGCAAGGATGGTGGCGACGGCGAGCGGGTGGGTGATGTACGCCTCGCCGCTCTTGCGCATCTGACCGCGGTGGGACATCTCCGCCACCACGAACGCCCGCTGCAGCAGGGCGATATCGGCCTTGGGGTGGTGCGTGCGGTGCACCTGGACGAGCGGGATCAGGGTTTCCAGCGCTTCCGGGCTCCGGCGCCGGTTGCCGCCGATCAGGAAGGTCGCGGCGGCGAGGCTCAGGCGTTGCACCGGGCGGCGGGCGGCGCGGCTCGCGCGCTCCGCGCCCGCGGCATCCGCTCGGGGGTCCGAGCGCGCATCGGCCGGGCGTCCCGCCACATCTCGCGCGCCCGCACCTACGGGCGGGTCGATCCCCCCGATCGTCATGAGGCACCTCCGGCAGCAGAACACCGGCGCTTCGCCCCGGTGGTTCATGCTACCGACATCTGACGGGGGCGTGTCCGGCGGATGTCACCGACGGCACACCTCCACTCGTGCGGGTGAACTGGTCGCGGGCATACGCGCGAAGGCGGCCCGGCGCGCCCGAACCGGTGCCGGTCCGGGGCGCGGGGCCGCCTCGCGGGAGTTGCTGCCACCGGGTAACGCGCACGTGAACGGCGGTTCCCGGGTGCCGCGGGGGCTACATGAAGGACGATTCCGCGGTCAAGCCGAGCGCCTCGTCGGCGCCCGTGACGATCGGCTGACAGTTGCCCCAGCCGACCCCGCCGCCGACCGGGTCGGTGACGCGGATCACGGTGTCGCGGATCTGGTGCAGGCGGCGCGCCTGCTCCGCCGTCGAGCAGTCCGCGATGCGTTCGCCTTCGACGTGCAGCTCGCCGCGCCACTCGCCGTGGTGGTGTCCGTCGAGCCCGAAGTACAGCCCGGCCCCCAGGTGGAAGCCGGTGTCGGACAGCACCTCGATCTGCAGCGGCCGGGCCGAGCCGTCCGCCATGGTGGCGTGCAGCTTGCCGCCGCGCAGGCGGCGGTTGACCGGGTCGAACGACAGGTCGGGCACCAAATCGGCCCACCGGTCCATGCGGCCGTCGGGGTGCTCGACGCCGCCCATGACGTGCTTCTGGCTGAAGCCGGGGGCGGTGATGATCTGGTAGTGCAGGAACAGCGCGTAGCGGCTGCCGTCCGGACGCTCCATGAGCACCGGGCTCCAGATCATCCGGAAGGACGCACCCGGCGGCATGCCGGACGGCTCCAGGTCGGACGCCGGCGTCCCCACGTCGTAGCGGGTGCCCCACGAGTGGTCCCGGGTGGAGACCCAGGTGTCCGGGGTGATCTCGGTGCGGACGCCGTCGACCTCGACCCAGCCGTGCGCGACGCCGGTCTGGTGGTAGCGGACCAGGTCGGCGGTCGTCCGGTAGCCGCGCCGGTTGTGCGTGCGGTCTTCGCAGACCGGCTGCACGGCGGCCTCGAAGGTCCAGTCGAACGCGATCGGCTGCGCGTCGTTGGGCTCCAGGACGAAGCGCACGGTCTTGAAGGGTTCGAGGACCTCGTACCGGACCGGCCCGATCCCGGTGCGGTTCGGTTCCGGGGCCAGGCGGCGGGAGGCCCGCACGGTGAGCTGCTCGACACCGCGCGAGACGCCCGCGTAGCCGTCCATGACGTTGCGGTTCGTGTACTTGCCGAGGCCGAAGCCGAGCTGGAGGCTGCCGTCGCGGGCCGCGGCCATCGCGCAGACCTTCTCGGTCCACGACGGGTCGGTGGTCGCGACCGACGCGAAGGTCTCGGTGACCTGGTGGCAGAAGCCCTCGTCGGCGGGGACGAGGTCGCCTATCGGGTTCATGCGCCGGCGTCCTCGGAACCTTCGGGGGCCTCGGACGCCTCAGGAGCCGCGGAGGCCGAGCCGACCGGGAGGCTGTCCCAGAAGGTGCCGTCGAGCATCGCCTCGATGAGGGCGCGGTGCAGCACGGTCTCGTCGAGGTTCTCCGGCATCTCGCGCTCGCCGAAGTGCTCCTGGCGGTGGGCGATGCGGGCCATGACGACGCCGTGCCGGACGGCGGAGTAGACCTCGAAGTAGTTCGTGTTGCGCGGGGTGTGGCCGGTGAGTTCGGCGTAGCGCGCGTACACGTCCTCGCGGCGCAGCAGGTCCGGGATGCCCGGGAGGCCGCCGTAGCGGGAGGCGATGTCCTGGAAGAAGTCGTGTATGAACACGAGCCAGGCGAGGTCGAGTTCGCGCGGACCGACGGCGGCCATCTCCCAGTCGAGGACGGCGGTCGGGGCGAAGTCGACGTAGAGGATGTTGCCGATGCGGGCGTCGCCCCAGCTGATCACGTCCGGGCCGGCGTCGGCCGGGAAGTTGTCCTCGAGCCAGGTGAAGGCGCGGTCGAGCAGCGGGACGGGGTGCCCTTCCATGCCCCAGTCGTAGTACGCCTTGAGGTCGTTGAGGTGGCGGCGCAGGGCGGTGTCGCCGGGCTGGTCGAGCTGGAGGAAGGCGATGTCCTCGGCGGTGTGCTCGATCTGGTGGATGGCGGCGATGATCGCGACGGAGGCCTCTTGGAGGCGGGCGCGGTCGGCGGGGTCGGCCTTCTGGAGCCAGCTGTCGATCGTGTACGGCATGACGTCCGGCGGGGCGGAGCCGTCCGCCCGGCGCATCACGAAGAACGGGGCGCCGAGGGCTTCTTCGCCGGGCTCGTTCCACAGCAGCTTGGGGACGGGGATGCCGCAGCGCTCCGCGACGAGGCTCATGACGCGGTACTGCTTGTCGAGGTCGTAGGTCGGGAAGACCGGCTTGGCGTCGAGCGCCGGGCGCATGCGCACGACGCAGCGCTCGGTGCGGGTCTCGCCCTCTTCGGTCCACGCGGCGTCGAACAGCAGGGTTTCGCTGGACATGCCGTTGGTGGAGGGGATGCTCAGCTCCGAGACCTGCGGGTCGGCGCCGTCCGGGAGGCGGGTGGCAAGCCAGTCGACCAGCCGGTCGTGCACCTCGGCCAGATCGCGCGTGCTGACTTGCGGGCGGGCGGGTGCATCGGAGTCGGCCACGACAACCTCCGGTATCCGTGCCGCGATTGCGACAAGTTCCCAAGGGCTCGCCCCGCTGCCGGGTCCGCGGGGGCCCGGGAACGAGCCCCAAAAAGTGAAACCGGTTCTATCACGCGCGACACGTGTCAGCAATGGTTGCGGGGCGTGCGTGCGGGTTGACGCGGGGGCGGGGGGCGGACGGGCTCGGGCCGCGAGGGGGCGGAAGCGGGTCGAGGGGCGCAAGGCGGGCGCGAAAGGCGCGCAAGGTCGGCACGGTCCGCCGCGCCGTCGCGTCCGCCCTCGTCGGCCGGAGCCCTCGCTCCGCCGGTTCGGGGTGCAACGGTGCCGGGCGGTTCCGGCGTCCTGTCGGTGGTGAGGCATGGCGCGGGGTGGCGTGGTGTGGCGGTCCCGTCGAAAGGGTTGCCTGCGAGGCACGGTTTCGCGGATCGTCGAGGGAGCAGGCGGGCTTGGGGTGGCGTGGCAGTCGTCCCGTGGCGCGCTCGCGGTCGCGTGCGCGGGGTTCGCTCGGGCGGGCTCCGCGGCTTCCGCGTGCCCGGGTGCGGGAATGTTCCTTCATCCGAGGCCCGGGCGCACCGTCCCGCGCCGGGCGTGCGCCCGGGCGGCCGGTCGCGCCCCGGCGTGCGGCTCCGGGGGCCCGGGCGCCGCGCGGGCGCGCGGCGCCGGCGGTCCGCCCCGGCACCACCCTCGCGGGTCGTGGTTTGCCCGCTGGGCAAGGCTGTACCGCGATACGGTTCGGGTGGTCCCGGCCGGCCGGGCGGCCCGCGTGCCGCGCAGCACATCTTCTTCCGTGGACCGAATCTTGGGAGCAGGAGCAGTGGCATGAACATCAACGCGGTCGTGTTCGACGTGGGCGAGACCCTGGTCGACGAGAGCCGGGAGTACGGCACCTGGGCCGACTGGCTCGGCGTCCCCCGCCACACGTTCTCCGCCGCGTTCGGCATGGTGCTCGCACAGGGCCTGGACTACCGCGAGACCTTCCAGCGCTTTCGGCCCGGCTTCGACCTGGACGCCGAACGCGCGGCGCGCACCGCCGCCGGCGCCCCCGAGTGGTTCGGGGAGGACGACCTGTACGAGGACGTCCGCCCCTGCCTGAAGACGCTCGCCGGCATGGGCCTGTGGATCGGCGTGGCCGGCAACCAGACGGTCAACGCCGGATCGATTTTGCGTGGCCTGGAGCTGGGCGTCGACCTCGTCGCGACCTCCGACGACTGGGGCGTGTCCAAGCCCGAGCCGGACTTCTTCGCCCGGCTTGTCGACGCGTGCCCCTGCCCCGCCGACGAGATCCTCTACGTCGGCGACCGGCTCGACAACGACGTCCGCCCCGCCCACCACGCGGGCCTGCGCACCGCGCACATCAAGCGCGGCCCGTGGGGCACCATGGTCGCCGCCGACACCGAACTACGGGAAGTGGCGGACGTGTTGCTCGCCTCGCTGGACGAGCTGCCGGGCGAGGTCGCCCGCCTGGACCCGCGCCGCGCGCTGCGGAGCGAGCAGGCCTGACCCGGTCAGGACGGCACCGCCTGGCTCGCCGCCAGCCGGTCGTCCAGTTCGGCCACGAAACGCTCTCCGGACCACGGGGCCAGTGCCGCACGCACCGTGCGGACCCGGTCCACCGCGGTCGCGTAGCCCTGTCTCTCCACCAGGTCGAGCACTTGGTGCAGCAATGCGCACGCGTCCTCCGGATCCCGCGCCGCCACCGCCGCGGCCGCCAAGTCGGCCAGGGTGACCGCACGTTGCTTGTCCGAGTCGGGGTCGAGTCCGGCCAGGGTGCGGCGCAGCGTCGCCTTCGCGTGGTCGGGACGGCCCGCGGCCAGTTCCGCGGCACCGCGGAAGCCGTCCAGCCGCGGTCCGGAGAACCAGTCGAGCCATACGGGCGGCCCGGCCGCGGACCACGATCCGACCCCGGCGTCCGCGGGGTGCAGCGCACCCGCGGCCCGGTCCAGATACGGGAACGCGGCGCGCGGATTGCCCAGCCGCACTTCGGCTTCGGACGCCACCGCGTCCAGCCAGGCCCGCATCACGGGCCCGCCTTCGCCGCGGGACGCACGGGCCCGGGCCGCCGCCAAGCGGCCGCGGGCCTCCCCCGCCCGTCCTGACCAGGCCGGGGCGAACGCCATGTGCCCGAGCACCGCGGCGCCGAGCGCGCCGTCCTTCGCGGTGTCCGCGGCGGCGAGCGCGAGGTCTTGCCAGGCTCCGACCCGCTGCTCGCCGAGCTGCAGGTCGAAGAAGGCTATGCGGGAGACGAGCAGCGCCGATTCGGCGACGGAAGCGGCCACCCGGGCGTCCGCCCGGCGGGCCAGCAAAGCGGTGCCGGTGCGCACATGGCGCACGGCGTCGGGAAGCAGATGGGCGGGTTCGTTCGTCCAATACCGGGCGCGCAGCCGGGCAGTCGTGCCGGCGTACGCCACGGGATCGGCGTCCTCCTCCGCGCGGGCGTCGGCACGGCCGGGTGCGGCCGCGGACATCCCCGCGGCCACGCCGGCGGCACCGGCCAGGAAGCTACGTCGTTGCACCGCGTCCTCCACGCGCGTCGTGATGGTGGGCATGGTCCGGCCGCCCGGACGGCGCTGCCGTCCGTGAGGGATGCGGAGGGATGGATGCCGGTTCACGATGGTGGACGCCTACTTGCCGCTGCCGCTACGGATTCGGGGGCGGAAGGACCCAAGAGTCCTCCACGCGTCCTCCAGGAGTCCCCGCCCGCGACCTCGTCACCCTGGGTGCCTACCTGATTGCATCGTTGTCGGGACGGAAGACCGGACCGGAGCAGGACGGCCGAGGGACACCGAGGCGCCCGCCAGGTCCGCCACCGGACGTCGCCAGGACGACAGCACCACCGCACGGCAGAACGGAAACGCACCGCCGACGCCCGGACCGGATCCAGAGAGGACGCCTCCGTTGAACGCCGACGTGAATCGCACCCGGACGGCCGTGGTGCCGCAGGACATGATCCGCAACCCGCACGCACCGCGGCTGGTCGCGGCCGGCGAGACGTTCGACGTGATCGAGGTCGAGGACCGGCTCGGTTTCGAGGCGCTCGGCGCCCTCTACGCCCACCGGGTCGCGGTGGGCCCCGTGATCTCCGACCGCCGCTACCGGCGCATCGGGTTCCTGGTGCCTCCGGCATCGGCCGCCCCGGTGAGTCGGCAGCGGGCGGTCGGCCCGCGGCATCACGGGCGCGGCGCGTGGATCACCGTGCCGCCGTCGGACAGCGAGGACGGGCCGCTGGTGTGGCTGGTCCCGCCGAGTCCGGAAGGCCGGTTGACCGCGCTGCACCACGTGCGCGCCGCCATAGCCGAAGCCGCCCGCACGCTGGCGGATTCGCGGCCGCGGGCGTCCTGAACCGCTTTCCGCATCACCATTCCGGGCCGGCCTGATGGGCCGAAGCCCCCCATATACGTACCGGCCGGGGTTCCTGACTGAGCGGCTCCCCCTTGTCCGACTCGCCTCGGCCGGTACTGCTCTTATGTGCACCACCGTGCGAAATCCGGTGCCCCGATTGCGGGTGCCGGATTTCGCATGTCCGGCATCCGCAGCACCGGTCCGTTGTTGCTTTGTCCGGCACGCGTACGTGACCATGCCATTGGGCATGCCCACATCGTCACCACGGGGGTGAGACCGCGTCGGGAGGAATCCGTCATGCCGCCAGAACCGTCCAAGCCGCGCGTCCGGCCGGCCCGCCTGCTGTTCGAACCGGCCGTACTGGAACGCGAGAACGAGCGGTTCTTCGACCTCGACGACCTCACCGACCCGCAGGACATGCTGGACCGTGCGACGCAGCTCGCCGAGGCGTTCCGCGCGGCCGCCGACAAGGCCGTGGACTACCAGGCGATAGCGGTCGCCCGGCTCGCCGACCGGCGCCGGTTCGACCGGCTCGAAGCCGCGGAGATCGCGGAACGCACCGGCTGGAGCGAGGCGTACACGGTCAAGATGATCGAGTACGGCGACCGGCTGATCGCCAAGCGCGGCGAATAGCCCGCGGGCCCGTCCGGTTCACACCCGCACCCGGTTGCCTTCGAGCGTCGCGAGCACCGCGTGGTTCGCCTCCCAGCCGTCCGGGAACGACACCGGCAGCCCGAGGTGCACGGGTTCGGCGGACGGGTGGGCGTCCAGCAGTTCGGGGATTCCGGCACGCGCGACCACCAGGCACGCGTGCCGGTGCCGGGACGCGAGCACGCACAGCCGTCCGGTCTCCAGGTGGAACGCGGTGGCGTCGCGCCGCCCGGACAGCGGGTGCAGGAACACCGTGACGTCGAACTCCCGGCCCTGGAGCCGGTTCGCGGTGTCCACGACGATGTCCCCCGCACCGGGCACGTCCGCGGCGATGCGGCGCAGTGCCGCCTCCACCCGGGACCGCTGTTCGCGGTGGCTGACGCCGACCGCGATGCGGCCCGCGTCCAGCGGGTTCGTGCCACGTTCGGAGCGTGCGGTGCCGCGGCGGACCAGGACCCGGGCGGCGAGTTCGGCGACCGTGCGGACGGTTTCGTCGTCGGACGGCAGCGTGTAGCCGGACGGGAGTTCGAGCAGGCCCCAGCCCGAGCCGGCCGCGACGTCCACCACGTCGTCGTACGGGTCCCCGTGCCGGGCCGCGGCGAACTCCAGGGACCGCTCGTGCTTTTCCGTCCCGGACCGGAACGGCGTGAACGGGTAGAACGCCTCGGACACCAGCGGCGCCGCGGTCGCGGGCAGCCGCCACGACACGGGCAGGCGGTGCACCGGCAAGTCCGGGTTGTGCCGCCGGAGTACCGCGACCGCGCTCTGCGACGGGTCGTAGGTGAGGCCGTGCCACTGGGCGGCGTCGACCGTCGCGAACGGGTCGAGCTGGCCCGGGTCGCCCACGAACAGCGCCCGGTCGAACAGGCGCGCGACGAGCAGCAGCGCGTCCGAACGCATCTGGTACGCCTCGTCGACGATCGCCCACGCCCACCGCCGGTCGTCGACCAGCGCCCACTTCGCGGCGGTCGAGACGACGACCTCGCAGCCGTCGAGGTCGGCCGCCTTGCCCGCGATCCGCACGGGCAGCGCGGCGAGTTCCTCCCCCGGCCGGTAGTCCGCGGCGGACAGCCGGCCGAGCTGCAGTTCGGGATGGTCGGCGGCGAGGCGCAGCAGCAGGTCGTCGACCTGGTTGTTGGTCTGCGCGACGATCATCAGCGCGTCGCCGCGTCCGGCGATCTCCGCGGCGGCCTTGACGACCAGCGTGGATTTCCCGGCGCCGGGCGGCGAGTCGACGACGACGCCGCGGTGCCGGCCCGAGCCGAGGTCGGCGAGGACGGCGTCGGTGACGGCGGCGGCGGCCTTGGCGGGGGTCATGCCGGGCCTGATCCCGTCGGCCGGGCCGGGAGTCGGGGCGGGTGTGGTCAGCTCCACGGTTCCTCCGCGCCCGGGTCGTCGTCGTCCTCGGCGGCACCCTCGGGACGGCCGCCGTCCGGGTCGGGCGGGCCGCCGTGCGTCCACGGGGTCTCTTCGGGTTCCGGCCATTTCGGGCCGCCGCGGAAGCCGGGTGCGGCGGTCGTCCAGGTCAGAAGTTCACCCGTTTCGGGGACACTGCCTTCTTCCGGCGTCTTGCCGCGGCCCATGCCGCCGGTGAGTTCGAGGCGGACGTCGAGCGTGCCGCCCTGCGCGCTCTCCGCGACGGCGACGAGTTTGGCCTTGGCCTTCGGGCGCTCCACACACTCCAGTTCGGTGTCGAGCGTCATGAGCGGCTCGTCACTCGTACGGAGGACCAGCAGCGGCCGCGGTCGGGCCTGCTTCTTGCCGGGTTCGGTGACCATGCGGTCCGCTTCGACGGCGACGATGTCGCCGCGGAACGCCTGGCCGGCGAGCCGGGCTTCGGCCATCAGCAGCGGGTCGTCGCGCAGTTGTTCGGCTTCCAGGCGGGCCTGCGCGGTTTCCCGGCGGACCAGCTGCTGCGCGGCGGCGACCGCGCCCGGGGTGCGCGGCTGGGGGCGCGAGTCGGGCTTGGCGAGATCGGCGGAGAACAGGCTGTAGGACATGCGGTCGATCTCCCAGCGGCCGGCCACCGAGGCGCCGACCGGGAGTTCGCGCAGCAGTTCGAGGCCGCGCCACATGCGGTGCCAGGTCGGCATGAGTTCGCCGCCGAGCGCGTCGCGGATGCGTTCCTCGGCGCGGGCCCCGGCCCGCGGGTCGTCGGCGCGCTGCGCGTGGTCGTAGGCGGCGATCATCGGGGCGAGCCGCTCGTCGAACTTCGGGTCGGTCGCGGGCCCGGCAGGCGCGGCGCCTTCCGCCTCGCGGGCGGTCTCCGCGCCGGTGCGGCCCGGGTCCGGGTCGATCCAGCCCAGGAGCGCGGCGAGTTCGCCGTTCTCCAGGTCGCTCTGGCCGGTCGCCCAGGTGCGGGCGAGCAGGTCGGTCATGGCGAGGAGCAGCGACGAGCCGGGTGTGCGGGCGCGTTCGGCGAGGTAGGTGCACCAGCGGCCGAGGAGCGGGACGTCGGGGTCGACGGCGTATTCGCCGTCGGTGCGGCGGAACCGGGTGGAGCGGCCGAGGAGGCGCACGTACTCGATGCCGGCCGGGGACGGGACGACGATCTGCGGGGCGTCGACGGCGCGTTCGTACGGGTCGTCGTTCTTGCGTTCGATCGTCTCGGTCTTGGCGAGCCACTCGGTGAGGTACGGCAGCAGCACCGCGGCGAGGTCGGCCACGTGCCCGAACCGGCGGTCGCGGTCCCGCGGTTGGGGCACGATCAGCAGGTGCGGCGCGGCCGGATCGTCGCCGACCAGCGCGGCGAGCGGGGCGAACGCTTCGCCGGACATCGCGTACGGCACGAACACCACGGGCCGGTCGGACAGATGCCGGTGGCGGACGGTCGCGGCGGGCTGGGCGTATCCGGTGGCCGCGGCGCGCAGCCGGCCGAGGGCGGCGACGGCGCTCACCGGGCGGCCTCGAGGACTTCGCGCCGGAGTGCGGCCGCGCGCCGGAGCACGCGGGCGATTTCCTCTTCGCCGTGCGCCGGGGCGCACGCGCCGTCGGCCAGGTCGAGGGCGCGGCCGATGTCGTCGATGCCGCCGAGGACGCCGCGGATGCCCGTGCCGAGGGTGCCGACCAGGCCGCCGGAGCCGTGGCCGCCTTCGCAGGCGCGGGCTTCGGACCGGCAGAAGTAGGCGAGTTCGCAGGCGGAGAGGCAGTCGGGGACGTACGCGGCGGGCACCGAGCCGACGGCCTGCCGCACGGCCGCGGGTCCGGCGTCGCCCTGGTCCTCGGCGTCGACCGGGTCGAACGTCAGTCCGGCCGGCAGGTCGGCGAGCAGGTCGTCGATGCGGGCGAGGCGGGTGAGGCGCCGCCGGGTGACCGCGAGTTCCTTGCGGATGTCGAGGAGCGCGGCGGTCGGCTGGTTCGAGAAGTCCCGGGCGCAGACCAGGACGACGTCGGTGGACACCACGTCCCGGCCGAAGCCCAGGTCGGCGGCGAGGTCCTGCAGCGCCAGGACGTAGACCGCGGCCTGGCGGGCGGCGGAGGCCAGCTTGCCGGGGTCCGCGCCGCCGTCGAGCACCGAGAACGACTTGATCTCCACGACGTGCAGGCGGCCCGCGACGAGGCAGGCCATGGCGTCCGGCTCCAGGTAGGCGCGGGTGCCGGCGACGTCGAGCGGGAGGAGGGGGTGGTCGAGGATCGCACAGGTGTCCGAGCGCGCCTCGTCGAGGACGCGATGGAGGGCGCGGCGGGTGAGGGTGACGCGTTGTTCGCGGCCGAGGCGTTTGGGTTCGCGGGCGGCGGCGGTCGGCTCGGTCTCCGGGTCGGCTCCGGGCTCGGCTTCGGCTCCGGGTTCCGTTTCGGCTCCGGGTTCCGTTTCCGGTTCGGGGATTTCGCCGCCGAGTTCCTCGTACGCCCCCTCGGCGACCGCGGATTCCGGGACGCCGAGCGCCTCGTGCAGCAGGGCCCGGAGCTGGGCGCCGCCATCTGCTTTGACCTGGGCTTCGAACGCGTGTCCGCGGACGATCGCGAACGGCGACTGGCCGTACTGCACGGGATGGCCGAGCCGGGTCGCCAGCGCGGTCTTGTCTATTCCGGCCGCGTCCATGACGCCGCGCCGCGCACAGCCCGGGTTCGCGGCGAGCGCCGCGACCGTCCGCGCATTGTGGTTGCGCGCGGGCAGCGACCCGCGCAGCTGTCCCAGTCGAGAGTCGGTGGTGCCCATGGCGTGGTGTGCGGCTCCGTACCGTCGTCGTGGTTGCGCCGGCGTATCGGCTTAAATGCGATCGCCACAGTGTGGCCCATGCGTACGACAGGACGGGCCATCCGGGGTACGGCGCGTCCCGTGTGCCGCGCCGTATCCCGTTCGTCCGTCATTTTTCGCGCCGGGATTCCCGGAGTCGGACGTCGTGGACGTCGTGGACGTCGTGGATGGCATGGGTGCCGTGGATGCCGTGGCGTGCGGGTCCGGCGGTCATTCGAGGGCGCCCGGCTCGTCGCCGCCGAGGGCCGCGCTGCCGTTCTCACCCCGCCAGGCCTCCAGCTCCTGGTCCAGGCGCCGGATGCAGTGCGCGTTCTTGAACGGTTCCAACTGGGTGCGCACGTCCCACACCCGCGTCATGGCGGTGCGGTACCACTGGCGGGTGAGCGCGTCGAGCGCCCGGGACAGCATGCCGCTGGCTTCGTCGATGTCGCCGCTCATCGCGGCCACCCGGGCGAGGTCGGCGCAGGTCACCGCCTGCTGCTTGGCGGCGCTCGGCGGCAGGTCGCCGAGCGCGTCGGTCAGCGCGTCCCGGGCCGCGTCGAACCGGCCCGCCTCCAGCTCGGCGGCGCCGCGGAAGCCCCACAGCCGTGCCGAGTCGAAGAAGTCGAGCCAGGCCGGGACTTCGAGATCGTCTGGGTGGCACAGGATGTCTTCCGCGCGGTCGATGTAGTGCAGCGCGAGGTCCTTGTCGCCGATCAGCGACTCGATCTCCGCGTTGACCGCGCACAGCCAGGCACGCATCAGCGCGGGCGCCCCGGCGGCGTGCAGCGCGGCCGGGTTGTTGGCGCGCGCGATCATGGCGCGGGCGTCGCCGGCCCGGCCCGCCCACGCGGGCACGAAGGCCACATGGCCGAGCACCGCGTGCCGCAGCAGCGGCTCGCCGGCTTCCGTGGCCGCCTGCTCGGCGAGGCTGTAGTACTGCAGGGCGCGCTTCTTGTCACCGAGGTCGAAGAACGCTATCCGGCCCGCCAGCATCGCCGTCTCGGCGACCGACGCCGCCAGCACGCGGCGCGGCCGGGACGGACCGGGCGCGTCGAGCAGCGTGGTGCCCAGGTGCACGTGGCTTTCCACGGGCTGGAGGGTCATCTGCGCGGGGGCTACCCAGTACATCTGGCGGTAGGAGGCGGTGAGGCGCGCGTACTGGTCGGCCATCGGCGACCCGAGCCGGCCGCTGTGCGCGGGGCCCGGCACGACGGCCTCGATGTCGCGCGGATCGGCTACTTCGATGCGGCTGACGACACTGAGGAGGTCCGGAATACCGGACAGGCGTTCGACGGAGTGGGCGCCCGGGGCACTGGCGGCGGGGCGGCCGGGGAGGATCAGGCCGGAGGGGGTGGCGGGGATGGCAGGGGTGGCGGGGGTCGCGCCTGGCACACCTGCCGCGCCGGTCGTCCCGGCGAGGGGGGCGAGGGGGCCGCCGAGGCGCTGCGGCCTCTCCACGGGCTGCCGGGCGGCGCGCCGGGAACCGGGCACGAATCTTCCGCCGGACAACCGCGGCGTGGGCATCCCGGGCGTGGACTCGTCGAACCGGGGCTGCACTTGCCGCACCGGCTCGGGCATCAGCCCGGCGGCCAGGGACGCGGCGGTATCCGCGGGCCCGGGGGGAGGGACGGCGCGGGGTAAGACGAGGCCGTCGGGGGCGCGTGCGTCGGGCGTCCGCCCGTCGGGCATGCGGCCCTCGGGGATCCGCCGCTCGGTGCCGTCCCGGTGCCTGCCGACCCGGAAACCGCCGGGCCGAGGCGGCCCGAGCCGCGGCGTGTCGACGGCCCCGCCCAAGGGGGCGGAGCCGGAGGCGGAGGCAGGGGCCGGGCCCGGGGGCTGGGCGTAGCGGGGGTCGGGGGATCTGGGGTCGGCGTAGGGGTGGGGGTGGGGATAAGGATGCTGGTCGTGGCCGAGGGCGGGAGGCGCCTGGTCGTACCCGGCAGGACCGTAGGCGTCGTAACCACCGGGCAGGGTTTGGCCGTTGCCGCCGTTCGCGCCGCCATGCACGCCGCCGCCGGGGCCGCCGAAGCCGTGCAAGTCGTCCGTCGCGGCGTCCAGATCGGCCTGCCACGGCGGGATGAATCCCAGGTCGGTCAGCGGGCAGCCGAACAGCTCCTGGAGAACCTTCTGGTAATCGGGCGTGGGCCAGGGCGGATCGGCGCTTTCCCAGCGCCTTACCTGCCGTACCGAAACGGCCAGTCGCAGGCCGCACTCCAACGCCTTCTTCTCGAACGCGTCGGCCAGTTGCTGCTGCGACACCCAGCCATTGGCATGCCGCAACGCTTTCAGCCGCACGTTCCCCGACGACGAGGAGCCGCCACTCTGCCGTATGGCCATCGGCGTCCTCCCCAGAGATGCGCGGCCCCACGGTGTCGGACCGTCAAACTACCGTGATGTGAGAATGGCGGGCCGTGATCCTGACGGTACCCGTCGTGAGCTGCACGCGGGGACCACTTGACAGATGTCTTGAATCCGGCGTCCTCCCCGCGTCCTCGGAAACGTCCTCCCCCCGACCGCCCCTGGCCCCACCCCTCTCTCCGCCCCCACCGGACCACCTTTCTCCCGTTTACCCCGGAAGTGGGGCCAACCACCTTGATCGGGGTGAGGTGGGGGTGACTGATTGATGGGGATGAGGCGGGCGGCGCCGGCTACCGGATCGGGGCTCGGTGGGGTGGCAGCCCGATCGGAGGCGGGACAGGGCTCGGTGCCGGGGTCGGGCGGGCACGGAGACCGACGGCTTGCACGTCACGAAGCGCCCGATGTCGCAGGTCAGGAACCACGGCAAGCCCCGCTTCCCACCCTCCCCGGACGCCAAACCGTCGATTTCTTGATCGCCGCGAAGTCCTGCTACTGTCTACCCATCGCAGCAAGCGCCGCTAGCTCAGTTGGTTAGAGCAGCTGACTCTTAATCAGCGGGTCCGGGGTTCGAGTCCCTGGCGGCGCACTTCGCAGAGCGGTATCTGACCTGGGCGTTCTCGGTTCACCCGAGAGCGCCCTTGTCGTTTTGGATCTTGTGGTGGGAGCGCGTGTCCGATCATGACCGTCGGGCTTCATCGAATGTCCCGGGTCGTGGACGTCGGCACGGTCAGGGCGTATCCGGGTTGGCGCGGCAGCCGCTCTACGGCTCCCGCGACCTCGCCGCAGCCGCGATCATCCACCTGGAGACCGCGCCGCCGGACAACGTACGCACCGTGTATCCCGCGTGACCAGGAACAACGCTGCGAGCCCAGGTTCAGCAGCGCTCGTCGCCGTGGCGCCTGGTCGGGCGGGTAGTTGTGGCGTGCGAGGAGGCGCTTGATCGCGCCGCGGAGGCGGGCGCGTACGGGTTCACGAGCGATCCAGTCAGGCTTGAGCTTGCTGAGGACCTCGGCGCCCGGCTCCCGGGCGATCTCGGCCAAGACCTCGTCGCCCATCAGGGATCGCGCGGTGCCGTGGTCGGCGACGGCTTCGTGGAAGGCCGGCTCGCGCCAGTCGAGCGGTGGTTCGAACTTGCCTCCCGGCGGGCGTCGTCCATGACTTCCTTCGCCATCTCCACGAGATTGGCGATGAGTTCGGCGCTGGTGCAATGCTGGCCCATGTAGCGCACCATCCGGACCCTGGAGCCGCTCGCAGGCCCTGGAGCCGCTCGGAGAACGTCGTATGGCGGACGATGTTGTGACGCGTGACCTCGCGCACGTGTCAGCCGTCGCGTTGTCCATCACGCCGTGCACAGTCACAAAGTCCGCGTGCAGCTCGTCCACACCGTCGACGCGGACCTCGACTGTCCCGGGTGGTTGAAGGCCGGCGGCCGGACCCCACTGAAGAACCACGGCGTGACGGGCCCACGGGATTAGCGGCGACATATTGTACCGAATTCCGCACCTATAGCGTACACTTTTACGTACATGCACGCAGGGGTGGCTGGAACTCAGGGAGGCGCCGACGATGACGATCACCGGAAGCGAAGCGCGGCGAGACTTGTTCCCGCTGCTGAAGAAGGTGAATGACGATCACGCGCCGGTGCGGATCGCATCCAAGCAGGGGAACGCCGTCCTCATGGCCGAGTCCGACTACGAGGCGTGGATCGAGACCATGTACCTGCTCAGTAATCCGCGTACCGCTGCCGAGCTGATGGAGTCCGTCGGCGAACTGGAAGGCGGACGAGGCGCCGTTCATGACCTGATCGACCCCGATCCGGCGGAATGATGAAGGTCATGTTCGCCACCCGCGCGTGGGAGCAGTACGCGCAGTGGGCCTTGACCGACCGGCGGACCCTCAGGCGCATCAACAGCCTGATCGCGGACATCCAGCGCAACCCCGACGACGCCAACGGCATCGGAAAACCCGAGATGCTGAAAGGCGCACTCAAAGGCTGGTGCTCGCGGCGGATCACGGAAGAGCACCGCCTCGTGTACCGAGTGAACGGTGACGTGCTGGAGATCGCACGCGTCTATGGCCATTACACCGACCGCTGACCGATGCACCTCCCGTCAGCGGCCTTCTCAGCGGGTTGAAGTCCCCACGTCAGAGCATTGGGTGGATACGGCCCGGTCAGTGCCGGGTCTGCTGTTGTAGGTCGGTCGCGCACGGGCCAGTGGCCCGTCGGTCTCGGCAGAGTTGGGTACAGCAACGGGTGGCCTACGCTCGTTGGGTGGAATCGCGTACTTCGTTGAAGCAATGGCTGGCGCGGCTGTCCTCGGAGCGGTTGACGGCTCTGCTGGAGGAGCGGGCGCTGCCGCAGGCTGCCGGATACACGCGGCTCGCAACCTACGCCGAGTTGGCCGGCTTTCTGCTGACGGACCAGTCCGTGATGCTGGGTTTGTCTCGGGTGACGGCGGGCGACGTGGGGCTGCTGGCGGCGGTGGCGCTGCGGGCGTTGGAGGAGCACGGTCCGGTGCCGGGCGTGCGTCAGGCTGTACCCGCGTGGTCGACGGTGGCGCCCCGGTCGGTCGAGCCGTCCGAGCGATTGTTGTCCGAGCCGGAGTTGCTGGACCGCCTGGCTGGTGCCGGGCTGCCGCGGGGGCGGGTTGCCGAAGCCCTGAACGGGTTGCGCGAGCGGGCGCTGCTGCTGCCCGCGCCGAGTGGGCGGCTGGCGGTGCCGGGGCTGTTGCACGCGCACGCGGCGGAACTGGCGGGCTACGGCGCGCCCGTCGATGAGCTGCTGACTTCGGCGTTCAACGCGCCGGAGGTAAAGCGTGTCGCTGCGGGGCTCGGGTTGGGCGAGGTGCGGACCCGCGCGGATGCACAGCGCGGGATCGTGGCTGTGCTCTCCGACCAGCAGCATGTGCGCGGCATGGTGGCCGACGCGCCGCAGGACGCCTTGGACTTGTTGGAGCACTTGGTGCCGGGTCCACCGCTGTTGCGCACGCACTGCTTCGAGGTGATCGGCGGCCGGTACTACGGCCCGGGAGCGAAGTACACGTTCCGCGAGGGCGGTTCCGGCGACATGGGAACCGACTGGCTGGCCGCGCGGGGCATGGTCGTGCCCGTCGACCACGATCTGGTCGAGCTGCCGTACGAAGTGGCGCGCGCCTTGCGCGGCGACGACCCAGTCCTGCCGGTCGCCCTGGACCCTGAACCGCCGGGGCGCACGGCGACGTTGCCGCACGACGCCGACGAACACGGCGCCGCGGCGGCGGCTGCCGCTGCGTGGCGGGCGGAGTTGGTCCTGCGGGAGCTGGCCGCCCACCCGGTCGCGGTGCGCAAGGCGGGCGGCATCGCGGTGCGTGACACTCGTCGGTTGGCCAAGGCTGCCGGAGCTGGCGAGGAACACACCAGGTTGTGGCTGGACCTGGCGGTGAACGCCGGATTGGCCGCACTGCATGCGGACGCCCCGGAGTCGCCGTCGCGAACGCGGCGCGGCACCCGGGAGCCCGCGAAGCCCACGTCGGTGCGGCTCCTGCCCACCGAACGCTATGACGCCTGGGCAGCCGCGCCCCCTGCGGGCAAGTTGCTTGCACTGGTGGCCACGTGGGCGGTGGTCCCGGAGGTGTTCACGTATTGGCCGGACGACGCGGGCGAGACGCCGGTGGCGCTGATCAGCCCGCAGGACGGCTTCGCGGTTCCGCTCCGGCGCGGCATGCTGCGCGCCCTTGCGACCCTCCCCGAGGGGCGCGGTCTCGTGCCGGGGCCCGAGGCGCGGGCCGAACTTCTGGAGCATGCCGCGTGGTTCCAGCCGCTGCTGGGCACGTCGCTCCTGGGTGGCACGTCTGACGAATCCGGGGAGGAGTCGGAGTTCGTCGGGCGGCTTGCGGCGACGGTGGCGGAGGCGGAGCTCTTGGGGCTGGTGTCATACGGTGCCCTGACCGCGGCCGGCCGAGCGGTCTCCGCCTTGCTGGAGGCCGGAGCCGCCGACCACTTCCCCGCCGTCCCGGGCGCCGCCGCCGACCCGGAAGCGTCTGGCCTCGACGGGCTCGGTGTCGACGTTGCCCGCAGGCCCGCGCTAGCGCGCTCGGTCGCCGGGCTTCGTGACGCGTTGCGCATGTCGCTGCCCGCGCCGAGCACGACCGCTCGGTTCCAGTCCGACCTGACCGCCACCGTGACCGGCGCCCCCGCCCCAGAGCTTGCCGAACTGCTGTCTGCTGTCGGCGACATCGAGTCCGAAGGGCACGCCGTCGTCTGGCGGATCAGCCCGGCCTCGCTGCGTCGGGCCTACGATGCGGGCCACAGCGCGGACGAAGTCGGCGAACGCCTCGCCGCCGCGTCCGCGAACGGGCTCCCGCTGCCCCAACCGCTGACGTACACGATCAACGACACCGCCCGAACCCACGGGCAGCTGCGGGTGGTTCGCTCGGCCTGCTGCATCCGCTGCGACGACCCCACGCTGATCGCCGAGGTCACCGGCACCCGGGGACTGGCGAAGCTGGGCCTGCGGCGCATCGCCCCGACCGTGCTGATCTCGACCGCGCCGCCGGAGGAAACGCTCGCCGCGCTACGGGCGGTCGGCTACGCACCCACCCTGGAGGCCGAGACCGGCACGACCGTCCTGGAGCGCGTACCCGCGCAACGCGCCCCGCACCGCCTCCCGACGGTGGACCAGGCGCACCCACGGTACGGCGCGCCGACCAGGGGCGTTCCGTCCAGCGCCCGCGAACTCGCGGAGCAACTCACCGGAGGACGCTGAGACGAAAGGAGAACCGCTGACACGTCGTGCCCGCGATGGCGCGCCGGCGCGCGCAGGCGGCCGCGCCGTGGACGATCCGCTGCGCTTGGGCCCGGGCCGATTCCAGCGCGGCACCGTCCGGCCCTTACGAAGTGCGCGCCACCGGCAGATACCCCTGCTCGGCCAGCCACGCCCGGGCGCGGCCGCGGCAACGTTCCTCGGAGAACACGTGGAACCGCGCCGGCAGGTCGCCGCCCACATCGGCCGGCTCGTTGACGGTACCCGCAGGGGATCCAAATCGAGACCGTCGCCGACCGACGGAGGCCCATCCACGGCGGTGGTGGGAGCGTGGTGGGAGCCACCGTCCGGGACCGCCACGCGAGCGTACGGCGCTCCCCCACGCCGGCAGCGGACCATATCGGAACAAGACCCCCCGGACACACCCCAAACACGCGGCCAACTACACACCTGGAGCTGACTCTTAATCAGCGGGTCCGGGGTTCGAGTCCCTGGCGGCGCACTTCGCAAAGCGTTACCAGACAGGGCGTTCTCGGTCTTCCGAGGACGCCCTGGTCGTATTTGATCTTGCGGTCACGTTCCCTGGGCCGACCATCATAGGAACCGGCAACACGATCACCAGCGGACGCCGAGGCCGTTGAACTCCCGACGAGACGGGGAATCAACGCCACCAGTCCTCGCCCAGTGCGGGGCCCTTCTCTTGGCGGATCGAGCGGTCGGCCGTCGGCGGGCGCAGTGCAGGCAGGGAGCGGCCGGACTTCAGTGCCGCCGACCACCCGGCGTGCGGTGTGCGCAAGGCTTCGCCGGCGAGCCGCGGGTTGGCCAGCGCAATCATCTTCGCCTGCCGTGACGGTCCCGCGAGATGGGCCCGTGCGCGTTCCACCACGTCGCCGACAGCGAGTTCCCGCTTGCCGAGGACATGCACACGGACGTTGTTCACCGACTCGTGCAGCCGTCGGGCCAGGTCCCCGCTCCACGCCGGGGCCTCCGGCCGGGCTTGGCCGCTCCGCCTCAGCGTCTTGAGTTGGTTCAGGTGCCAAAGGTAGGCAGCGGCTTCGCGACCGAGGACGCGGCGCATACCTTCTCGTTCGTTCGCCGCCACAGCATGACGCTCGGCCCTTGGCACGGTGGCCAGGTGACCGTCCAGCAACAGCCGTACCTCGTCCGGGCGATAGACGAAATGGGCGTTCTGGATATGGGTCAGAACCGAGAATCCGAGGGGAGCGGGGATGACGCGATCCTCATCTATCGACCAGAGCCGGTCTCCGTCCCCCAGCACAAGATTGTGCGAGTGTCCGGACAACTGCGCGGGGGCCAGTCGGCCCTCGGCAAAGCCGGTCGCGCGCTCCCCCGGCGGTGGGACCAGCAACTCCAGTTCCCCCAAGCCGAACTGCCGGCACGCCTGTTGAAAGGATCCGTATTTCTCGGGCGTGTAGAGCCCGGTCCGATCCCGAACCGCCTTCGCATACTTGTCCCAGAATTCCGCAATGGACGAGGCGGCCGCCGGTCCGGGAGAGCCACCGGGATAAGCGCTGAGCGGGACAGCATCGAACTGCGCCGCAATGTGCGGGAACTGCTCGACCACCAGCGCCCGTAATCGAGGATCGGCGGCGCAGTCGAGCATGGCAAGCGTCGGAGCCAGGGCACCGTCGCGCATAACTGCCGTCTGGATGGTTGTCGGCGCGTGCGGGGTCCCCGCCCACAGGATTCCCGGCGTTCGTTCGACATTGTCCGCAATCAGGACCTGGTTGATGCGGGAGGTCCCGACGACGGGGTCCATCCTCAGGAGGCGATGAGGTGCCTGGAGCGCTTTCGCGTTGGCCAGTGGGGTCGGCTCTCGGACCACGGCAACCCCGTGGCGCCGGGTCTCGACCACCGTAACCCGGTTGTGGTTTCCGAGCCCGCCTGATCCGAGACGCCGGGCCTGCTCGAGTACTTCGGAGGCCTCGGCGGGTGTCATACGCTCGACCTGCACCCGGCTGTCCCCGTTTCCTTGGGCGGAAGTCCCTGGCGCGCGACTCGCGTGAGCGTACTACGTCCGCACCGACGGTCAGGGCATCCCGCTCGCAGTTTCGTCGACCGGCGGCAACCGGGACGACGTCACCCGACAGCTGCCGCCGCTCGACGAAGCACCCCGCGTCCGCAACGGCGGACCGGGCCGGCCACGCAGCCGACCCGGCGACCTGTCGGCCGACGCGCCTACTACCACGACAAGTACCGCCGCCTCCTCCGCAAACACGGCATCCCCCATGCGACGACATCCGCCGTTGCGTTCAGGTCAGGCGGTGGCGTACGTCCAGTCACCGCAGTTGTAGCGGGCTCCGCTCGGGCCGTTCTGGGCGCACACACTGAACCGGATCTTGCGGTCTTCGGCGAACTCGTAGTCGAAGGGCTGCGTCTTGCCGGCGCCGCCACCGAAATAGCGATTGTCGTACCGGTAGTAGCCGGTGCTGCTGTAGAAGTCGATGCGAAGCGCCACGCCATCGCCGTCGGCGACATCGTCGTGGAGCTCAAATCGTTCGCCGTAGCTGAAGAAGTACGCCATGCCCTGCGGCCAGATGTACCCGCCCGGGGCGGCATCCGCCGAGTACACATCGTGATCTGCGGCAGACGCAGACGAAGCACATATGGCAGTGCCGGCGACCAGTGCCATAGTCGTGGCGGCCGTGGCGGCAGCCCGCTTGAATGAGGTGCGCATAAGGGGACTCCCTGTCGTACATGAGGGACAGGCCGCGAATTATTGACCCGC
This sequence comes from Yinghuangia aomiensis, assembly GCF_039542225.1. Taxonomy (NCBI): domain Bacteria; kingdom Bacillati; phylum Actinomycetota; class Actinomycetes; order Kitasatosporales; family Streptomycetaceae; genus Yinghuangia; species Yinghuangia aomiensis. Next base: position 82,981 of record NZ_BAABHS010000013.1, on the reverse strand, counting down.
ATGCGAGGCGGAAATATCCAATCTGCGCGGAGGTGGATCAAGAAGAGTATCCGGCAGGATGTTGTATTTGTGGCCATTTGGCTGCCTTCAGCGGTATTTGGTCGACGATGCCTCCCGCTACGTGAGGGGAGGCGAGCCTCGGCCGAATACAATTCCGGACGGCAGCGTGAACGCGCCCCCGCAGGCAGCTCAGTGTTGCGGCAGCGACCTGGCTGACGGTCATGCGGAGCACACCACCACGGAGAGCGCTGTCGCGACAACAGGGGCAGACCGAAGACGCAGTGGAGATCGCATCCGGCGGCGCGGCCACTCGGGCTCGTGAATGTGCGCGAACCGCTGCCCAAAGCCTTTCGACTGCCCGGCGTCGGCGATGGCGGTCGTGTCGGGCACACGGGTGGCGGCACTCAAGTCTCTTACTGTGAAGGGGTTTTGTAGCCGAAGGGGCGGGCTCGCCAGTCTCGGAGGGTGTACTTGGCGACGCAGGTGTCCCGGAGCGCCCGTTCGTGGTGCGTCACGTCGCGTCGGCAGTGGCGGCGTGGAGAGGAGAGGCCCGGAGCGGCGGACCATGCAAGGGGGCATGCTCCGCAGCGGCGATTCTCGAACCGTCTTGCGTCGCGTGGGCGGGCATCCGCAGCTCACGACAGGAACAGAAAGCGTGATCCACCGCATCCACCGCATCCGTCGGTCCGGTGAGGCGGCGCGCCGGAAGGTCTGGTCTGCGACAAACGGCGCTCGGGCCAGGCGGAACAGATCGTCCGAGCCGTCGGGAACGGTCCCTGGCCTTCGGTATGCGGCCGCTGCCGCTAAGGGGAATCGCCGGTGTCGGTCGGCTGGGCCTGCTGGTAAAGCGCCACCAGCACCCCATGCACCGGCTGGTCCCCCGCACCCTCCTCCGCCTCGTCGACCAACTTGGTGAGGGTGTCGCCGAGTTCCTTCGCCTGGGCCGGGGTGAGGCGTAGGTGGCGCAGGGTCAGGGTTTCGGCGGGTGAGCGGTCCAGTTCGTGGGCGAATGCGGCGAGCATGGCGGTGGTGCCTGCCGCCTGGGGTTCGGCGACGAGCATGCGGCGGGCGGTGCGTTGGTAGTACTGCTCGGTGCCGCCGCGGACTTGGCGGGTCTCGGCGATGTGGACCAGCCCGGCTTCGCGCAGCACTTTGAGGTGGTGGGCGACGTTGCCCTTCTTGGCGTCGAGCTGTGCCGCGAGGCGGCTGGTGGTGGCGGGCTGTTGGCCGAGGGCGAAGAGCAGCCGCTGGCGCAACGGGTGGGCGAGCGCCGCGAACTGTTCGGGCGCACCGATCTCCAGGACGTCCTCGGGAGGCGGCGGGTAGGACGGCTGAGCAGGCATACGGAAAGTGTCTGGACTTCTTGACGCTTTCGCAAGGGCGATGCTCTACTCCCGGCCATGACAATTGCCGCGAAGGTCCTGCCTGCCTCGATCATCGACGAGACTGCCCGGCTCGTGACCGAGCACTACGTCTTCCCCGAGACCGCCGAGCAACTCGCCGAGCTTCTGCGACGACGGCTCGACGACGGTGCGTACGACGTCGACAGCGCCGAGGCACTCGCAGGCCTGGTCACCACGGACCTGCAGTCCCTCAACGGCGACCGGCACCTGCGACTGAAGCACCACGCCGAACCGGTCCCCGCAGAGCAAGGGGCGGCGACTTTGGCGTCGATACGCCGGGACTTCGACACCTCGCTGGGCGGCGCGCCCCGGGTGGAGCTGCTCGACGGCGGGGTCGCCGTCGTGGAAATGGCGCCGATGCTGTTTCCGCTGGACTGGGCCGCCGAGCCGTTGGGCGCCGCGCTCACCCTCGCCGCCCGCGCCCAAGCACTGATCGTCGACCTGCGCGCCAACCGCGGCGGCGACCCGGACACGGTGGCCTTCGTCTGCAGCCACCTCCTGGACAAGCGCACCCACCTCAACACCATGTACTGGCGCGACGGTGAGCGCAGCGAGCAGTCCTGGAGCCAGCCGCACGTCCCCGGCACCCGCTTCGGCGGCAGCAAGCCCCTGTACGTGCTGACCAGCGGCACCACCTTCTCGGCCGCCGAAGAACTGGCGTACGACCTCCAGCAACTCGGCCGCGCCGTCGTCGTCGGCGAACGCACCCGCGGCGGCGCCCACCCCTGCCAGGGCTGGACCGTCCATCCCCACCTGGAAGCCACCGTCCCGGTCGGCCGTGCCGTCAACCCCGTCTCCGGCACGAACTGGGAGGGCACGGGCGTCGAACCGGATGAGCCGTGCGCGGCGGCGGACGCTCTCGAGCGGGCGCGTCGGCTGGCGTTGGGGCGGCCGGCGGGCTGACTTGAGGATCCTGCCGTAAGCCGGACCGACCGTGTGCCGCCGACGGGGCGTCGGACTCGTGCCGCGCTCGCCCACGGGGGGCGGGCAAGCGCGGCGCACAGGGATGCATGCCGGTGGAGTCGGCGGGTTCACCGGTGAGTCGCCCCGCTGGTGGAGCGATCAGGCAGTCAGGCGCTCGGCGTTCCGGACGGCCCAGTCCTCGTACGTGACCGGCGGCCTGCCCGTCACGCGTTCGACCGTGGTGTGGACCGGGGACTCGTCGATCAGGTTGTCGACGTAGAAGCCGAAGTAGGCGTCGACGCGTTCACGGGGGAGGCGGGATTCCATTTCGGTGCGGGCTTCGTCGTTGGGGACCGGGGCGAAGCGGAGGTTGCGGTCGAGGACGCGGGCGAGGATGGCGACCTGCTCCTCGGGGAGGAGGGCGTCAGGGCCGGTGAGTTCGTGGATCGCGCCGTGGTGGAGGTCGGGGTTGCGGAGGGCTTCCGCGGCGACGGCGGCGATGTCCTGGGGGTCGATGAACGCGGTGCGGCGCCAGGAGAAGGGGACGCGGACGACGTCGCCGGCGGCGAGTTGGGGGAGCCAGCGCAGCGAGTTGGACATGAAGGCGCGGGGGCGCAGGAACGTCCAGGTCATGCCGGACTCGCGGATGGCGCGTTCGCTGAGGGTCATGTAGCGGGAAATGGCGTTGTCCATGCGCTGGATGCCCGCGGAGCCGCCGGTCATGAGGACGACGTGCTCGACGCCTTGGGCGCGCATCGTGGCCGCAAGGGCCGGCATGTCGTCGTAGCCGGCGAGGGTGAAGACCCGGGTGACGCCTTCGAACGCGCCGTCGAGGGTGTCGGGTTTGTTGAGGTCGGCCACGATGTGCCGCTCGTGGAGCGGGTGTTCGGTGCGTTCGTGGTTGCGGGTCAGAGTTCTGATGCGGTGCCCGGCTGCGGTGAGTTGATCGGCCAGGGCCGATCCGACATTGCCCGTCGCCCCGGCCACAAGTATCACGGAGGCTCCTTCGCCCTCGGAAACAGGAACGGAGTGACGCAGGTTCACCCCACATTCACTCCGCGGCCATCGTCACCCAGGGATCGCGGCAGGCATATGGCACCGCGTGATTCGGATAGTCGAACGGAGGGTGCGGAGCAAGGCGTTACGGGAGGGATGAGAGTGAGGAGAGAGGTGGGAGAGGCGCGGTTCCCTGGGGTGGAGCGGGAGGCGAGGAGGGCGGGACCGCGCCACGCAGAGTGTGGCGGCGCGCGTCCCCCAAGGAGCGTGGCGCGCCGCCCGAGGAGCATGGCGCGGCCCTCCCTGGGGCGCGGCGCGGCCCGCTCAAGGAACGTGGCACTCCGGGCAAAGCGGCGCGCAGCGCAGCAGGGGCGGGGCCACGCCATACAGGCCGGGCATCTGCCGCGCTGCCCGGCCAAACCACCCTCCGGCAAGCACCCGTTCCGCCCACCTCACCCCTCGAACCACCCCGCTCTCACGCCCGATAAGGCGGCGTAATCCCCCAGTCCCACTTCGGCATGGGTGTCTCCGGCAGCGGGGGCGGGTTGTCCCCTGCGTAGATCAGGGCCATGCGGGTGCCCCATTCCAGGTAGTAGCTGAAGACGCCGCGGAATTCGGGGTCGTTGGGGAGGCCTACCTCGTCGGCGGTGTCCTGGAGGAGGGAGACCCAGCGGCGGCGCTGGGTTTCGGTGAGGTGGCGGCCGAGGTGGCGGGAGGCCATGTGGCGGTGGCCGCCGTGTTCGGTGCTGTAGACCGCGGGGCCGCCGAAGACTTCGCCGATCCAGGCGGCGACGTGCTGGGCGTGGTGCGGGTCCATGCCGGCGAAGACAGGGGCGAGGACCTCGTCGTCGGCGACGTGTTCGTAGAAGCGGGTGAAGAGGCGGTCGAGGGCTTCGGCGCCGCCTGCCCAGGCGTACAGGGTGGGGTTGGCGCCGCCGGTGCCGGTGACTTCGGTCACGGTGTCGTAGTGCCGCATTTCCTGGATGGCGTGGAAGTAGGGCTTGATCTCGGCGAAGAAGGCCGGGAAGTGCTCGCCCTTCCGGAAGCCTTCGAGGTGGTCCGGTGTGGAGGTCCAGCGGATGCGCAGGATGTACGACGCGGAGTCCTCCTGACAGCGTGTCAGTTCGTAGTCCGCGCACTCCGGCGCGGCGCGGAGCGATGCGGCGGCGCGGGCGTAGGCGGCCTCGAAATCCGCCTGCTGTTCGGCCGGAATGGCGTAGCGGATGTACTCGACGATCATGTGTCTGCGTCCTTGGAAGTGTCGACGGACGGTGGACGAGCCATGCTGTGCGGACGTGCCGCGGCCGGGCCAACGATGCGGGGACCGGCGGAGATTCCCCGCTTCGCCGTCGGCGTACACGCGGGCCCGATCACGCGGGATCCGGCCGTGAAAGCGAGGCTCGCAGCACCGGTCGGAATCGGTCGATCCGCGAACGCATCATGTCGGGTACCTCCGGAAAACGCCCGCTTCACGTAGGGTTCCGGGACTCTGACTCCGCGTCATGCGCGTGATTAGGATGTTGGCGCTTGCTGTCCGCTCGCCATCGCTCCACCGAGCGTGGTGTATCCGAGGAAACGATGACCGATAGCGTCCCGCCCGCGGTGTTCTGGTGTCTTGCCGCGGTCACCGTCGCCCTGGCCGCCGTCCTCGTGCGCATGCTCCTCGCCGGCTCGGTCCGGCGGCACCGCATCGCGGCGCTGGAGTCCGCCGTCGAGGCGCGCGACACGACCCTGCGCGATCTCGTCGAGGCGCGGCTGCCGTTGTACGAGGCCCGCCAGACCCCGCCGCCCGCGCCGCGGCACCCGGTGCTGGAAGGCACGTCGTTCGCACTCAGCCTGCACTTGGTCGAGGAGCGCTTCGCGGGGACCGTGTCGCGCGCGCAGACACGTGCCGACCAGTCGGCCAAGTCCGCGCTCAAGGGCGCCATGCGGGCGCTCCAGGGCCTCGCCAACGAGCAGCAGCTGTCGATCAGCGAGATGCAGGAGCGGCACGACCACCCCGAAGTGCTGCACGACCTGCTGCAGATCGACCACACCAACGCCCAGTTCGGCCGCCGCGCGCAGGCCATCGCGGTGCTGTGCGGGTCGTGGCCGGGCCGGCAGCGCGCCGCGTCGCCGCTGCTGGACGTGGCGCGCGGGGCGACGTCGCGGATCCGCGACTACCGCCGGGTGCGGGTGCACGCGCAGATGGAGATCGCGGTGGTGTCCCGGGCGGTGGAGCCGGTCGTGCTGGCCGTCGCCGAACTGCTGGACAACGCGGCGCGGCACTCGCAGCCGAACACGTTCGTCGAGGTGTCCATCCAGCCCGCGCACAACGGCGCGTGCGTGGTCATCGACGACGCGGGCGTGGGCATGGACGAGCAGGAGGTCGCGCACGCGGTGCGGCTGCTCGACGGCCAGAGCGGTGTGGACGTCAACCGGCTGGGCGACCCGCCGCAGTTCGGGTTCGCGGTGGTCGGCGTGCTGGCCGAGCGGTACGGGTTCCGCGTCTCGGTCGACACGCGGTCGCCGTACGGCGGTGTCCGCGCCGTGGTGTTCCTGCCCGGCGCGCTGCTGACCTCCGTCGAGCCGGAAGCCCCGGTGGCCTACCGGCAGTCCGCCGAGCCGCCCGCGGCACCGCCGCGGCACCGGGCGCCGGCCGCTCCCGCGGCCCCCCGCGACACCCCGGAGGGCACCGACGTGATCGGCTCCACCCCGGCCGGCCTCCCCAAGCGCCGTCGTCGCGAGCCGGCCGCCGGAACCGCCGCGGCCGCCGCGCCGCAGCAGGGCGCCGCGGTTCCCGAGCAGCCGGCACCCGGCACCGAGCCCGGTACCACCCGCTCGGTCCACGAAACGGCGTCGCGCATGGGCGCGTTCGCCCGGGGCACGCGTTCCGGGCGGGCCGCCGCCGAGCAAGACGGAGAGGGGATCGGACAGCAATGAACGAGCACGGCGAGAACGACCTGGGCTGGATGCTGGACGAGTCGTTGAAGGTTCCCGGCGCACGGCACGCGATCCTGCTGTCCGCCGACGGCATGCTCCGGGCGCATTCCCGGGGCATCGACCGCGACGAGGCGGACCGCCAGGCTGCCGCGCTGTCCGGGCTCCAGTCGATCAGCCGGAGCACGGCGGAGTTCGCCGGGCGGGTCGAGACGCCGTGGCGGCAGACGCTCGTCGAGTTCGACGGCGGCTACGTCTTCCTGGTGGCCGCCGGACCGGGCGCCTACCTCGCGGTCTCGGCCTCGGAACACGTCGACATGGAGGCCGTCACGTACGCGATGCAGAAGCTCGTGGACCGGCTCGGCAAGGAACTCAGCGCGCCCTTGCGGCAGAACACGGGCACCTTCCGATGAACCCCCCGCCCGAGCCGGGCCGGCCCGGCCGCGGCAAAGGGCTGGTACGGCCGTACGTGGTCACCGGCGGCCGCGCCCACCCCACGCGCAACACCTTCGACCTGGTCACCCTGGTCTACGCGCCGCACGACCGCCCGACCGCCGGGCTCGGTCCCGAGCAGCGCCGGCTCGTCGAGCTGTGCCGTCCCGGCTCGCTGTCGGTCGCCGAAGTGGCGGGCCACCTGGGCCTGCCGGTCAGTGTCGTCAAGGTGCTGCTGGCCGACCTGGTCGACTCCGGGCACATTCTCACCCGTGCTCCCATCCCCGCGGCCGAGCTTCCCGAGGCCCAGTTGCTTCAGGAGGTGCTGGATGGACTCCGCGCTCGTCTCTGAGCCCGCGGCGTATCTGCGGCCGACGGTTCGCATATCCGTGAAGCTGCTGGTGGTCGGCCACTTCGCGGTCGGCAAGACGACCTTCGTGGGCACGCTGTCGGAGATCCGGCCGCTGCACACCGAGGAGAAGATGACGCAGGCCGGTGCGCTCGTCGACGACTTGAGCGGAGTGCCGGAAAAGACCACGACGACCGTGGCGATGGACTTCGGCCGGCTGACGCTGAACGACCAGCTCGTTCTCTACCTGTTCGGCGCGCCTGGACAGCAGCGGTTCACCCGGCTGTGGCAGGACATGACGCAAGGCGCCCTCGGCGCCCTCGTGTTGGCCGACACCCGGCGGCTCGACCAGTCGTTCGAGGTCATGGGCCTGCTGGAAGAGCACGGGCTCCCCTACGCCGTCGCGGTCAACCACTTCCCCGACGCGCCGTTCTACTCGGACGCGGACATCCGCGAAGCGCTCGACCTGCTGCCCGAGACACCGCTGGTGACCTGCGACGCGCGCGACGCCCGGTCGTCCACCCAGGCGCTCATCGCGCTCGTCGAGTACTTGCAGCGCCGCCCCCGCTGACCGTCCCCGTCGGCACCCGCACTTCCCCAGCACCTCCCGGACCTCCCCGGATCTCCCCCGCCCGTCGTCCCGCCGGCCGGACCCGCGCGGCCCGGCCGGCTCGTGCCAGGAGCTTTGACGTGACGAGCAGTTCCCCGTCCCCGACCCCGCCGCCGGAGTGCCCGGCACACGGGTACCCGCTGTACGGCCAGGAGTTCGCCGACTCGCCGGCCGCCGCCTACGCGCATCTGCGCCAATACGGCCCGCTGGCCCCGGTGACGCTGCACGAGACCGTGACCGCGTCGCTGGTGACGTCCTACGAGGCCGCGCTGCACATCCTGCGCTCCCCCGAGACGTTCTCGAAGGACCCGCGCCGCTGGGCCGGCCTGCAGGACGGCCGGATCGGGCCGGACAACCCGCTGCTGCCGATGATGGGCTACCGCCCGAACGCGCTGTTCACCGACGGCGCCGAGCACGCCCGCTTCCGCTCCGCGATCACCGACAGCCTGGACCGCATCGACCCGATCGAGCTGCGCGAGTACGTCGAACGCAGCGCCGACAAGCTGATCGACGCGTTCGAGACGGATGGCAAGGCCGACCTGCGCCGCGAATACGCGCTCGTCGTGCCGCTGCTGGTCTTCATGGAGATGTTCGGCTGCCCGCCGCAAATTGCCGAGAAGCTGGTGCGGGGCATGTCGGGCATCTTCGAACTCGTCGACGCCGAGAAGGCGAACGCGCTCCTCTTCGAAGGCATGGTCGAACTCGTCGCGCTCAAGCGCGCGAAGCCCGGTGCGGACGTCACGTCGTGGCTGATGGCGCACCCCGCGGAGCTGTCCGACGAGGAGATGATCCACCAGCTGACCCTGCTGATGGGCGCGGGCACCGAGCCGCAGCAGAACCTCATCTGCAACGCGCTGCGGCTGCTGCTGTCCGACGACCGGTTCGCGGGCAGCCTGTCCGGCGGCACCATGCCGATCGACGACGCGCTCGACGAAGTCCTCTGGACCGACCCGCCCATGGCCAACTACGGCGTTCATTTCCCGGTTCACGACGTGGATTTCGCGGGTACACGTCTGAAAGCGGGGGAGCCGATCATGGTCAGCTTCGCGGCGGCCAACACCGATCCGGCGCTGGCCGCCGAGCACCGTGCGGGCAACCGCGCGCATCTCGCGTGGAGTGCGGGACCGCACACGTGTCCGGCGAAGGACGGCGCGCGCCTCATCGCGTCGGTGGCGATCGAGCGGCTGCTCGACCGCCTGCCGGATGTCGAACTCGCCATTCCCGCGGAGCGGTTGCGCTGGCGTCCCGGACCGTTCCACCGGGCGCTGGCGGAACTCCCGGTGGTGTTTCCGCCGGTGGATCCGGCCTCGGCCGCGCCGCCCCGCCGTCCCCCGCTGCCCGAATCGACCGCACCCCAGCTTGGAGACAGCACGTGGCCGAACAGCCCAGCGCGTACGTCATCGACCCGTCCGGAAGCGACCTCCACGGCGAGCACGCCCGGCTCCGCGCCCGCGGACCGGCCACGCTGGTGGCACTCCCTGGCGGTGTGGAGGCGTGGTCGGTCAACGACCAGGCCCTGATCAAGGACCTGCTGACCGACCCGCGCGTTTCCAAGGACACCCGCCGCCACTGGCCGGCCTGGATCGGCGGCGAGATCCCGGCGGAGTGGCCGCTGCAGATATGGGTGGCGGTGCAGAACATGTTCACCGCGTACGGCGGCGAGCACAAACGGCTCCGCACGCTGGTCTCCAAGGCGTTCACCGCGCGCCGCACCGCCGCGCTCCAGCCGCGCATCGAGGAGATCACCGCGTCGCTGCTCGACCGCATGGCCGAGGGCGACACCGCCGACGCGCGGCGGGACTTCGCGTACCCGCTGCCGATCAGCGTGATCTGCGAGCTGTTCGGCGTGGCGGCGGAGGTGCAGGAAGAACTCCATGTGGCGGTCGACACCATCTTCCGCACGACCGCGACGCAGCAGGAGCGGGAGGCCGGGCAAGCCAGTCTGTACGGCATCCTCACCGCGCTGGTGGCGGAACGGCGCGCGAACCCGGCGGACGACATGACGTCCGGCCTGATCGCGGCCCGCGACGAGGGCGACGGTGCGCTCAGCGAGAGCGAACTCATCGACACGCTCATCCTCATGCTGTCCGCCGGGCACGAGACCACGGTCAACCTGCTCGACAACGCGATCCACGCGCTGCTGACCCGGCCCGACCAGCTCGAACTGGTGCGCGCCGGCAAGGCGAGCTGGGACGACGTGATCGACGAGACGCTGCGCGCCGAATCGCCGATCTCCAACCTGCCGCTGCGCTACGCGGTGGAGGACATCGAGATCGGCGGCGGCGTGACCATCGCGAAGGGCGACCCGATCCTCGTCGCCTACGGCGCCGTGGGCCGCGACCCGAAGGTGCACGGCGACGACGCGGACACCTTCGACGTGACCCGGCCGAACAAGGACCACCTGGCGTTCGGACACGGCGTGCACTTCTGCCTCGGCGCCCCGCTGGCCAGGCTGGAGGCGCAGATCGCGCTGCCCGCGCTGTTCGCCCGCTTCCCGGACCTCGCGCTGGCGGTGCCGGCGGAGGAACTGGAGCCGATGGAGTCGTTCATCTCGAACGGGCACAAGACGCTGCCGGTGCGGCTGCGCTGACCAACCGGCGACGCCGATGGACGGGCCTCGGCGTCCGGTCCGACACCACGAGGGCCGGGTCCCGTTCCGGGGCCCGGCCCGGTGCCGTAGCTTGTCGGCAACGGCCTCGGAATCGCGGCCGCGCCGCTTCCGCCTTCCGGTGTCAACCAGGACTATTCTGCAGGTCAGAGCGGCTTTCGATCTACACCGAAGACCCTCGGATTCCCGCGCCGCGCGCGGCCACCATGGTCGGCATGCCTTCCTCCCCGGATTCCTTGCTCTCCCCTGCCCGGAACGCCGCCCCGGACACGGTCCGGACCCCTACGAACGCCGCCGCCCGGAAAGCCCCCGAATCCGCGCTCGCCCTCGTTCCCGAAGCCCGCGGCTGGCTGCGCGGCCTGGCCGCCAACCCGGCCGCGCCGGAGTCCGTCCGGGACCGGTTGCGTGCGGCCGGTCGCGCCGCGGACGCCCCGCCGGCCCTGACGCTCGCCGGGCTGGCCGACGCCGTGCGCGCCACGCCCGACGCGGCAGCGCTGCGGGTCCGGCTCGGCACCTCCGAACTCCCCGACGACCTGGCCGAGGTCGCGTTGCGGAGCGCACCGACCGACGAGGAGACCGTCTCGCGGGCCGCCGGGGCACCGTGGCGGGAAACCGTCCTCTGGGCCAAGGAGACCAAGGAGACCAAGGAGGCCAAGGGAACCAAGGGTTTCGCGATGCACGACAACGTCGCGGTCTCCGCGCGGTCGCCGCTGGAGCGGCGGCGCAGTGCCGCAACGGCGATATGGATGCCGGATTTCGACACCGCGGCGCTTGCCGCGGACCCGGATTTCACGGTGCGGATGCTGCTCGCCTGGCATCACACGTACGCGCCTTTGGCGGTCCGGCAGGAGGCCTACGCGACGTGGGCCGACCCGGCGTGGCAACAACTCGGCATGCGGCCCGGGTTCCGGGCCGACGGGCTCGTGCGCTTCGCCGCGCATCCGCGGCCGTACGCACGGATGGCGGCCCTGGACGACCCGGCCGCGGACTTCGCGGCCCTGTCGGCCGATCCGAGCCCGACCGTGCGGTGGTGGGCGCGCCGCAACCGCCACCTGCCGTGGCAGCAACTGCGCGCCCTGCTCGTCGCCCACCCGGAAGACGCCGCCGCCAATCCGGGATTGCCTCCGGAGGTGATGCACCGGTTGCTGGACATCGCCGCCATTGCCGATGTCCCACCGGTGGACACCCGTGGGCCGAGCCGCCGTCCGGGCGCCGGAAGCTCAGCCGGGAGCTGAGTCGGGCACCCGGACGGACCGGGGGCGTCCGCCGCTGTCCGGGCGCGGTCGCCCCCGGGGTTCGGGGGAGCCGTCAGGCGGTCCGGCGTGTGCCGGGCCGCCTTTCCCGCCCCGGCGCAGGGGACGTGGCAGCGCCGGGGCGGGCGATCGTGGCCCGGCCGCCGCGGTGCGGCGTCCCGGGCGGGCGGGGGGTGCCGGCCGGCGGCCGGGTGCCCGGACGCGGCGGCGGTCCGGGAACGTGGCCGCCGCCCAGGACGGCGGGGGATGGTGCGGGCTGTGCCGGGCGGAACATTCGACTCCTCGACGCCGAACGCGTGCGGACGCGGACATGTCCAGTCTCACCGGCGGGGAACGGTACGCACACCCACCACAACGGGGTTGCATCAGCGCAGCAATCCCCCACCATCACCGCAACAAGGGTGTTGGCGGCGCCGGTTCACCAAGTCTCACCCGGCAAACCACCGGTATAGCCGCGCAAGGACGGAATACGCCGCCGCACGACACGTTGCGAAGATCATCGGTCGAGCGTTGGACACGTGTAGACAAAGGCGGGCAGGATCGCCCACGTGGGCAGCAGAGGCAACGCGGATGCGGCACGGGACCGGTTCCTCGGCGGTGGAAGCGAACGCGGCAACGGAGTCGCCGCGGCGATCCACGCGTCGTGGGTGCGGGCCCGCGCGACCGGCATCCGGCCCGACCGGGCGCTGCCGCCCGTGCCGTTGGTCGACGAAGCGGTGCTGCGCCGCCGGCGCGGGCATCCGCTCGCGCCCGTGTGGCCCGTTCTCCGCGAATCGCTGCGCTGGGCGACGTGCGACACGGGGCAGTTGCTGATCGTCAGCGACGCCGAGGGGCATCTGCTCTGGTGTCAGGGCGATCCCGGTCCGCTGCGGCAGGCCGAGCGCGTCCACATGCTGCCGGGCGCGCTGTGGAGCGAGGACACCGTCGGCACCACCGCGGTGAGCACCGCGATCGCTTTGCGGCGCCCGTTCCAGGTGTTCGGCCCGGAGCACTACGCGTCGTTCGCGCGCCCGTTCGCGTGTTCCGCCGCACCGATCCACGACCCGGTGACCGGACGGCTGCTGGGCACCGTCGACCTCACCAGCGCCACCGACGCCGACCGCGCGCTCAAACTGTCCCTGGTCACCACCGCCGCCCGCCTCGCCGAGGCGCAGTTGCTCGCCGAACGGCTGCGCCACCAGGCGCGGCTGCGCGAGAAGTACGCGGACCGTCTGGCGCTGCGCCTGGGCGGCTGCGGCGCTCTCCTCGACACGGACGGCGTGGTCGCGCACGCGTCCCCGCCCGGGTCGCTGCCCGCGCACCTGCCCGGCATCCGCGGGGAAGGCCCGATCGTGCTGCCGGACGGCCGGCACGCGGTCGTCGAACGCCTGGACGCGGAGACGTTCTTCCTCGTCGTGGCCCCCACGGACGACGGCGCCGAGCCCACCGTGCGCTACGAAGGCCTCGGCCGGGCCCGGGGCCGCCTCGCCACCGGCGGTCCGTGGCACGAACTCACCGGCCGGCACAGCGAACTCGTCGCGCTCCTCTTGGCCCACGACGAGGGGCTGACCGCCGAGGAGCTGGCGTTCGAGCTGTACGGCGACAGCGGCCGCGCGGGTACGGTGCGCGCCGAACTCAGCCGTCTGCGGCCGGTTCTCGGCCACCGGCTGGGCTCCGAGCCGTACCGGATCCTCGGCCCGCGCGACGCCGACTTCCTGGCTCCGGAAGCCGACCGCGCACGCCTGCTGCCCAGGTCGAAGGCACCGGGGATCGCCGCCCTGCGCGAGGCCGCGCCGGGCGGATAGCGCCGTCGGACGCCGTCCGGGTAAACCCAGATGTGGCGAAAAGCAAGCACCTCACCGGATACGCCTGGCGGGAGAGCCCGGAGCGCCTGGCCTGGGAGACCAAGGTCATGGCGCGGCGTTACCACCGTTACCGGGCCACCCTCGCGGTCGCGCGGACGGTCAACCGGCTGACGCCCCGGAAGAACCGGCCCTCGTTCGAGGTCACCTACTGGGAGCGGGTGCGACCGGGCCGGACGACGTACCTGATGCCCAAGTCCGAGACGATGACCGCCGACGGGCGGACCAACTGGCTGACCCGGGCCGCCCGGACCCTGTCGGTGGACGAGTACCTCCAGACGATCGAGGAGTACGAGCGCCGCAAAGCCTCCAAGGCGATGGCGGCCGCCGGTACCGCGAGCGAACGCGAGCGGCTCCTCGACGCCTACGAGCGGCGCAGGCACCGGCGGGTCCTGAAGAGCGCCGCGCCCGGTGCGCGCCGCCGGGAGCTGGCACGGGCCTACCTTGCCGGTGAGGCTCGCTACCGGATGGGGCCCGAGGAGCGCCGCAGGGTCCTCGACGACTTCGCCCGCGGCAAGGACGGCCTGCCGCCGCAGTTCCACCTCACCGGCGTCCGCGACAACGACGTCCGCTCGTACCTGATGATGGACCTCGCCTGGGTGAAGGGCGAGATTTCGAGCGCGATGCACCGCCGGTTCGGCGCGGCTCGCGGCCAGGGCCCCGGCGCCTTCTTCGGCCCGCACTACACCGTGTTCAAGTCCCGCGACTTCCCCGGCGGCGAACTGAATCCCGGCTTCCGGCGCGGCCGGGTGCAGGGCGACCTCCACTGGCAGGAGCACGCCTCCAAGAAGTTGGAGAAGAAGGTCATCCGCGGCTCGCGGGTCCTGCGCCTCCGGCATTTCGGCCGCTACCTCAAAGCGGAGGCCAACGGTGCCGCGAAGAACCCGCCCGATGCGGGGTATTCGGAGTTCACCGATCCGAAGGTGCTGGCGGTCGCCGGGGCATTCGGCAACACGCTTCGGCATGGCCTGGCGCTGCAGGTGCCCGCCCCCCGCGACGAGCCGACGCCGCGGCGGACCCTGCCGCCGCGCGTCGACATCGTCGCGGCGGTCGTCGGCTTCACGCCCCTGGTCCCCACCGCCGTCACTCCGCGGCCGGGCCCGTTGGCCACCGTGCCGCTCCACGACGGTGCCGTGCCGCAGCGCGGCCGACCTGTGGCTGCCCCGGCACCGCCGTGCCGCGGCTGCGCCGCCCCGCCCACCCCGTACGGTCCGTTCGGTCCGTTCGGGCAGGTCCACGGTGCCGGCCTGGTCATGGGCCAGGATGCGTGAACGGGCCCGCCGCGGGACCGCAAGGCGCGCCTTCCGGCCTAGCGCCCGGCCGGTAGGGGTTCCTAGGCTGCGATCATGCGTTCTCGGGTGGCGGTCGGGCCGGTGGTGGCGGGGTGTGTGCTGCTCGCGTGGGCGGGGACCGCGCCCGCCGGGGCGGCGCCCCAGCACCGCGCGGTCCAGCCGTACGCGGCCTCCGGCGCCCCTGTCCAAGGCTCCACGACGGGCTGCGACAACGCCCCGGTGCTCGCGCCGGGCCGCTACCTCGACGGGCTCCTCCAGGGCAAGGACCTCTGGTACCGCGTCGAGAAGCGCCCCGACCAGGTGCTGGACGTGTCCGCGACGGCCGCGCCGCCGGACCTGATGTACGGCACCTCGAACATGAAGATCGGCGTGGGCTGGGCCGAAGGCGACGACCCGAACGCGTGGCTGTCCGACCTCGGGACGGTGCACGGCGGCCGGGTGAGCGTCGGCGGCCGGTCCAACCAGAAGGCCGACGGCCAGCGCTCGGGCTGCATCCACATCACGAACACGCTGTCGCCGATGGGCTCGCAGGCCAAGAGCATCCCGATCGAGATCGCCCTCCGGTTCACCGACTCGCCGCAGCCGAGCACGACCACGGACGGCTTCTCGTTCGCGGGCGCCCGGGAAGTCCCCGCGGACGGCGTCGTCAAGGGCGACCTGGCCCTCGGCGAGTTCCCGTTCTGGCGGGTGCAGCTGAAGGACGGCCAGACCCTGACGGTCCGCACCGTCATGCAGCACCCGGCCAGCCTGTCCGCGGGCCGGCTCGCGCGGTGGACCGTGGACATCTACAACCCGCTGCGCTCCGCCACCCGCTGCCCGGCCAAAGCCGGCGACCGCAGCGAGGTCTTCGTCGAGCAGGGCAGCGGGAACACCCAGCTGACGTGCGGCCCGTGGAAGGTCGACACCGACCTCAAGGACTACGAGTCCGAGTACACGATTCCCGGCACGTACTACATCGTCCCCGGGGTGCTCGGCGAGAACGACGCGGGGCACGGGCAGGTCGTGCCGTACGAGATGACGGTCACGGTGGAAGGCGCGGGCACCGACCACGACCCGTCGGCCGCGTTCACCGGCAGCTCCGTCCGCCCCGGCACCGGCAAGGAGTCCCCCACGACGGCCGGCAAGGACGGCGGCAGTGCGGCCGACAGCACCGGGGGCGGCACCGGCGGGAAGTCCGACGCGCAACCCGGCGGCGACCCGGCGATGGCCGGGGCGGCCGACGCCGAGGACGACGGGGGCAGCGGCACCACCGCGTTGACCGCGGCGGCCGCGGCCGCGGCGCTGGTGTCGGTCGGGGCGTTCGGGATGCACATGCGGAGGCGGCGGGCGGGGGCCGCGTCTGCCTCGGGCGCCGCGGTGCCGTCCGGAGAGCCGTTCTCGGGGTCCTTCGCGGCTCCGGCCGCGCCGCCTGCTTTTCCGGCTCCCCCGGCTCCGATGACTCCCCCGGCCCCGTCGATTCCGCCGCCGGTCGCCGCGTTCGAGCAGGTGCCCGGGCCCTCCGCGGAGCCGGACCACAACGCGATGGACTCGGACTGGTCGATGAGCGCCATCCCGGCAGGGAGCGGCGAGCCCGGTGCGGACGACCCGGACACCCGGGACAGGCATGACGAACCGAAGGAGCCCGCCGCGGTGGAAGCCGCTCCGGTGCCGCCGACGTTCGCGGACGGGATCGTGTTCACGCCGCCGCCGGGCCTGCTGGATGTCGGCACGGACGACGGGGGCCACACGTCCGACGCATCGGACGACTCGCCCGATGCGTCTCCCGCGCCCTCCTGGCGGCCGCCCGCCGGACCCGGAGAACCGCCGGCCCGGCCCTGAGCCGCCTGCCCTGAACTCCCGTCCGCCCGGCCGCGCAGCACCCCCGCGCCTCAGCCCTGGCGCAGTTCCACGATCCGCCACGGCTGGTCCGCGGCGTCCCGGCGCAGGAACACGAAGACCACCACGGTCTGCGGCTCGCCGCGCCAGCCGTCCCGGCCCTGCGTGGTGACGTCGACGATCCAGCCGCGGTAGGCCTCGAGGGCGTTGTCCGGCGGCTGCCCCAACTCCGGGCTCACGTGGGCGGTGGCCGTCGTGTAGGCGTGGTGCCCGGCCATCTCCGCCCAGTCCCCGCCCTGCACCGGACGCGGTTGCTCCGCGCGGAGCTTGGCGAGGTAGTCGCGGTCCAGCAGCGGTGCGGTGCGCAGCATCGCGTCGTAGTCGGAGATGTCGGTGTCGGTGTCGACGAGGCACATCGTCAAGGCGGCGGCCTCGGACACCGCGTCGGCGTTCTTGCCGTCGACCTGGGCGGCGGCCGGGTTCCCGCCGGCCGGGGGACCCGGCTTGCGGGTCGGGACGGCCGAGTCGGCCGGGGATTGCGCCGCGGTCGACGGCACCGCAGTCCCGGCAGGCTGTGAACTCGCGGCGGCCGGGGCGGCGTCACCGTCCGACGAGCCGCCGCTGCAGGCGCCCGCGAGGACGGTCAAGCCGACGGCGATCGCGACCGCGCGACCGGTCTTCCCCGCCTTGTTCACGAGTACCTCACGATCTTGAACTGCTCTTTCCCGTACTGGCTGAGGAGCGTCTGGTCGCGCACGGGCCGCCCGGGCCGGGGCGCCTCGACGATGCCGTAGTCCTTCCCGACCTTGCCGGTGAAGATGGCGACGTGGTGCCAGTACTGCGATCCTGGCTTGGTCCCTGGGATGTGCATGTAGATGGCGTCGCCGGGCACCATGGCGTCCAGGCTCGGGACGATGTGCGCCTGCGGCGGCTTGACGGCGTCGAGCTGGGCACCGGTGTTGTGCGGCAGGCCGTTGTTCGGCTTGATCTTGAACGTCACCCGTGCCTGGTAGACCGCGAAGATCACCAGACCCGAGCAGTCGAATCCGCCGTTCGTGGGACCGCGGGTGTTTCCGGCGGCCCAGACATACGGCTTGCCGAGCTGGGTGCGGGCTTGGCGCACGATCTCCAGTCCGAACGACGACGCGCGGGCGTCGACTTCGGGTCCCGACACGTCGAGCGCCCAGTCGTCCCGCTTCGCCAGCACGTTGTCGACGTACTTCTTCACGCCGGAGATGTTGTCGACGCCTCCGGCCTTCTTCACGTTGGGGACCCCGGTGTTGTAGGCGCCGACCGTGTTCCGCAGCAAGTCGCCGGGGATGTTGGCCCTCTTCACCTCGTCCCGCAGCGTGCACAGGTACTTGGCGGTCGCGGCGATGGCGTCGAACGGGTCTTTGATATCCATGTCGCCGTCGCCGTCGCCGTCGACTTTCGCCGGCTGCTGTCCGACACCGTTCCACGTGTCGGGCATGAACTGGGCCACGCCCTTGGCGCCTACCGGGCTGTCCTTCGTGTTCACGTTGCCGCCGGACTCGATCCAGACGATGCCCGCGAGCAGGGGTTCGCTGACGATGCCCTCACAGGGGAAACGCCGGGCGGCGTTGCTGATCGCCGCAAGCACGTCGGGGTTCGTCAGCTGCTTCTTCGCCTTGTCGTTCAAGCCCAGGTAGTCGAGCGCCAAGTCGAGGCCGAGCGAGGCGAGGTCGCGTGCCTGCCACGCCGAACAGCCCGAGACAACCGTCATGCTCATGGCCATCGTCAGGCATGCCACGGCGATGCGTGCTCTCCCGCGTATTCGCCGGGTGCGCCGCGGCACACGTGCGGCGGCGGTCACGCCCCCTTCCCCGCGTCCAGCCACTTCTGCCGCCTGTTCTCCTGCCGCGGGCTCAGCGGCTGCCCCACGACCGGCGTATGACGGGGTGCCGGGGGCGGCTGCGACGCCGCGGCGGGCGTCGTCTGCTGTTCCTGCTGGGCGGTCCTGGTCGACGACTTGCTCAGCTGCGGCGTATTGGCGGCCGGAGCCGCGGGACCCGTCGCGGCCGGAGCGGTCCTGACTTGCTTGGACAGCTGCCGAACGGTGCCGACGCCTTGCGCTGCCGTCTTGAGATGCTTGACGACACCCGCGAGGACAGACTTCCGCAGCCCGGCCGAGACACCGTGGGCCGCCCCGATGACGTCACCCAGCAACCCGTTGTGGATCTCTTCGGACATTCCTCTTCCGTCCTTCCGCGGCCTTGCTCACGTCAACTTCGGGGCAAGGCCGACGTCACAACACGAACCACCCGGCGATCGACGTCGCCGAACCGGCCAGCACGGCCGCGAAGACCACCCATCCCAGACGGTTGAACTGCAGCAGCCCCGGTTCACCCGTGTACCAGGACCACGCCATTCCGACGCCGACGCCGACCACCCCGACCCACAGGGCGCACGAGGCGGCGAGCAGCGCCCAGCCCAGGAAGTCGCTCAGCTCGGCGCGCACCTTGTCCGAGGTCGGCGCCCCCTTGGCGTTCTCCTTGACCATGACGTCGCAGTCCTTCTTGGCGTCGCCGCTGAGGAACTGGCATCCCCCGTCGCCGGCCAAGGTGGAGCCGGGCACCTGCTGTTTGAAGTCCTTGTGGTCCGACAGGCACGACTTCTGCATGGCCTTGGCCTGCGGGCCCTTGAACTGGCCGGTGCCGATCAGCAGGCACGGATTCTGGCCGACCGGGCTCCGGCACACGTTGAGGTTCTTGTCCGAACGCTGGTCGGAGTCGTAGATCGAGTTGCAGGGGTTCTCTTTGACGTCCGCCTTGATCGACTGCCCCAGGTTGTTGCTCTTCTGGTGGTCCTGCAGGAACTTGTACATGCGCTTCTTCATGCAGTCGCCGATCGTGCCGTTCTCCTCCACGAACAGGCCGCCGAAGACGTCGTGGTTCGCGTCGGTGAAGAACGTGCCGATACCGCCGTCTTCGAGGCCGTCACAATTCTTCAGGCCTTCGTTCACATAGCCCTCGCGGTGGCTCGACCAGGTCGACTTCCCGTGGAGGTTCTTGGTGACGCCCTTCTCGTCCTTGTCGGCGCAGTAGTAGGTGAACCAGAATCCCCAGACGTCCTCGGGGATGTACATGCACGCCTTGCGTTCCGGCCCCTTCATGTACTCCTGATCGTCGGCCGCCGCCGCCGACGGTGCGGTGCCCACTTGGGCAACGAAGCCCAGGAAACAGACGGCCAGCACGGCCATGACGGCCCGGGTGATGCGTCCGCCGCGCCGTACGCCGGCCTCGCCGCCCTCGGCACGCCGCCGGAGCCGGGTCATCGGGCCCACCTCCGGTTGGTGTCGTTGATGTCGCGTTCGGCTTCGGTGAGTTCGACGCGGACGGGGATGCCGGGGCGGCCGCCGACTTTGACCATGAACTTGCCGAGTCCGGGGGGTGGTGATTTGCGTCCGCTGCCGGTGTCCCAGGCGGGCGGGGTGGACCAGTCGGTGATCATGCGTTGTTCGGCGCCGGTCATGTTGACGACCTGGGTGAGTTCCGGCATCTCGGCGGCGGGGAGTCCGCCGCAGATGACCATGCCGGCACGTTCGACGAAGCCTTTGGCCTTCATGCGGTCTTCCTCATGGGCGAGGGCCATGAGGTCGGACATGGTGTGGGTGATCATGGCCATGCCGACGCCGCGTTGGCGGTTGAGGCGGGTGAGGGCGTCGACGCGGTCGACGAGGCCGCGTCCGGCGCGCAGGACGCGCCACAGTTCGTCGAGGATGACGAAGTAGTGGCGCTGCGGTTCGAGTCCGGCATCCGCGAGGGCCTGCGCGACGGAGACGGCGCCGAATCCGTAGCTCCAGCAGGCCAGGAGGGCGGCGGCCTGGAGGTTCATCTCGGAGTCGTCGATGCTGGAGACGTCGAAGCAGACGGGCCGGTCGCGGTGCATGGGTTCGGAGGTGGGGCGGGCGAACATGTCGCCGAGGCGGCCTTCGCCGAGGAGGCCGACGAGGGAGGCTTCCAAATCCTCCACGGTGTCGCGGTACTTGGCGAGGTCGCCGCGGTCCAGGACCGCGGCCCGCACCGGGTCCGGCGCGTCGCGGATCACCGCGAGGAGGTCGGCCATCACCGGGACACCGGGGTGGCGTTCGTCGAGCACCTTCAGGGCGACGTTGAGGACGGTTTCCTCGCGGTCGGTGATCGGTGCGCCGCGGACGATGGTCAGGAGTGATCCGACGGCGTTGATGCGTCGGCCGTGGGCGTCGGCGATCAGTGCGCGGCGGGCGTCGCCGGTGAGTCGTTTGGCGGCTTCGGTGACTTCGCCGGGGTCGAGGACGTTGAGGAAGCCGCGGCCGCGGCCGAGGGTGATGACCTGGCCGCCGAGTGCGCGCACCAGGTCGACGTAGTCGGGTTTGAGGTCGCCGAACACGAGCGGGTTCACGCCGTATCCGGCCAGGCCGAGGGCTTGGCGGCGGACCACGGTCGACTTGCCGAGGCCGGGTTTGCCGAGGACGAACTCGCTCGGGTTGAGGATGAGGTTGGCGCGCTGGAACCAGCTGATGGGGTCGCAGCACAAAGCGGCGCCGCTGGTCATCGACCGGCCCAGCGGCACACCGATGACCGGCGTGCCCGAACCCGCCCCGAACGGCCACAGACCGCACACCTGCACGGTCGTTCCGCGCCACTCCGTGGGCGTCTCGATGTGCGAGGCACGGCCCCGCGCCCACCCCGTCAGGCCGCGGGGGCCGGGACGGTCGGCCGTCGTCCGGCCGCGCCTGGGCCGGGACGGCGCTCCCGGCGCGCCGACCGTGCGGTCGGCGACCGACGGTGCGCCTTCGGCGGCTTCGTGAGCCGCGGGCCTCTTCCCGAACATCGTGCTTCCTCTCTCCTGCTACATCGAGTTGCGGACGCTCTGCGGCACCCGCAGGTGGTCGCCGAGGTTCACGCCCAACGGCAGTGCCGCGGCGAACGCCGCGGACTGGGACCCGTACATCCGCCGCAGCCGGACCCGCGCGGTCGCGGCGAGGTTGTCCACGGCGGCCCCCGCCAGCGGCACCGCCGCCTCGTCCAGCACCGTCGCCGTCAGCAGCAGCCCGAAGCGGACGAGACCGGCACCGGTCGCCTCCTCACGTGCGGACTGGTCCGCCGCACGCAGGTCCACCGAGTCGCGGGCCTGGGCGATACGGGCCTGCTGGGCCCGGAACAGCGCGTCCTTGCGGTCGCGTTCGACCAGGCGTGCGGAGTCGGAGGGGCTGTGCGGGCGATACAGCAGCGTCACACGCTTGCGGACGATGTCGGGGTGCGGCGCGACCATCCGCGACAGCACCGTGGAGAACACCTCACCGCGCGGGGCATCGGTCATCGACCACGTGATCGAGAACGCACCGTCGTGCCGGTAGTGGTCCCAGCCCTCCTGCGCGGCAATCGGACCGGCTTCGTCCCAACGCAGCGCGAAGTCCGCGCCGTCGTGCGCCTGGTCGACGAGGACACCGACCTCGGGGTCGAAGGCCACCCGGACCATCTCGGCGAGTTCCCCGGCGGTCATGGGCTCCGCGGGACCGGCGCCGGTCATGCCGAGTCCGCCGGCGAGGCCGGGGAGGCGGGTGCCGATCTCGGCCGCCATGTCGGCGACTCCGCCGCGCGCGCCGTACTCCCGCTCGGCGTAGGTGAGCACCACGCGGGAGGTGATCTCGGCGGAGCCCAGGGGGTAGTCGTACATGACCTGGTTGAGGACGGCACGGGCGAGGTCGGGCGCGGACGGGTCGATGTTCCCGAGGACTTCCCTGCGGAGCCGCTCGCCGGTGTCCGGTGCGGACTCGATGCTCACCGACGCCGACACCAGGCCGGGCTCGTAGGCGAGACCCGCCAGCCACTGCCCCCAGTACGCGACCCAGGTGTCCACCTGGACCGGGTCCACCAGGGACGCCCCGTCGGCGGAGCAGGACAGCACCACGGAGTGCTGGGCCGTGGTGGGGTTGCTGATGAGCGCGAAGGGGGCGCCGTACGCGTCGGTGAAGTCGCGCACGGTCAACCCTGCCAGGATGCCGGGAAGCCGGCACGTGCGACCCGGCACCTGCCCGATCGGGCCGGACCGGTACAGGTGCTGACCCAGCGTCAGGCCGCGGAACCACGCCGTGCGGGAGCCCACCCACTGAAAGCCGTTGCGGCCGTGCGGATCACGGATCAGCAGCGGCGCCACCACAATCGCCACCACGATCGCCACCATCAGCGCGAACGTGAGCGACACCATCATGCTGACGACGATGCCGACCAAGCCGCCGAGCACCACGAGCGATCCGCCCATGCCCAGCTTGCCGAAGCCCGGCGACGTCGGCTTACGCCAGTTCCCGTATGTACGAACGTCGGATTCGGACATGTGCGTCTCCTACGCCGTCGGAGGGGCCGGAGGGCGCGCGCTGCCCGCACCGCCGGGACCCGGCGGCATCCCGCCGCCGCCCCCGGTGCCGCCGGAACCGCTCGTGCTGCCCGAACCACTCAGCCCCATACGGGCGTTCAGCAGCGACGGCAGCGTTCCGTTGCGCGACGCGCGCTCCGCCTCCGCAGGCGTGATCGGGTTCTCGATGCGGCCCATGCTGCGCTCCTGGACGTATTGGCCGACCTGCGCAAGCTGCGCCTGGCCCGCGCCGGAAGCGCTGGAGACCACGTCGGCCGCACGTTGCTGCGCGGCGTTGTGCCCCGATTCGACGGCGTCGTAGTCGGCGCTGCTCATGTTCGTGTCTCCTTGCGCGTGCAGCCACTGGATCCGCTTCTCGCCCGCATCGACGAGGACCGCGGCATCGCTGGAGCCGGGCGGCAACGGGTCGGTGCCGACCTCACCGCGGGGCAGCGGGTCCGGCAGGCCGACGCGCGGGTCGCTCTGCCCCAGGTTCTTGGCCGCGAGATCCGCGGGGGTACCCGCGTCGCCGACCGCACCGGCCGGGTGCGCGAGTACTCCCCCGCCGCCGGCCTGGTTGCCGGGACCGCCGCCCGCTCCGGCACGCGCCCGGACTCCCGGGTTGGCGGGACCGGGCGGTTGCCCGGCCCGCGCACGGACTCCGGGGTTGGCCGGGCCGGGGGGTTGACCGGCCCGGGCCCGTCCCGCACCGGGACCTCCCGGGGCGCCACCGCCGGCTCCGCGTACCAAGGCCGCTCCCCCACCGCCTCCGCCTCCACCGCCGCCGCCGGCCGCCGCAGCGACCGCGCCGCCGGCGCCGCCTCCACCGCCCGCGGCACCCGCCGCCGCACCTGCGGCGCCCCGCGCTCCCAAGGCCGCGAGGCCGCGCGTCGCACCCCACGCGACGCCGCCGATCGCCAGCGCGCCGACCGCGAGACCGGCCCGGGCGGCGCCCGCGGTCTGCTGGGTCGACCCGGCGGCGTGCGACATGAACGGCGCCGCCGCCCGCATCGTCGCGGGCAGCACCATGGTGATGAGACACAGGACGATAAGCCCGCGCCACGTCGCCGCGGCCCCGGTCAGCGCCGTGTTGCTGGTGCCGATGAGGATCTCGCGATAGCCGATGACCAGCATCAGCCCCATCAGGTCCAGGATGAAGATCCACACCATCAGCCGGATGCACTGGTCCTTGAGCGCCTGCTTGCCGCTCTCCCCGACCGCGGCCGCGGCCGCCATGAGGGGCATGGTGCCGACGTAGTAGATGATGAGGAAGTACCGGATCACCATGTGCACGTAGAGCACCAGCGACACGCAGATGATGATGATCCCGCCGACGACGTCGAGGAGATGGAAGTCGTCGCCGCTGTTGATCCCGGCGAGCATCTCCCAGATCCCGGTGGTCAGCGCGGTGCTCGCGGTTTCACTGGGCCGGCCCATGCCGGTGCGGATGGTGTAGTCGAAGAACGCCCGGGACGTCTTGATCAGCATGTCCGCGAAGAGCAGCAGGAGTCCCGAGACGAGCGTGAACGTCACCAGGGACTTGAAAAGCTCCTTCGCGGGCTTGCCGTCGCGTGCGAAGGCAAGCCGGATCACCGCGATCAGGACCGACAGGATCAGGAAGAAGTACACGACGATGTTGGTGTACTGCGTGATGTAGCCGACGGTGCCGTTGGCGCCGCCGTCGCTCTTCCGAAGCTGCGGATCCCCGAGCGTGGCCCACCAGGTGAAGACGCTGCGCGCCATGTCGAAGACCTGGTACTTCACCCAGCCCGGGAAGTCCTTGATCCAGCTCGGGCTCCCCATCTCCGCGGCCTTGCTCTGGCAGAAGCCGGTCGGCTCACCCCAGCCGTCGCAGCCGTTCTCCTTGTTGTCGCCGTACTCGTCGAACTTGTCCGCGTAGCACTGGTTGTCGTCCTCGGTGACGAATGCTCCGGTCTGGTCTTGGCAATCGTCAGCGGGCAGCATCAACGCCTGCGGCGCCATCGGCACAGCCCGCGCTCCCGCGGCCTGCGCCTGTCCGCCCACGGTTCCGGTGAGCGCCAGCAGCGCGACGGCCAACGCCAGCACCACGAGGACACCGCGGGCGAGCCGGCCGTGCCGGACGGATCGGCCGGTCATCAGGAACCACCGGCCTGCCACGGCACGAAGCCGCTCAAACTCGACTCCTCCTGGACCATGGCGGCAGGCTTGCCGCCGGACTGGAGCTGCAACCGCCAGTCCCCCTCGACCCACTTGATCGTGTAGAGCGCACTGGACATGTGCAGTCCGCCGTCGGTGGCGCGCATCATCTGGATGACGGCGGTGTCGTCCGTGTAGCTGACGAACTTGAAGCCGGCCAGCTGCATGACCGTGCCGCCGGTGCCGGTGTCGGCCCGCGGGGAAGCGGAGGCCGCGGCTTCGGCGGCGGATCGTGCGGTGCGTGCCGCGTCGCGCTCGGGCCCGGGGGCCAGCGAACGGTCCATCACCAGCTGCCAGTCGGCCGAGAACGAATAGCGCGTGGTGACCTGCGCGGCGGCGAGCAAGGCACCCACCGGTGTGTGGGCGAAGCAGCGCACGGCGTCGCCGTCGGCACGTGCCGGGCCCGCGGTCGCGGACATCGGCAGAAGCGAGTCGTGGTAAAGGGACCACGTCACCCCGTCCGGTGCGAGCGTCGGCACCGCCCGGTCCTTCGCGTCGAGCGCCGGGCACGGTGCCGCGGGAGCGGCCGACGGCAGCGGTGACGCCGACGTCGGAGTCGCCGCGGGCAACGCGGCGGAGTCGGCCTCCTGCTCGTCTCCGGTATCGGCGGCGGCCGACGACACACCGTCGTCGGCGGTGCCGCCGTCGTCCGCGCCGGGGACTCCCCCGTTGACCACGGCGATCACACCGAACAGGACCATGGCGACGATGAATCCGACGGCGGCTACGAACCCGCGTGCCTGGAACGGATTTTCGTTCTGAGGGCGACGGTCACGGGCCGTCCGCCGGAACACAGCCATGCGCTACTCCGCGGAGACCGGGGCTAATTGAAAGCGTCGATGATCGACGTCGCGCTGCCGATGATCACCGCGCCGCCGATGACCCAGCCGACCCTGCCGAGCGCCTGGAAGCCCTTGCCGCTGATCCAGGACCACGCCATCATCCCGCCGCAGCCGATGAGGCCCAGCATGACGACCGTCCAGGCTCCCAACTGGACCCAGCCGAGCATGTCTTGCAGCTTCTTCATGAAGTTGCTGCCGTTGATGGACACGTTGCCACTCGGATCCAGTGGTGTCGTCGTGTCGCTGCCGCCGCCCTTGCCTCCGGACGGTTTCGGCGTCGGCGCCATGGGCAGCGCGAGATAAATCCGGATGCCGAGATCCAGCATCGATGCGGCCATGACATCCTCCGAATATCTTCACTCATCGGCGGGTGACCCGACGATGCCCCCGGGCCCGAATTCCGACGGGCCACTCTGTCGAAACTATTGCCTGGTGCAGGGTTTCCGGACAAGCCGGATCACGCGGAATGCAGCGCCCTCGGCGCGGACCCGCCGCGCCGTCTCAAGAACCGCCGCGACGACGGCGCTTCGCGGTGGCGGGCCGATTCACCTGAGGCAGCGTCAAACGGTCCGGCGCCACTACTCCGAGTGGCAGCGCGGCCACGAAAGCGGATGCCTGGGAACCGTAGACGCGACGCAGCAAAACTCTTTCCCGAGGCCCGAGTTCGTCGACGACGTAGCGGGTCGCAGGCAGCGATTCGAGGCTGCCGACGGTCGCGGTGGCCAGGATTCCGTAGCGGGTGATCCGCGGTTCGTCGGACAGCCACGGGTTCGGGCCGGTGGCCGGGCGCCGGACGCGGCGCAGTCCGCGGCCGGCGCCGCCGTCGTCGTCCGGCTCGGGGGCCGGTTCGGGCGCGGGCGGGCCGTAAAGCAGCGTGGCGCGCTTTTCGATGATTTCCTCGTCGGGAATCAGCCAGCGGGACAGGACCGACGGGAAGAAGTCGCCTCCGGAAACGCGGGACATCGCCCAGGTGACGGAATAGGCGCCGTCGTGCCGGTAATGGTCCCATTCGCTCGACGAGTCCACCGGGCCGGCCTGCTCCCAGCGTATTCCGGAGCCGCCTTCGCGGCGTGCCTGCGCGAGCAGTCCGGCGATACTCGGGTCGTAGGCGACGCGGACCGCTTCGGCGAGTTCCTCGGCGTTGAGCGGCCGCGCCGGGCCGTTCTCGGTGAGCTGGAGGCCCGCGGAAAGTCCGGGCAGCCGCCGGCCGATCTCGGTGGCCATTTCCTCGGCGTTGCCGCGGCCGCGTGCGCGGCCGCCGGGCGCGGAGAACGTCAGGGCGATCCGGGCGCGCAGGCGCAGCGGGATCCGTCCGGTTTCCTCGGGCTCCCGGCCGGCGAACAGCCAGTCGAACGCGCCGGTCTCCGCGGCCCAGCGCGGGATTGCCTCCACGGCCTCCCCGCCGTCGATCACGACGGCGTCCAACGTGACGGCCGCGGCGCCGAGTTCGACCTTGGCGGAGAGCGCGCCGATCGACTGGTCCCACATCCCCAGCCACGCGTCGAACTGCTCGGGGCCGACGCCCCGGTGCTCGTCGGAGACGGATTCGAGGACGACGGTGTACTGGTTCGAGGCCGCGAAGCCGAGCAGTGCGAACGGGCGCAGGTAGGCGTCGTAGGACTCGTACAGCTTGGACGTGCCCGCCAAGCCGGGGAGCTTGCAGGATCCGACGAGCGTCACTCCGGGCGGCCCGGCGGTGCCGGGCGCGACGCCGTTCACCCGGAGGTGGGCCGCGGCGGGGCGCTTCTTCTGGGTCACCGCCATGCCCGCACCTCCGACCCGGGCGCGGCGGGCTGCTGGGAAGTCACCGGGCATCCCCTTCGACGTGTTCGGCAGCGGATTGCAGGTCGCGGGCGATCTTGGCGACGTGGCGCGGTGTGGATTCCGGCGACGGCGGTTCGCCGAGGCGCCACGGCTCGTGCCACGGAACCGTCCACACGTGCGGCAGTCCGCCGGCCACCAGCTTCAGCCACTGCTGGAGTTGGCGGGGCAGCTTGCCGGGTGCGTCGGCCACCGCGACGAGTCCGAACAACCGGACGTCGCCGACGGCGCCGGACGCCCATTGGCGTGCCGCGCGTTGGGCCGATTGCAGCCCCGCGGCGTGCGTGCGGGCGACCAGGACGACGCCGGGCCGGATGCCTTGCGGGTAGCGTGGCCATCCGCGGGGACCCGCGTCGGCGCCGCCGAGCGCGGCGGCCAGCGTGGTCGCCCCCGAACCGCCGTGGCACGGCACCCACCACCACGGCGGTGCGTCCTGGGACAGGTCGGGCTCCCACATCGGCAGGCCGCCGGCCGGGATCGGAGCGACGAGCCCGCGCACCGGCACGGAGGCGGAACGCTGCACCGGACGGGCCTCCACGGGGGTGTCCGCCGGAGCGGACGCTTCCTCCGCCGGTACCACCCAGGGGTTCCCCGGAGTTGGCGGTTTCCTAGCCACGAGGCCCCACCCGCACACTCATGAGGACTCCCGGACGCTTTGACAGTCGTGCGATTGCGAGGCTACGGACGGCTTGTCCGGGGCGCCATCCGGAACGCGCGGCCCTGCACGCGCCACCGGGATATCCCGGTCAAACCTCGGAGTTGATCCTGATTTGGGACGCTGGACCAGGCCGTCCCGACCGGCTTCCGACGCCGGTCCCGCGGACGCCGGCGGCGGGCAGGCGCCCCGCCCGATCCGGCCTCGCACCCCTCCGATGGGAAGAGCGCGCACATTGGTGGACGGGCCCATGACCACGACTTCGAAGCAGCCGGGCCGACGGCGGACCCGCGGGGTGCGGAACGGCGTCCGGCTGGCGTCGCTGCCCGTCGCCGCGCTGCTGTTGAGCGGCTGCCTGGGCGGTGGTTCCGGCGACGGCGGCGGGGCGGGCGCGGTGAACCCGACGGAAGCGCCGGAAGCCGCGGACGCCTCGAAACTGCATGTGCCCGCCGGCTTCGACACCGCCCGCGCCTGGCAGTCCGACCAGCGCGGCCGGGTCTACGCGATGGCTCCGGTGGCCGGCGTCTTCGTCGACCTGTCCGCGCAGGAGAACCCGCCCGAAGGAGCGTCTTCGGGCGCGGAATCGCCGTCCCCGGACGCGGCCGCCGATCCCTCGGCGCCTTCCACGGACGAGTCGGCGGACCCGAGCGCGCAACTTCCGGCGGTCATCGCCCGCAAGGCGGGCGACGGCGCGGTGCTGTGGTCGTCCCAGCCGCTGAGTCCGCTGAGTCAGCAGCGCACGCCCGAACTCCACGTCGTCTCGACCGCGCGCGGCGAGTACGTGGTCGTCGTGCGCCGCGGCGTCGTCCCGGCGTCCGGCATCGCCCGGGCCCGCGACCTGGTGGTGGTCGACTCGTTCCCGGTGAACGCGGGCGGCCGGGACGTCGCGGCCACCGCCCACCTGGAACGCGAGGTCGCGAACGGGCTGGACAACGCGCAGGCCGTGGTCGGCGACGGCGGGGTGCTGTTCCCCGGCACCGAGGACGACACCAAGCGGGTCCGTGAAGGGGCCCTGTGGAATCCGCTCACCGGCGCGGTGTCGCCCGTCCCGGTGTCCGCACCGGAGAACCGCCCCTGCGCCACCGACCGGGACGGCTGCGATGTGCAGGACGTCCCGTCGCTCCCGACTTCGGCGGGCATCCTGACGACCGAGCAACCTGCCAGCGACGAGATGCGGTTCGGCCTCCAGGGGAGCTGGAAGTCGGCTGCCGTGGCACCGGAGGGCGCGAGCCGCGGGAGGGTGGTCCAGGTCGTCGGCAGCGTCGTCTTCATCGAGTGGTATCGCGACGACAACAGCGGCAGCATCTACGCGCTGCACGATCTGGCCACCGGCGCCCTCGTGCTGTCCGCCGCATGCGACCTCGGCCTGCAGTCGGAGAACACGAACACGGACCCGGAACTCACCGTGCTCATGTCTCCGCAGGGACGCTACGTCGCCGTCGGTTCGCTGCTCTTCGACCTGTCCGCCGGCACATCGCGCTGCTACAGCGGCGACAGTGCCAACCGGGGCATCCTCTTCAACGCACTCACCGACGGCGGTACGGCCTACGGCACCCTGCGCGACGACCAGGACGACTCGCCGGACCCGGTGGCCGTCAGAATCGCCACGAAGGCCATCGAACCGCTGCCCGAAGGCACGCAGTTGCCCGATCTCGTGACGCACGACGGCGTGGCGCTGTTCAGCATGGTCGAGGACCAGGGCAAGGACGAGGAGAAGGCCACCGCTTTCCTCGTCCCGCCCGCCGTGCCCGGCGCACCGCAGCAGTCCCCCGCCGCTCCGGCTTCAGCGGCTCGGTAGACCGCGGGGGCTCAGTAGTCGGCGGCCATTCCCATGTCCTTGGTGTAGCCGGCGGGCGCGGACGGCGGCTGACCGGATTCGCTGCCCGCGTCGCCGCCGGCCACGTCGCTCGCATCGAGCCGGTAAGCCGGGTGGTCCCAGATCTCCGGCGGCGACGGTGCCATGGGCAGCGGCTCCAACTCGCGGACGGCGTGGCCTTCCCGCGGGTCGCACAGCGCGAACGGCCCGAACTCCGGGTCCATGAGCACGCGCATGTGCGGGTCGGCGTGGTGCAGCCAGAACGTGGACATGCCCAAAGCCGCGTCGACGCGCAGGTATTC
This sequence comes from Yinghuangia aomiensis, assembly GCF_039542225.1. Classification (NCBI taxonomy): domain Bacteria; kingdom Bacillati; phylum Actinomycetota; class Actinomycetes; order Kitasatosporales; family Streptomycetaceae; genus Yinghuangia; species Yinghuangia aomiensis. The sequence goes on along the minus strand of NZ_BAABHS010000013.1, from coordinate 52,592 downwards.
GAACGCCCGCCACATCGCGCTGAGCCGCACCAGGGCCTCGGGGTGCCGCCACCATTCGGGGCACCAGATCGCGGTGGCGCGGTTGAGCCGGCGGCAGAGGATCTGCCCGATGTAGTCGGTGACGAAGCTGTCCAGCGACGTGAAGACGAGCCCGCCGTCGTCCTCGACCTGGTCGGGCTCGGGCTCGGGCTCGGGCAGCTCGTCGGCCGGCAGCCCGGTCGGGTCCTCGGGTGGCAGTTCGGGGAGTTCGGATACGTCCGGGCCGCCGTCCGGCCCGTTGTCGAAGATGCTCATGCCGTCTTCCGCAGTTCTTCCGGCATCTCCGACTGGGGGCTCAGCGGGCCCCCGGTTCCGCCGGGTTCGAAGTAGGCGAGGGAGGTGCGGATCTCGTCCGCGTACGGGCCTTCCCACCACGGCACGGGCTTCACGAGCGTCGGCCGCGTGCCGCTGTACTGCACCAGCGCCCGACCGCGCGGCATCGACGCCAAGTCGGGGACGTCCAGGATCGGTTCGGAACGCGAGCCGGTCGAGACGCTCTTGTCGAACAAGTCGTGCACCTTACCGCTTGTCGACTTCGTCAACGGTTCGAAGATGCCGGCGGACGAGGACAGGTCGCCGAGGAACTTGGTGTCCGAGACGCCGCCGCCGTAGACGCGGACGTTCGCCGCGCCCCACAGCTTCGCCATCCCCGTGTCCCCCCACGCCGCCGCGCCCTGGGCCCACGACTGCAGGATCGTCATCATCACGATCCCACGCGAACCAAAGTGCGAGTACTTGTCCGGAAGGCCCTTCCACGGGCAGACGTTCGCCGCCTCGTCCAGCACGAACAAGATCGGCATGTCCACACGCCCGCCGGGCGACGCGATCCCCTCGTTCTCCGCCGCCTCCGCCAACGCCGCGGTGAGCGCCAAGACCAAGGGCGCGGCCATCTTGTTCGTCTCCTCGGACAGGAGGTAGATCGTGTCGGCGCCCTCCTTCACGAACGACAGGTAGTCGAAGTGCGGACGGCTCGGATCCGAACCGCCCGTCACCCACTCCGCAATACCCGGGGCGATCAGGAACGACATGATCTGCGCCGCCGTCCCGTACACACCCGCACGCTGCCGGTCCGGCGCCGTGATCACGTTCTCCACCGCATCCGCCGACATGTCGTGCCCGAACGCCCGCAGGATCCGCTCCGGAGTGTCGTCCGTCGGCCGCGTCAGCCACGTGTAGACCCGCGTGATCGGAAGATTGTCCAACGACGCCGCCAGCAGCATGTTGCTGATCAAGTCCTCCGCCGCCGGCTCGAAGTACGCGTCGCTGCGCGCATGGTCGGGCCGGTTGATCGAAGAGAACCGGCTCGTCATCTTCACCGCACGCACGATGCTGTCGCCGACATACGACAACGGGTTCCAGTACCAGCTCGGCGGCTCCCCCGCCTGCGCCTGCGGGTCGAACACCCACACCCGGCCCCGCCGCATCCGCGAGTACCGCGTCGCGTCCACCACATCGCGCTTGTTGGACGTCACCACCGTCGGCCCCGGAGCCGCCACGATGTTCGGAATGGCCCGGGTCGCCGTCTTGCCGGTACGCGGACCCCAGATGTCCACGTGCATGTCCTCCCACGTGCCCCACAAGTCGGCACTGCCGCGGACCATCCGACCGATCTGCACACCCGGCGGATCCAGACCCGGCAGACCCAGCCGCCGCGCCGTATTCGACGCACCCTTCGTCGTGATCGCCGCCAGCTCCCGCTTCTGCGCCAGATACGGCGCAGCCCGGTCCACCAGGACTTCGCGGCGGCGGTTGAGGGCGACCGCCACACCGATACCCACGCCGGCCGCGGCCACCACCGCGCACATCACGAACACCGCGGCGGTCGCGGTCGCACCGGGCCACTGGTACTTGTCCATAGCCAGCAGCACGACCATCACCGGGGGGAATCCCGGCGGGTTCTCCTGACCCTCACCCGTGCCGATCCACGCCCCGGCCCACGCCACCACACAACCGAGGAACAACACCCCGATCAGCGCGCCCAGCGCCTGCATCTCCGCGTGCGGATTGGGCCCCCGCCGCTTGGTCGTCGCGCTCAACGGCGTCCTCCCCTCACTACCGCGCCCCACCCTGGGACAGCGTCCGCGCGGCCGTCAATGGAGTCGGCTCGGGTCGGCGCTCCGTGTCCTTTCCGGTTTCACTTCGCATCCCGGTCATCCCAAAGCCGCGCCCGGCGCGCGTGCGCGGGATAGCCCCGCGGCCGGGCGTCCCACCAAGCTGGAGGGCATCACCGGAACCAGGTGACCGGGCCTCTACGCCTCTGCCCGCCTGGCCCGCACTCCAAGGAGGACGCAGTCTGATGCCGCGTATTCTCCCCCGCCGCCTGCGCAGTTCGCTTCGGCTGGGCAGCGGCCGGACGACCACGGCCGTCGCGCTCAGCGCCGCCGGCGCACTGGTGGCCGGCATGGTCGTGGCCGGCATGGGCGCGGCCGGCGCGGACCCGAACCTGTCCGACATCGGTGCCTGGCTGGCCAGCGACGGCAAGTCCAGCATTTCGCACGTCAACGGGCTGACCGGCCAGGTCGACGGGCGCGTGCAGCTGCCGAAGAACAGCAAGTCGCAGCTCCAGGTGAGCGAGGACGGCAAGAGCGTCCTCGTCATGGACACCACGACCGGCCAGGTCAGCCGCATCGACCCGGCCCAGCTGACGGTGCCGCAGACGGCGGACTTCCAGGCCGGCACCCAGGTGTTCAGCGGCGGCGGCAAGGCCTGGCTGGTGGACGCCGCCAAGGGCGAGGTCCAGGCGATCGACCCGGTGGCGCTGGCGCCGCTCGGCCCGCCGGTCCCGGTCGGCGCCCGTCCGCTCGGCACCGCGCAGGCGGACCCGAGCGGGACGCTGTGGATCCCGGTGCCCGCCACCGGCCAGCTCGTGCCGTTCACCACGCAGCCGGGCGCGCCCATCAAGGTGGCCGAGCCGGGCGGGGCCATGATGCTCACGCTCGCCTCGGGCCGCCCGGTGGTCACCGACGTGGTCGGCGGCCGGCTGCTCGTGGTGTCCGGTACCGGCATCGAGCGCACCGTCACCTTGCCGAGCGAACTCACCAAGGGCAAGGCGGACAAGCTCCAGGCGCCCGGTCGCAGTGAAGGCCCGCTGGTACCGATCCTGGCGGCCGACACGGGTGTTCTGACGCTGGTCGACATCGACTCCGGTTCGGTGTCCGCGGTGCCGCTCAAGCTCGGCGACCACGACTTCGGTCCGCCGCAGGTGCTCGGCGCCAAGGTCTACATCCCGGACCGGACCACGGGTTCACTGGCGGTCTACAACACCGTCCGCAACGAGTTCGAGCCGCAGCTGAAGGTCACCGGCGTGCCGGGACCGCTGGAGGCGTACGTCCGCGACGGGCTTCTGTGGGTCAACGCCCCGAACAGCGCGACCGCCGCGGTGGTCAACGTGCAGGGCCAGATCCACCTCATCGGCAAGTTCGACACCAACGGCCCCAAGCCCGGCTCGACCGCCTCGGGTTCGGCCGCGCCGACGCCCGGCAAGAGCGTCCCGGAAGGCGGCGTCACCGCCACCGGGAGCCCGTCGGACGACGCGCCGACGGGCGGCGACCCGACCGCCGGGAAGGAATCGCCCTCGGGCGAAGCGCCGTCCGGCAGCGCGAGCGGCCCGCCCGACGCCACGGCTCCGGGAGCGGACCCGCCGGCCGGCGGGGACCTCCCGGGCGATACCGGGAACACCGGCAATACGGGGAACACCGGCGGCACCGGAAACAACGGGAACGACAACACCCCGTCCGACCCCGGTCCGTCCCGGCCCACCGAGCGGCCCACGTTCTCGGTGCCGGAGATCCCGCTGCCGACCCGGCAGCCGACCGATCCGGGACCGGGCACACCGAACACGACGCCGCCCGCGGCAACGTCGGCGCCCACCCAGCCGAACCCCCCGACGACGCCGCCGGCGCAGACGGCCCAGCCGACGCAGCAGCCGACTTCGGCCAAGCCGACCACGACGTCGCCCAAGCCCACGACCACGTCGCCGAAGCCGCCACCGATGAAGGCTCCGGGCACTCCGAAGGCGCAGTCGCAGCCCGGGAAGATCTACATCACCGTTTCACCGGCATCCGGTGCCACACCGACCCGGTACCGGCTCGGCGGTCTCGGCGCCGGCATGGGCGTCAGCCCGGCGTCGATCCCGGCGAAGGGTCCGTTCACCTTCACGGTGACCGGCGGGTCGTGCGAGAAGGAGTACAGCTTCTACGTCATCGCCGACTACCCGAACGGCACGATGAACTCGCCGCGTTCGACGGCCGTCCGGCCGTGTGTCGCGGCCGGGAAGCCGCAGAACCTGGCGGCGAGCGCGGTGTCGGGCGGCAAGGTCAAGGTGACGTGGAAGCCGCCGACGAACACCGCCGGCGAGAAGGTCACGTACACCGCGTCCTGGACGGCGAAGCGCTCGACGTCCGGCGCCGCGCTGGCCGGTGACGGCTCGGGTCTCCTGACCCCGGTCGACTTCGCCGGCGGGGAGGCGCCGCGGCTGGTCGCCGACCCGCCCGCGGTGAACTTCCCGGAGGTCGCCGACGGCATGGACGTGCTGGCCGCGGCGGCGCCGACGAAGGGCAGTGCGACGACCACGTCGACGTCGATCACGTTCAGCGTGGGCGGCGGCGCCGGTTCGTACACCTTCAAGGTGAAGGCGAAGAACGCGGCCGGCACCACGAGTTCGTCGACCGCGACGCTCACCGTGTCGCTGTCCTGGGGCGGCAAGGTCACCGCTTCGCTGACCGTCCCGCCGGAGACGCCCGGGACCGCGCCCTATCCTCCGACCCCGTCCCCCGGCGAGCCCGGGGGCGGCGGCGGCCCGGTGGCGAACGCCGCCGCCATCGTGCCGCCACGCCGCAACGGCTCCGTCCCGACGATGTGACGGCCTGCGGCGCACCGCGGGGCGGTGGCTCCTGCCTGACACCGGCCCGCGGGGACGGCGCGGGCGGCGTGCGGCCGGGGGACCGGAGCACGCTGCCCGCGGCCTGACCCGCCGCGCGCTCCCGAGTGCGGCACGGCGCGCCTCGCTCGCCGAATCCCTCCGAACTTTCCGCCGGCCTCGCCGGCCGGCCATCCCGGTGGGCTGCCGACGCGGCGGCCCGACGACCACCGTAGGAGCACCGTGAGCACGAACCCGCACCCCGCGCCCGTCGGCGGCCCGGTCCCCGGCCCCCCGGCCGACGCGGGCACCCCAGCCGGCCCGAGCGTCGCCTACCACGCGCCCGACGCGCTGCGGCTGTTCCGCGAGTGCTTCCACGCCCTCGCGGACAACGTCGAACGCGTCCTCACCGGCAAGCGCGAGGTCGTCGAGCTGGCACTGACCGCGCTGTTCGCCGAAGGCCACCTGCTGGTGGAGGACGTGCCCGGCACCGGCAAGACGACCCTGGCCCGCGCGATCTCCGCGTCGCTCGACGCGACCTGCCAGCGCGTGCAGTTCACGCCCGACCTGCTGCCGTCGGACATCACCGGTGTGTCGATGTTCCGGCAGACCACCAACGCCTTCGAGTTCCTGCCCGGCCCGGTGTTCGCGAACATCGTGATCGGCGACGAGATCAACCGGGCGTCGCCCAAGACGCAGTCCGCGCTGCTGGAGGTCATGGAGGAGGGCCGGGTCACCGTCGACGGCGTCGCGCACCCGGTGCCGCGGCCGTTCATGGTGGTGGCGACGCAGAACCCGGTCGACATGTCCGGCACCTACCCGCTGCCGGAAGCCCAGCTCGACCGGTTCCTCATGCGCATCACCGTCGGCTACCCGGACACCCGCTCGGAGGTCCGGGTGGCGGCCGGGGCGGTCGGCACACCGGTCGTCGAGACCCTCCCGGCGATCGCCGCGGCCCACCACATCGGCGAGTTCATCGAGGTCGCGCGCAACCGCGTGCAGGCCGCGGAACCGGTCGTCGACTACGCGGTCCGCATCGCGCAGGCCACCCGCACCTCCCCGCACGTCCGCCTCGGCGCCGGACCGCGCGGCAGCGTCGCGCTGATCCGTGCCGCGAAGGTCCGGGCCGCGTCCCAGGAACGCGGCCACGTGCTGCCCGAGGACATCAAGGCGCTCGCGGAGCCCGTGCTGACGCACCGTCTGCTCCTGTCCCCGGACGCCGAGCTGTCCGGCTGGACCGCGGAAGCGGTGCTGGCCGACATCCTGTCCGTCGTGCCGACCCCCGTCGTCGGCGGCCTCGCGGGGGCCCGCAGGTGAAGCCCTTGCGGCGGCCGACCGATCCGGCGCGGCCCGCCCCGCCGCCGGCCGGGCCGCGGCTCACCCCAGCCGGGTACGCGGTGCTCGGCACCGGCGTGCTCGGCTGCGGATTCGGCTGGGGCCTGGGCTACACCGAGGCGGTCGTCCTCGGGCTGGCCGCGCTCGCCGCGGTGGCCGCCGCGCTGCTGTGGACGCTGAAGGTGCCGGACGTCGAGACCCGGCGCGAGGTGGTCCCGGGACGCGTCGCCCGTACCGATCCGGCCTACGGCGTCGTGGTGTTGGCGAACACCGGCTCCCGCACCCTGCGCGGCCTTCGCGCGGAGGACCGGGTCGCCGGACGGCCGATGCTCCCGGTGGACCTGCCCCCGGTGCCGCCCGGCTGCGAGGTCCGGGCCCGCTACCGGCTGCCCACCGACCGCCGCGGCACCGTCGACGTGGGGCCGATGCTGCTGGTCCGCGGCGACCCGCTGGGGCTGGCCCGCCGGGTGCGGGAGTGCGGCGACGTGGAGAGCCTGCTGGTGCGCCCGCGCACGGTGGCCCTGCCGGTGCTGCCCGCCGGACGCACGCACCACCTCGAGGGCCCGACCTCGGACACCGCCGAAGACGGCACCTTGACCTTCCACTCGCTGCGCGAGTACGTGCTCGGCGACGACCTGCGCCGGGTGCACTGGCGTTCGTCGGCGCGCACCGGAACGCTGATGGTGCGCCGGATGATCGACGTCAGCCTGCCCACCACGGTGGTCGTGCTGGACTCCGGCCGCGCCGGATACACCGACCGCGAGTCGTTCGAGACCGCGGTGGACGCGGTCGGCTCGGTCGTCGAGGCGGTGGCCCGCAGCCGCTTCCCCATGCGGGTGATCACCTCCGCCGGGCTGCTGCCGCTCGGCGACAACCACCAGGACGCCGACCACATCCTGGACCGCCTGGCCTTGGTGGACCCCGAGGAGAAGCGCGGCCTCGCGGACGCGCTCGACGCGCTCGAGCGGATCCGCGGCGGCGACACCCTCGTCGTCGTCACCGGCACCGTGCTGCCGCTGCCCGCCGACCGGCTCGCCCGGCTGCGCGGCCGGTTCGACCGGCTGATCGTGGTCCGCTCCGGCGACGGCCGGGACAGCGTGTCCGGGGTCCGCACGGTGCTGCTGGACCGGCTCGACGATCTGGTCCCGGCCTGGCGGCGGGAGGCCATGGCATGAGCGGAGGCAGTGCGGCGCGTGCACCGCGGCGCCGCTTCCGCAACGGACGCGGTGAGGTGCGCACATGAGTTTCGACGGAGCCGCGGACACCGTCGTCGTCCCGACCCAAACGGGCGCGGCCAAGAGCCCGGTCGACTGGGACCGCGCGCCCAAGCCGCGGCAGCGCGGCGCGGCCGCGACGCTGTGGCGGCGGCGGCTGTGGTCACTGCCCGCGGTGGCGGCGCTCGCTGCGGCGGGCGGGATCGCTTACCACCCGATCTTCGGGCTGTCCGCGATCGTCCCGGCCGTCGCCGTCTCGGCGATCGTGCCGGTGCTCGTGGCCGCCCTGTGGAACGCCGCGGGCCGCCCCGCCAACCGGCCGCGCCCGCTGCTCGGTTCGCTGGTGCTGACGCTGGCGGCCTGGGTGCTCGCGGTGTCCGCGTCGACGTACCGGAGCCGGGCGTACGCGCATGTGCTGCCCACTCCCGGGCTGCTGCGCCGGATCGGCGCCGACCTGCTGGACGCGCCGCGCGGCGTGCTGACGACCGTCCTGCCCGCCCCGGACCATCCCGAGCTGCTCGTCCTGGTGTCCGCGACGGTGTGGATGGCGGCCTTCGCCGGTGCCGAGACCGCGCTGCGCTCCGGCAGCACGGTGCTGCCCGCGTTGCCCGGCGTGCTGATGCTCGCCGTCCCGGTCGCGCTGTCGACGGATGCGCCGGGCCACGGCGTCACCGCGGCCGCCGCCGCCATCGGCGCGGCCGGCCTGCTGCTCGTCTGCCGTGCGCCGGGCCGCCGTTCGCCGTGGCGGACACTGCTGGTCGGTGTCCCCTGGGTCGCCCTCCTCGCGGTCGCGGCGGGCTTCGCCGCCCCGCACGCACCCGGCGTCGGCACGCCGCCGGACCTGCGGGACAACGTCGCCGCGCCGCCGCCGGTACGGCTTTCGGGGGTCAACCCGCTCGACCGCATCTCGGCCTGGCTGCTCACCCCCGACCAGCCGCTGTTCACCGTCGCCGGCCCCGCCGACCCCGACCGCTACTGGCGGTTGACGGTGCTCGACCGGTACGACGGCACCACCTGGTACCCGGTCGGCGGGCTGCGGCCCACCGGCGGACGGGTGCCCGACGACGGGCAGAGCCCCGTCACCAAGCGCACCAAGCAGCGCGTCACCCTCGACCAGCTGGACGGCGTGTGGCTGCCGGCCGCGGATCGCCCGGCGAGCGTCACGGCGCAGGGCCTGAAGCTCGCGGTCGATCCGACCAGCGGTGCGGTCGCCACCGGGTCGGGGCTGCACCCGGGGCTCACCTACCAGGTGGAGTCGCAGGTCCCGACGTACGACCCGGACCGCCTGCAGTACCTGGCCACCGCGTCCGACCCGGCCTACGCCCAACTGCCGGACCTGGACGCCGCGTCGGAGCCGATCCCGATGGTCGAGGAGTTCCGCAAGATCGCGGAGAAGGCGACGCAGGGCAGCCAGTTCCCCTACCAGCAGGCGCTGAAGCTCGCGGACTGGCTGCGCGCCAACAACCGCTACGACATCACCGCGGTGCCCGGCCACTCGTACCGCAACCTGCGCTTCTTCCTGGAGTCCAGCAAGGAGGGCACCTCGGAGCAGTTCGCCTCCGCGTTCGCCGTCCTCGGCCGGTCCCTCGGCCTGCCGACCCGCGTCGTGGTCGGCTTCTCCCGGGGCACCCAGCTGCCGGACGGATCGTGGCGCGTGGACAGCGGCAACGTGATCGCTTGGCCGGAAGTGGAGTTCGAGCAGGTCGGCTGGGTGCCGTTCTACCCGACGCCCGGCGAGGCGGGCCGGTCCGGCAGCCCGAAGAACGACCAGACCACGGTGGTCCCGCCGACCGCCGCGCCGCCGTCCGCCCCGCCGCCGCCGTCGCGCGCCGACAAGGACCGCGACATCGCCCAGGAGCAGCGCCCCGAGGGCGTGGTGAGCCCGATCGCCGACGCGCCCGAGGACGGATCCACTCCCCTGTGGTGGTGGGCCGCTCCGATCGCCGCGCTGGCCGCGTTGGCGGTGTCCCATGTGGGTGTGGCCGCGGCGGCACCGGGCACGTTGCGGCGCCGACGGCGCCGCGGGCCGCCCGGCGCCCGGGTGTTCGGTGCGTGGCGGCAGATCGGCGACCGGTTCGGCGACCTGGGCATGCCGCACGCGGAGGCCCGGACGGTCCGCGAGGTGGCCGACTTCGGCGCCGAGCGCCTGCCCGCCGAGCTGGCCGAACGGGTCTCCGGCCTGGGCACGTTGGTCAACGAGGCGAGCTATGCCGACCGCGACGTGACGGGCAAGGAGGCCGACGACGCATGGCGCGTCTGCACCGACGTCGAGCACGCGGTGCGCCGCGCCGACGGCCGGGAGAAGCGCCGCACGCGGATGGTGCGCGCGCTGTCCCCGCGCACGGTCGTGGCGACGCTGCGGCGGCGGTGAGCGGAACAGGCGGGCACGACGCCGGGAACGGCGCTGCGGTGGACGGCGGTACTGCGGGCGCGGTGCTGCGGGCGGAGAACGCGAGGGGACAGGCGATATGGAGACCCGCACGATGACCGAACCGTCCTACACCGACCCGGCGTACCCCGAACCGCCCTCGGGCCCGCCGGGCTACGCGGAACCGGTGTTGAGTCCCCCGCTGTGGTTCGAGGCGTTGGACGAGGCGCGTGCGGAAGCGGCGCCCCGGTTCGGATCGGCACCACCGGCCGCCACGGCGGCCCCGAACCTGCTGAAGCCGCCGCCCGTGCCGGTCAACCGGATGCCCATGGCACCGCCGCCGGTCGGGCTTCCCGACCCGCCGGTGGCCGCCCCGCGCCCGGCACCGGGGGCGCCCCCGATCCCGGCCGATCCGGATGCCGAGGACCTCTTCGGCTGGGACTTCGACCAGTCCGCCGCCGCCGAGCCGCTGTGGCCCGACGAGCAGCTGCCGCCGTGGCGCAAGCTGTGGTTCAAGGTCACGGTCGTGGTGACGGTGCTGCTCGTGGCCGGGGTCGCCGCGGTGTTCGTCCTGGCCGACGACCCGAAGGAGGCGCCCCCGCCGCCCGCGCCGAGCCAGGCTCCGGCGGTGGCCGTCGACCCGCAGAACCTGGCGGCGCTCCAGCCGCGCGACGTCGCCGCCGCCGCGTACGAGGGACGGCTCCAGGTGACCTGGTCGGCTCCCGAGCGCACGGACGGCGTGGTCGGGTACTTCGCCGCGTCGCAGACCCCGGCGGGCGACCTGCTGGACCGCGTGCTGGTGGACAACGGCGAGCTGGTGGCGGTCTTCTCGGGTCCGGCGGCGGCCGCCGACGCGTGTGTCGTGGTGACCACGGTGGTGCGCGGCGAGCCCGCGCTGATGCTGGCCAAGAGCGAGCCGGTGTGCCCGGGGAAGCCGGCGAGCCCGGCACCGTCGGGCGGGGCGAGCCCGGCACCGGGTGCCTCGGCGCCTGCCGGATCGGCTCCGGCGTCCGCTCCGCCGGCGTCCGCTCCGCCGGCTTCGGCACCGGCCGGTGCGGCGCCGGGCGAGGGCTCGTCCGACGACCAGATGATGCCGGGCACCGTCCCGGGCGAGTAGGACGCGCCGCGCTCCGCGGCCTGCCGGAGGCGGGGAGCGCGGGGCGGGAGCCAGATCACGCGGCGCCCCGGATGGCCGCCGCGACCCGGCGTATAAACGAATGAGGAAGCCCGTTTCGGTCCTGGGCACTTCGCCGTCGGCGCGGGTGCTTTGCGGATGCCGCGGCCCACCCCCCGTCCTCTCACTCGCGGAGCATGCGATGCCAGAGTCCCCTGTCGTTCCCGGCTGGCCGGTGTTGACCATCGAGGTCACCGGGGACGGTTTCACGGTCGCCGGGGAGCCCGTCGAGGTCGCGCCCGGCGAGTCGCCGCGCGAGGCCGCGATCGCCATGGTGGCGCGCACCGCGCAGTCCCTCGGGCGGCCGGTGCGTGCCGAGGCGATCGAGGCGGACGGCACGGTCTTCCCGCTCGTGGTCAGCCCGGACGGGGAGGTCGGCGAAGCGGCTCCGCCCATTCCGCCGGCCAAGTCGCGGCGCGTCCTGAAGCGGCGCAAGCCGGCCGAGCCCGCGCACGATCCCCGGCCGCTTCCCCTACCGGCACCCGCGCCGGCTCAGGCACCTGCACCCGCACCGACGGCCGAGCCTTACGCCGCGTCCGAGCCCTACCCCGCGTCCGAGCCCTACCCCGCGCCCGAGGCCTACGACCCCGAACTCCCGGTCGCCGGAGTCGCGGCACACGATGTGGACGGCCTAGCCGTCGGGGGACCCGAAGCCGACATCCCCGAAGCCAACATCCCCGAAGCCGAGACTCCTGAAGTCGAAAGCCCCGCGGTGGAAAGCCCCGCAGTCGAAAACCCGCCAGTCGAGCGCCCGGCCGCGGCAACGCCGTCCGTCCCGAGCCCGAGGGACGCGTCGACGCCGACGCCGACCCGCGACCAGCAGGCGAGCCTGCGCACCATCCGCGCCGCGCTCGATGTCAACAATCCCGCCCTCGCCATGGAGTTGGCCGACGTGTTTGCCCGAGAGACCGCCACGCAAGGCGACCCGTCCGCGACCCTGGCCGCCCGCGAGGTGCATGCCTACGCCGCTCTCCGGGCCGGCTCGACGGAGCAGGCAGTGACCCTGTTCGCGCAAGCCGCCATGGCCCGCGTCGAGCAGGAGTCCGAGGTCGCCCGGGCCGACACCCCCGACCGGTGGGCGTGGCGTCTCGTGCAGAACGCGCACTACTGCTGGCTGCAGGTCCAGGACACCGAGGAGGCCTACGGGCTCAGCCCGTTCGTCCTGGGCGCCTACTCCGCCGTGGGGGCGCCCGACGCGGAGGCGGCGCTGGCGGCGCGCGCCCACCAGGAGCAGTTGCGCCGACGGCTGCTGGCGAGCTGACCCCGCGGCTCCGGCCGGGCCGGTCAGGAGGCGGCGGAACGGTCCGCGAACTCCGCCCGCCACACCCGGCATTCGGCGACGTACGCGGGCAGGTGCCGTCCGGCGAACTCCTCGGCCGACCACGGCTCCGCAGGGGTGTCCGCGCCGTCGGGGGCGACATACGTCCATGCGTGGCCGCCACCGTCCAGCGGCAGGCGGAGCAGGTCGTACAGGTCTTCCTCGTAGGCGTCGAGGACGTCCCACTCGGCCGCGGTGACTCCGGTCAGCAGGATGCCCGGCACGTCGGCGGACGGGTCGCGGACCAGCACCGGGTACACCCGGTCCGGCAGCGCCGCGGCCCGCCAGCCGGGCACCCGCGCGGGGCTGCGGTCAGGTATCCGCCCCAGCAGCACGGCCAGCACCTCGGGGAACATCAGGCTCCCGTAGACGAACAGCCGGTCCGGGTCCGCCGATCGGCGGTCCGCCCGGGTGGAGCCGGCCGAGTCCCCCGGGTGTGAGGGGGTCCCGATAAGCGGCATGCAGCACCTCCGTGATCACCGCGGTGTCCGCGTCGGCGAGGCGGACGAACCAGTCGAAGCCGGCCGGATAGGCCCACAGGTAGGAGCGGAGCCGGGGATCGCTGCCCCGGTCGGCGAGGACGTCGGCGATGTGCCGGTCCGTCCAGAACGGCACCCGGGCCCGCGCGTGCGCCGCGCAGGCCCGCACCGAAGCACCGGAGTTCACCGCGATGTGCAGCTCCGCCCGGACCAGTTGGAGGTAGTGATCGAGCCGGACCCGGGTGCCGAGGACCGTGTCGTCGGGCACCACGAACAGCGGCAGCGCCTGCGCGAGGCCTTCCAGCAGGACCTGGGTGGGCCCGTGCACGGAGATCATCCGCACCCATGGCACGTCCTCGCGCCCGCAGCGGTCGGCGAAGGCGGCGCACTGCAGGCCGTGGCCGAGGACCTCGTGCAGCGCGAACTGGCGGGCGCCGACCTTGGTGAAGCGGGCGTTGCGCGGGTTGATGCGCAGGCGGACGTGCTGTCCTGCGCCGTCGAGCCAGTACGCCCAGTACTCGTCGACGTCGACGCACTCGACGGACAGCCGGTAAGGCGCTTCGGAGCCGACGGCTTTGCGCACCGCGGGCTCGTGGTCGGCCACGGCCGCGAGGATCGCCTTGACGGCTTCGTCGGCGGGGAGGGGTTCTTCGAGGCCGCGCAGGGCGTCCTCGGTGCCTTCGTCCCAGGCGATGCCGTGGGCGGCGAGACGGGTGCGGACGGCGTCGCCGCGTTCCGCGACGTAGTCCTCGGGCCAGCCCGCCGCCCCGCAGCCTTGCGTGGCGCGGACGTAGGCGTCCAGGTCGGGGCGTTCGCCGAGACGGGAGCCGAGGTAGGCGAGGTCGGCGCCCAGGCGGGCGGCGACGGCCGGGTGGCCGTCGGCGGCGATCGGGGCGGCGAGGGCGGTCAGCCGCTCGTACACCTCCATGCGGTCGGCGGCTGCGGGCACCGGCGGCGTGCCGGGTGCGGGCGGAACGCAGTCGAATTCGACGATTCCGGGGCCGCCACGTTCCACTTCCATGCGGTGCCACGCACGTATGACGCCCTCCAGCGCGTCCCGCAGCTCGCGGGCACGCGCGGCACCGGTTTCCCCCCTACCCGCCACCACGGGCAACCTCCCAATGCAGGGTGACGAATTGGTTGGGCTTCAGGTCCTCACGCCCCAACGTGATGTCCACCTCGTCACCGTCGACCGACCAGCGTACGTGTTCGTCGATCGACTGGGTGGCCCCGTCCGGATGCTCTTCCAGCGCGGCGACGTCCCGCAGTGCGGCGAGACCGCGTTGGTGGACGTCGATGGTGAGGCGGAGCGTGGCCCGGGTGATGGCCTGGCGCCAGTAGTGCGCGTCGACGAAACGGCCGCCGGTGCAGCGGTAGGCGATGGTCGCGCTGCCCATGGGAGGGACGGGCGGCGAGACGCGGCAGGCGAACTTGGCGAGGGTGCCCGCGTCGTGGATGCGCTCCACGGCTATCTGGTGGCGGGCGGTGGGCAGTGCGGCGATTTCCAGGGGGCCTTCGCCGTGCTCGAACCACAACTCGCGGGCGAACCTGGTGAGTGGACGGTCCGTCAGATTCAGCACGGTATGCCGGTAGGTGAGGTTGACCCAGCCGTCCTTGTCCACGTCGATGGCGATGAACAGCTCGAGTTCGACGACGCTGTCGGCGAGTTTGGGGCGCAGCGCCGGGGGAACGGATTCGGGGTCGAAGGATTCGCCGTCCTCCCACGGGCGGGGGGCGAGGCCGAGGAGTTCGCCGGGGATGCGCAGGGCGTCGGCGACCCGTTCGACGACGTGCTGCTGGCGGACCCGGGCGCGGCCGCGGATGTAGTCGCCGACCCGGCTCGGGGTCATTTCGCACAGTCGCGCGAGACGGCTCTGGGTGAGGCCGGCGTGGTCGCGGGCGAGCGTGAAGATCGCCCCGATGTCGCGGTCGGCGCACGCCCGGCGCATGGCAGGCGTGTTGAGCAGGCTGTGCGGCAACGGGCTCTCGCGGTCAGCCGCGCTCATGTCCCCAACTCCCTGTGCGCCGTGCTCATCGGATTGGCCGACCACGAAGTTACCGGCAAGTTTACCGGGAACGGGTACCCGGCTCGGCCTTTTTTGGTCACCACCGGACTACCGATACTCGGTCCTCGTGCGGGATTCCGGCTGCTTCCGGGCCCCAACGGCCGGGGACCCTCGCACATTCCATCAGGAGGCCCTCGGCGCCCCCTCGGGATTTTGCGGATCTTCCCGGTAGGCACGGGCCCGGGACAGGAGCGACGGTGATACCCGGCAAGACCGGAAGCGACAACGGCGGATCCGGTGCGGCCCGGCCCGACCGGATCGCATCGCCGCCCCGGCCCGAGGGAGATGGCATGCGCGTGGCGCCTGAGCCGACTCGGACACCTGTTGCCGCCTCGTCCGAACTCCGGGCGGCCATAAGGCGCGACGTGCCCGGCGACGCCCGGGAGTACGCCCGGTGGGCGTCGCGCAAGCTGGCCGAGGCGGTCCGCATCATCGACGACACCGAACGGCGCCAGCGCCGCGCGGTGTGGGACCTGCTGTGCGGCGGCCAAGCGGTCGCGGCACGCACGATGGCCGAGGCGATGGGCGCTCCGCTGCCCTCCGCGGCCCGGGTGGCGGTCGTCGCGTGCGGCGACGCCGACCCGGACGCGATCGCCGACCTGCTCGACCGCGGCGATCCGCCGGCGTGGGTGGTACGGAGTCCGGGTGACGCGGCGTCGCTCGTGGCCCTCCTGCCCGCCGTCGGCTCGTCCGTGGCCGGAATCCGCCCGGGTGCCCCCTCGCCCGGCGGAGCCGACCCGGCGCTTCCGGGGGTGGTCCGGGAACTGACCCGGCGCCACCCGCGGACCCGGATCGGTGTCTCCCCGGTGGTGGACATGACGCGTGCCGCGGTGGGCTACGCCCAAGCACGACACGCGCTTTCCGCCGCCGGACTGGCACCGGAGGGCTACGCGCGGTTCTGCGCATGGCTCGACCCCGAGTTGCTGATGGCCCGTCAGGCCGCGGTCTGGGCGGACGGGGTCCTCTCCCCGCTCGCCCGGCACGAGGCCCGGCGGCGCAGCGACCCGGACGGCGCCGACCTGCTCGACACCCTGGACGTCTGGCTTGCGACCCGGCGCGGCGCCGGGGAACGGCTGGGCATCCACCGCAACACCCTCAGCGGGCGGCTGCGGCTCGTCGAACGGCTGGCGGGCCGCGACCTGGCCCGCGTCGACGACCGCGCGGAACTGTCGCTCGCGCTGCGCGTCCACGCGCTGGTCCGGCACGGAGCCTCGGACGCCTTCGGCGCCGTGGACCCGGCCGGCCGGGATCGTCCGCTCGGCTCCGCGGGGGGACGCAACGACGCGTCCCGCACGGCGGTTCCGGGCGACGAGCCGCACCGGCTGCCGCTCGGTCTGCCCGCACTGCAGGAGTGGGCGCACGCCGGGCTGCGTCCGCTCGCGGGCGGCATCGGCGGGCCGGACGCGCGCACGCTGCGCGTCTGGCTGGACCACGACGCGCGCCTCGCGGCGGCCGCGTCGGCCCTGTCGTTGAGCGTGCCCGGCGCACGCAAACGGCTCGTCCGCATCGGCGGCGTGCTCGGCCTGGACCTCCTCCACGCGGCGAACGCGGAGGCGGACCTGTGGCTGGCGTTCCGTGTCGCCGACCGGCGGCTCTCCACGGTCCTCGCCGACGAGGAGAACCGCCGGGCTTCCTGATTCCGCCGGCGGGCGCAATGCCACGGTCGAGGCTCGCCCGCCCGGCACGTTCCGGCACGGATGCGGCATGCCCGCGGCCGAGGGCTGTCGCCGTACCGGAACGCTCACGTCCTCATCCATGCGTGCCCCGCACGCAGTTGTTCCAGGCAGGAGTTCCCCCATGGCCGCCACGGCTTTCCCTCGCCCTGTCCTCGTTTCCCCGCAGTCCCCGTACATCGCCTCTCCCGCGGCCGCGGACCGTCCGCGGGGCGTGCCCGCGCCGCGGATGCAGCCCGGTCAAGCGCCGCGACCCCAGCCCGCCGCCGCGGTCCGCGGGCCCGGCGGGGTCCGTCCCGCGGCGGGCGCGGCCCCGGTGCGCGCGGCGGCGGCACCGCGGGGACGTGTGCTGTACCAGGGCACCGAGGCGCGGCTGATGCACCACGCGGTCGGCTCGCACGTCGTGCCGCACCGCCTGCGGGTGCCCGGCACCGGCGCGGTGCGGGCCCGGCTGCGGGTGCTGCACCGCGGCGAGATCGCGCTGTACCAGATCTCCTACGGCGCCCACGCCGAACTGCGGCTGGACGCGCAAGCCCCCGTCTACCTCGTGCACTTGCTGCACAACGGCGGCGGCCGGCTGACCGTCGACGGGCGGGACATGCCGCTGTCGCCGGTGGTGACCGGGCCCGGCCAGGACACCGTGCTGCGGTTCACGCCCGAGACCACCGCGCTGGTGCTGCGGATTCCGCGACGCGTCGTCGACGCGGCGATCCGGCCGTACGCGGGCGCCCTCGACACCGACACCCCGCTGCGTTTCGAGCCGGTCCTCGACCCGGCGAACGACGAGGTGCGGCAGTGGCTTTCGCTCGCGCACAGCTTCGCGTCGATGGTCGACTCGGGCCTGCTGACCCGTTCCCCCGACACCGCCGCGCACTTCGAACAGATGCTGGTGCACGGCCTGTTGGCGTGCCAGTCGCACAGCCTGAGCGGCGGCGCGGCGCCGCGCGGCGGACCGGTCGGGGCGCCGGTGGCGCTGCGCCGGGCGCTGGCGTTCTGCGAGGAGCACGCGTCGGAGCCGATCTCGGTCGCGGACATCGCCGCCGCGTCGCACATGAGCGTGCGCACGCTCCAGGAGAAGTTCCGCACCCACCTGGGCGTCACCCCGCTCGCGCACCTGCGGCACGTGCGCCTGGCCGGGGCGCACGCCGACCTGCTCGCGGTGGCCGAGGGCCGCAGCGACGACACGGTGACCGGGATCGCGCTGCGCTGGGGCTTCAGCCACCTCGGCCGGTTCGGGTCGCTGTACCGCGCGGCCTACGGGCGGCTGCCGTCGCAGACCACCCGCATGGGCGACGTGGAACTGTACGCCGCCGCCGGGCGCCGCCAGGCCGGCTGACCCCGGTCCGGCACCGCCGGAATCGCATCCGGACAACCGGGCCGGGAGGGCTTCGCGGCACTCCCGGCCCGGTGCTGTCCAGGTCACCATCGAAGACCCGTCTCTGTCGGCGCCGATCGGGCTTGCCCCGGCACGGCGTCCGCGCGGGGTGGGCCCCACGCTAGTGAGGCGCCCGGGGAGCGGGCTATCCGGCCGCGTGTTCTGACCAACACGTCCGCGCGGCACGGGAAAACGGTGCGGTCGGCGGACTCGCGCCCATTCGGGTGCCGTTCCCTGGCCATCGGCATGTCGGTCTTCCGCGGGCACCCGAGCGTCCGTCAGCGTGGAAACCATGCGCACCGACCGACGGTTCCCGCGTTCCTTGCCCGCATTGGCCGCCACCGCCGCGCTGCTGCTCGCCCTCCCCGCCCCTGCCGGGGCCGCGCGGGACGGCGGCACGCCGGGAGCACCCGGCATCGGCGACCCGCTGTTCCCGAATGCGGGGAACGGCGGCTACAACCTGGAGCACATCTCCCTCGACCTGGCGTGGCAGGCCCCCAAGACCGCGTTCCCCGCGGTGGCGACCCTGCACGCGGTGGCCACGCAGCGGCTCTCCCGCTTCGACCTCGACTTCGCCGGGAACACCCTCGGCCGGGTCTTCGTCGACGGCAAGCCCGCCGCGGCGGTCCGGGACGGCGACGAACTCGTCGTCACACCGCGCAAGCCCATCGGCAAACACGACGCGTTCGACATCCGCGTCGAGTACACCGCCGACCCCACGCAGATGCGGCACCGCGACGACGCCATCGAGGACTACGGGTGGATCCCCACCCCGGACGGCACCGTGGTGTACCCGCAGCCGAACGGCACCCAGATGCTGTTCCCGACCGGCGACCACCCGAGCGTCCGCGTGCCGATGACGATCTCGATCAGCGCGCCGCAGGACGTCCAGGCCGTCGCCAACGGCGACTTCCGCGGACGGCGGCCGGACGGCCCCGGGCGGCTGCGGTGGACGTACGACTCCGCCACCCCGGTCGCCGGACAGCTCGTGCAGTTCGCGGTCGGCCACTACGAGTTCGTGACCAGCCAAGGCCCCGACGGGGTGCGGATCCGGGACGCGGTGCCGCCGGACCTGGTCGCCTCCACGGCCGCCTACCGGGCCCTCACGGCCGACCATCTGCGGTGGCTGAGCGCCAAATTGGGCCGTTACCCGTTCGGCACCTACGGCCTGCTGGTCGCCCACACCGACCTCGGCGTCGCCCTCGAAACGCAGACGCTGTCGCTCATCCCGGAAGGCGACCTGGCCGGCGACCAGGTCACCGCCGAACGCAACATGGTGCACGAGCTGACCCACCAGTGGTTCGGCGACAGCGTCGCGCTGGCGTCCTGGTCGGACCTGTGGCTGAGCGAAGGCCACGCGCGGTTCTACGAGCGGCTCTACTCCGAAGAGCACGGCGGCGACGCGATGGAAGCCCGCATGTACGACGCCTACCGCGCCCACGACCTGTGGCGCCGCGACTACGGCCCGCCCGCCGCGCCCACCGAGCCGAACCTGTTCAAGCGGATGCGCTACGACGGCTCCGCGCTCGTCCTCTACGCCCTTCGCGCGGAGGTCGGCGACAGCACCTTCAACGCCATCGAACGCGCCTGGGTCAGCCGCTACCGCGGCCGCACGGCGAGCACCGGGGACTTCGTCGACCTCGCCTCGCAGGTCGCGCACCGCGACCTGCGCCCGTTCCTCGACACCTGGCTCTACGCCCCGACGACCCCGCCGATGCCCGGGCACCCCGACTGGAAGGTCGACCCGCTACCGCCGGCGGGCAGCTGACCCCTTGGCCGCGCCCGCGGGCTTGAAGACCGACAGGAATGTCGCCACCGCGAGCGCGGCCAACTGCACGGCCGCACCGGCGAACTGGTACCACTGCACGGCCGCGAGCCCGCCCGCGTCGGCCCCCGGCGCGGTCATGTGCTCCAGATCGCGCAGCCAGCGCGACATCAGGCCCGCACCGATCGCGATGACCAGGAACAGCAGCACGATCTTCACCTTGATCCACAGGTAGCGCCAGAGCCCCCACGGCGTCCGCAGGCACAACAGGACGCCCGACACCAGCGCGATCACCGCCAGCGGCATCCCGGTCGTGTACACGAGATACCGCATGACGGGGTACAGCGTGTGCCGCAGCTCCGCGTCCCCGGTGAGCCGCGCCACGATCCCGAGCGCGATCAACCCCCACTCGACCCCGACGAGCCCGACGGACGCGACGACGTGCAGCGAGTTGACGCTCTTCCGGGCCCGGCGGGAGAAGCCGCGGCGGGTGGAGCCAGGACCGGGTCGGCCGACGTCGGGTCTGGTGCGGCCCGTCTGCCCTGCGACCGTCCCGGCTCCGCGCGAAGCGCCGACCGGTGCACCGGCCGCGCCTGTGGTGGCCCCGCCGAGTTCACGCGGTGCGCCGATCGGCTCGCCTCCGGCCTCCGGCAACGCCCCCGACCGTGCCCGGGACACCTCCCGGCCGCCGTCCTCCGGCCGAGCCGTCTTTCCGCTTGCCGCCCGCACTGCCTCGCCCGCAGCCACGATGCCCTCCTGAGGACGCTGGTCTCTCGCCTTCCAACGCCCTCCAGCCTGCTCGGCAGGGCCCCGCGAAACGTCCCGCCCACGAAGTGACCTCCGGTGCTCTCCCCGCAGGTCGGCCCTGGTCCGGACGGCGAGGAATCTGCTGCGCGGAGAGACCGCCCGCCCGGGGGACCTACTCCCGCGGGAGTAGGGGCGGGCTGCAAGGTGGCGCGGCCCTCGCACCCGCGCTATCCGGCCGAAGCCGCCCGCCACTGCGGGTCGCGGCCCGACAACGCGAGAGCCCGTTCGAACGTCGACGCATCGGCCGGGATCTCGACCGGGTCGGCGAATCCGTCGTACTGCCGGTAGACCTCCGCGTGTTCCTCGACAACCGTGAGGACGAGCTTGGCGGTGTCCTCGGGCAGCTCGACGGTCTGCCCGGTCGCCGCGGCGACGTCCCAGCCGTGCACGGTGAGTTCCTTGACGATCAGCCCGACGATCGCGGCGGGCGGGAAGGTCATACCGGGCCCGACCTCGACGTCGCCTTCCCACGCGGCTGGTTCCGCCCACGCCGCGACGGCGCGGTCGAGCTGCGCGGCGTACGTCTCGGCCCAGTCCGGGTCGGCGGCGAAGTCGCGGTTGAGCAGTTCCTCGGGCAGCGGTTCGCGGCGGGCCCGCTTCTCCAGGCCGAAGGCGCTGTAGAGGATCCAGTGGTTGAGCAGCGCGCCGAGGTTCATGTCGGTGCAGGGGGTCGGAGCGTCCGGCGCGGCGGTGCCGGCGCCCCGGGCGATGCGGGCGGCTTCGGCGGCGGCGACGGCGAGGTGCGGGTGCAGTTCCATGTCCGGAACGCTACGGAGACCCCGCATCCCGGTCTTGAACAAAAGCGACAGCGGCCGCGGCCGTGCACGACCTAGGCTGTCCCCATGACCGAACACGGGGCGAACCCGGTGAATCTCGGCCGCGGCGTCCTCTATCCCGGGCTGACCGCGACCAAGATCCGCTTGGCCCGGCCGGAGCCCGATCCGCGGCTCGCCCCGTTCGTCGAGAACCACTGGATCGTCGCGTGGGACCTGCGCGGCGGGAAGCCGTACGAGTCGCGCACGCTGCCGCATCCGAGCGTGCACTTGGTCTTCGAGGAGCCGCACCCGTCGGTGTACGGCATCATCCGCGGCCCGTTCATCCGCGAGATCGCCGAGCTGGGGCACGTCTTCGGTGTGAAGTTCCACCCGGGCGGCTTCCGCCCGTTCCTCGGCGCCCCCGTCGCGGACCTCACCGACCGCGTCGTGCCTGCGCAGGACGTCTTCGGCGCCGGCGTGTTCGACGTCCAGGAAGCCGTGCTGGCCACCCGCGACGACACGGAGATGACCCGGCACGTCGAGGACTTCCTGCTCGGCATGCTCCCCGCACGCGACCCGGTCGCCGACGAGGTCGCCGCGATGGTGCGCACCATCACCGAGACCCCCGCGTTCGTCCGCGTCGACGACTTCGCCGCCCACGCCGGCGTCTCGGTGCGCCGCCTGCAGCGCCTGTTCGCCGAATACGTCGGTGCCTCCCCCAAGTGGGTCCTCCGCCGTGCCCGCCTCCACGAAGCCGCCGAACGCGCCGACCAGGGCGGCACCCTGGACTGGTCCGCGCTCGCCGCCGAACTCGGCTACGCCGACCAGGCCCACCTGACCCGCGACTTCACCGCCGCGATCGGCGCCCCGCCGGGGGCGTACACCCGTACCTGACCGGGGACTTGCTACGCCCCCGAGCCGGCCGCGGCCGCCGTCGGCCCGCTTCCGGCGCCGCCCTGCTCAGCCGCCCACGCCGACACCGCGGCCGCCAAGTCCAGGTCGCCGTGCGTGCCGCGGGCCCAGGTGTCGAGTTCGGCGGCGAACTCGGCGTCCATGTGCGCGCGGGCTTCCAGGACCTGGGTGAGGGACCGTGCGCGGTGCGGGTCGGCGGGGCTGCGCTCCAGCGCGCTGAGCG
The DNA here is from genome assembly GCF_039542225.1 of Yinghuangia aomiensis. NCBI lineage: Bacteria > Bacillati > Actinomycetota > Actinomycetes > Kitasatosporales > Streptomycetaceae > Yinghuangia > Yinghuangia aomiensis. The sequence continues at coordinate 30,231 of NZ_BAABHS010000013.1, read as the reverse complement.
CCGCTTCGCCGCAGGTGCCCGAGCGGCGGAACTCGCGCCGCACCAGTCGGGCGAGCGCGGTCCAGGCCCCCTGCCCGGCCTCGCCGCCCGCGCCTCCGGCGAGTCCCGCGAGTAGCACGGTCGAGATCGGTTCCACTGGTCTGCCCCCTGTCCGTCGCGGCCGGTCGACGGGGACCACGCTACGACGCGAGGGTGAACGGCGAACGAAGTTCCGGGAGGCCGCACCCGAACCCCGGTGCCGGGCGCGCCGTCCGGCCGGCTCACGTCGGCGCCGATACCAGCAGACGCTCGAGGGCCGCTTCCACGACACCGCGCGCGGGCCTCGCGCCACCGCTCACCGCGGTCGTGCGTACCAGGGCGTGGTAGAACAACGCCGGCGCGCACGCCGTCCACGAGTCTTGCCGTGCGGTGTCCAGGAGGAAGCCGAGAACGCCCGCCGGGTCCGCCGGGACGAACGCGAACTCGCTGTGCTCCCAGGGGTCGTGCATGCCCCGCGTCCAACGCTGCCGCAGCAGTTCCTCAGTGCACGTCAGTCGGGCGCAGAACAGCGCCCCCCACTGGAGCCGCCGCTGGTCGACGACCACGGAAAGCAGGTCCAGTCCGGCGAGGTCGGCGTCGAAGACGGTGAGCTCCTCGGCAAGCGCCCGCCGCGCCGCGCCGAAGAGGTCGACGGTGCCGTCGCCGGCGACGTCGTGCGCCCGGGACAGTCCCTCGTTGGCCGACGAGTTCCACAGCCCGGGATTGACCGCCACCTGGGCACTGCGGCGGGAGAAGACCATGCGGCCGTCCCCGGTGACGGCCGCCACGTTCACCCCGAACGACACCCCGGGGAGCAGGTCCGCGCCGGGCCGGGCACCGGCCGCCCGGGCTGCGCCCGCCGCGCAGTCGACGCCCTGCGCGGCCAGTGACGTGTAGTAGTCGCTCGGGGAGAACCCCAAGTCGAGGACGAGTTCCTCGTCCGCATCGCGGCCGGCGGTGAACGCGGCGAGGCGGAACGTCGGGCTGTTCCAATGGCGCCGACAGGCGCCCGATTCGTGGACGTGCCGTACGCGCTCCCGGGCGGCGGCGAGGTCCGCGGGCAGGTTCGCCGGAAACGGCTCCCCCGGCACCACCCGGGCCCGGACGTTCCGCTCCGGTATCGCCGCGGCGCCGTCGCCGGCCCGGATCAGGCACGTGGTGGTCAGGGGGCCGAGACGAAAAGGCCGATGCACGCCGGGAGTCTCCGATGCCGGGTCGACGCCTGCCGGGCCGACGCCGGCCCGTGGTTCGCAGCAACGTACTTCGCCGTGCGGCCCCGCGGAGCACGCTCGCGCGGGGCGGACACGCGCCGTGCGCCGAACGGCTGCCGGGTCGGGCGGACCGGTCGCGTCGCCCGCGCCGTCGCAGGGTCGTCGTACCCGGTCGCGTGCGCCGTTCCCCGGGCGTGGCCGCCGGCGACCCGGGCCGCCGTACCGTCCCCGACCGTCGGCCGGTAGCGTGCCTGCCACCGCCGCGTTGTCCCGAAATATCCCGCGTACCCTCGCGCCCCCATGGAGGACCCTGTGACCCAGGACGCCACCCCGAACGCGTTCCACACCGGCAGCCACGACCTGCCCGTGTCCGAGGCGCTCGGGGCGTTCATGAGCGACCGCTGGACGCCGAGCCCGCTGCCCGACCTCGCCCTGGCCGACATCGCCCCGTGGGCGGCCAAGCGCCGCGCGCGGCTGTCGGCGCGGTTCCCGGGCGAGCGGCTGATCGTGCCGTCCGGCGTGCTCAAGGTGCGCAGCAACGACTGCGACTACCAGTTCCGCCCGCAGACCGAGTTCTCCTACCTGACCGGCGGCACCGAACCGGACAGCGTGCTGGTCCTCGAACCGGTCGGCGGCACCCACGAGGCGCGGCTTTATGTGCGGCCGCGTTCGACCCGCGACACCGGCGAGTTCTTCCGCGACCGCCGCTACGGCGAGTTCTGGGTGGGCCGCCGGAACACCCTCGACGAGACGGCGACGCAGCTCGGGATCGACTGCGTGCACCTGGACCGGTTGCCGGACCTGTTCCGGGGCGCGAATGTCGCGACGCGGGTGCTCGCCGGGGTGGACCCGGCCGTGGACGCGTGGGTGCCGGTCCGCGGGACGACCGACCACAACCGCGAATTCGCCGGGTACCTGTCGGAGATGCGGCTGGTCAAGGACGAGTGGGAGGTCGCGCAGCTGCAGCTCGCCGTCGACCACACGGCCGCGGGCTTCTCGGACGTGGTCCGCGCCCTGCCGCAGGCGCTGCGGCACCCGCGCGGCGAGCGCTGGATCGAGGGCGTGTTCAACCTGCGCGCGCGGGCGGAGGGCAACGGGCTCGGCTACGAGACGATCGCCGCGTCGGGCGCGCACGCGTGCGTGCTGCACTGGATCCGCAACGACGGTGCGCTGGACGCGGACAAGCTCCTGCTGCTGGACGCGGGCGTGGAGACGGACACGCTCTACACGGCGGACATCACGCGGACGCTGCCGTTGTCGGGCCGCTTCTCGAGCGCCCAACGCGACGTCTACCAGCTGGTGTTGGACGCGCAGCAGGCCGGGATCGACGCGCTGCGGCCGGGGGCGAGCTTCCGGGACTTCCACCTGGCGGCGATGCGGGTCATCGCGACGGGGCTGCACGAGTGGGGCGTGCTCCCGGTGAGCGCGGAGGAGTCGCTGCGCCCCGAAAGCGGGCTGCACCGGCGCTACACGCTGTGCAGCAGCGGCCACATGCTCGGCATGGACGTCCACGACTGCGCGAAGGCGCGGGCGGAGACGTACTTGGACGGGAAGCTGGAGGTGGGCCATGTGCTGACCGTCGAACCCGGTCTGTACCTGCAGCCTGACGACGAGACGCTGCCGCCGGAGCTGCGGGGCATCGGCGTGCGCATCGAGGACGACCTGGTGGTCACGGAGGACGGCGCCCGGCTGATGTCGTCGGCACTGCCGCGCGAGGTCGACGCGATCGAGACGTGGATGGGCGAGCTGTTGGGCTGACCATCCGCAAAGCGGTGAGGGTGCGCCGGACCGCGGTCCGGCGCACCCTCGGCATAGGCATAGGCATAGGCATAGGCGAGACGATCTCGCATGTTTTAGCGCTCCTCAACGATGGTTCGTCTCACTTGCCTCGACTTGAATGAAGTCACGCAAGCGAGACACCCACCACGAAGGAGCCCCACATGACCGCCGCCGCCAACACCGCCGCCCCCGTCCTCATCCTCGGTGCCACCGGCAAGACCGGCCGCCGCGTCGCCGAGCGGCTGACCGCGTTGGGTGTCCCCACCCGCCTCGGCTCCCGTACCGCCCCCATCCCCTTCGACTGGAACGACCGGGCCACCTGGGCCCCGGTCCTCGAAGGCGTCCGCGCCGCCTACCTCACCTACTACCCGGACCTCGCCGTCCCGGGCGCCGCCGACATCGTCGGTGACTTCGCCGAGCAGGCCGCCAAGGCGGGCGTCGAACGCCTCGTGCTCCTCTCCGGCCGCGGCGAGCCCGAGGCCCAGCGGGCCGAAGAGCGCGTCCAGTCCGCCGGCACCGCGTGGACCGTCGTGCGCGCCGCCTGGTTCCACCAGAACTTCAGCGAGAACTTCCTCGTCGAGCCGGTGCTCCAGGGCGAGGTCGCGCTCCCCGTCACCGACGTCCGCGAACCCTTCGTCGACGCCGACGACATCGCCGACGTCGCGGTCGCCGCGCTCACCGAGGACGGCCACGCGGGCGAGGTCTACGAGGTCACCGGCCCGCGCCTCATGACCTTCGCCGAAGCCGTCGCCGAGGTCGCCGGCGCCATCGGCCGTAAGATCGACTTCGTGCCGGTGCCGATGGACGCCTACGCCGCCGTCCTGACCGAACTCGGCGAGCCCGAGGAGGTCGTCTGGCTCATCCGCTACCTCTTCACCGAGGTCCTCGACGGCCGCAACGCCCACCTCACCGACGGTGTGCGGCGCGCCCTCGGCCGCGAGCCGCGCGACTTCGCCGACTACGCCCGCGAGGTCGCCGCGACCGGCGTCTGGACCGTCTGAGAAACTCCCCGCAGTCCGCGGGAGTTTCGGCCACACCACCCCGTTCGACTTCCGGAGGGCAGTCCCATGCACGGTTTCCTGTTCGCTCTCACCCTGGCCACCGCTCTCGGCGCAGCAGTGATGGGCGGCGTGTTCTACGGATTCTCCGTGCTGGTCATGAAAGGACTCGCGAAAGTCCCCGCCCCGGAAGCAATACGGGTGATGCAATCCATCAACAGATCCGCCCTCACCCCCGCCTTCATGAGCGTCTTCATGGGCACCACTCTCGCCTCCGCCGCCCTCCTGGTCTGGTCCCTCGTCTCGTGGGACGGCGCCTATTCCGGCTATGTCGTCGCCGGTTCCGCCCTCTACCTCGTCGGCTCGTTCATTCTCACGGCCGGCTACCACGTCCCCCGCAACGAAGCCCTCGACAAGGCCGACGACGCCCAGGCCCAGGTCCTGTGGCAGAGCTACCTCCCCGACTGGACCCGCATGAACCACGTCCGCGGCCTCGCCTCGGCCGCCGCGGGCGGCCTCCTCATCGCCGCGCTTGCCGTCGCCTGACACCCCACGGAATCCCCGGAAGCGGAACCCCCGCCTCCGGGGATTCCCGCATTCCCGGGAAACGCAGGCAACCCCGCCGGCCGACCCCGTACTCAAGGCTCACGAGGAGGTGCTCATTGAGAGCCGATGAGGCGGCGCAGTTCCGCGAATTCGTCCAGGCACGCTGGGCGAAGCTCGTGCGGACGGCGTACTTGTTGACCGGCGACCACGGCGACGCCGAGGACTTGGTGCAGACCGCGCTGACCAAGGCGTACGTCGCGTGGCACCGGGTGCAGGGCAGCGACAGCCCGGACGCGTACGTGCGCCGCATCCTGGTCAACACCAACGCGGCCCGGTTCCGGCGCAAACGGATCACCCAGCTCTTCGGGGTGAGCGCTCCGGAGCCGCGGACCGCCGCGGACTCGACCACCCGGCAGGTGGAGCAGCGCGACGCGCTCATGCGCGCGCTCGCGCAACTCCCGGCCCGGCAGCGCACGGTCGTCGTGCTGCGGTACTGGGACGACCTGCCCGAAGCCGAAGTCGCCCGCTCGCTGGGCATTTCGGTGGGGACGGTCAAGAGCCAGGCATCGAAGGGACTGGCGAAGCTCCGCGCCGATCCCGCCCTCCACGGCGCCCGCTGGGGCGCCGACGACTCCGCGGAGGTGATCGCCGTATGACCGGCGACGAGGAAGGACAGTGGATGCGCGACAGATTCGACCAGGGTATGCGGGACGTGCCCGAGACGCTCGCGCCGCACGAGGCGATCGAGACCGGCGGCCGGGCCCGGCGCCGGCGCCGCCGCCGCGCGGCGGTCGGCGGCACCATCGCCGCGGTATTGGTGGCGGCCGGCACCGCGACGGCGATCGGCCTGACGTCGGGCGGCGGCACGGACCACGTGGCGACCGGCTCCGGCCCGACGGCGTCGGCCGCCACTCCCGCGGGCGCGCCCAGCGCGGTCCCGTACGCCGAAGACCTCGGCAGGGTGTCCCTCGCCAAGGGCGAAGCCTCCGGCCACACGTGGGAATTGGTGCGCATCCGCAGCTACGGCCCGTACGAGGCCATGAAAATGCCGAACGGCGCCCCCACGGGCAAGTCGACCGGGGTGGCCGCCGCGGAGACCCGCACCGGCTACTGCGAAATCGTCGAGCTGAACATGGACGGCAAGCTCACGAACCGGGGCGGCGGCCGCGGCTGCGCCGACAATCCGTTGTGGCGGCTCGACAAGTCGGCGAGCGGCGACGACTTCACCGCCATCGGGCTCGGCGACACCCAGCTCAACCAGGCGGGCGTCGGCAAGCTCGGCACCGTGTCGTTCGGCATCGTCCCGCAGAACGCCACCAAGGTCGTCGCCACGTTCGACAAGGACAAGGCCACGGTCGACGCCCAGCCCCAGAAGGTCGCGAACGACACGTACTACGTCATGTTCGTACCGGCCAACGCCGGCCACGGCGACAGCGCCACGATCCGCTTCTACGACGCCAACGGCAAGCAGATCGGCAACGACCACCCGTACATGGGCGTCGGCAACGGCAAATAGCCCCGAAGCACCGCACCAAAGATCGCCGCACCACCCCCGAACGGAGCCCGGGCAACCGCAACTTGCCCGGGCTCCCCGGTCACCGTAACCCGGAACCGAATCCCGCGCCGCCGCGTCGGACCGGCATGCCGCCCTCCGTACGCAGCGCCCGCACCGCACGGCTCGTCCCGCTGGCCGCCGCACTTGCCTTCGCCGTCGCCTGCTCCGAGAGCCCCGGCGACCGTCAATGCACGCTCATCGCCGCCATCCCCGGAATCGGCATCGACCTCGACGCCGCCACCGCGGCCCGCACCGAAACGGTCCAGGCGCTCGCCTGCTGGGGCGGCACCTGCCAGGACGCCACCGCAAAGCTCTTCCCGTCGACCGGTGTCGGCGCGACGTCCTGCACCGGGGAGGTGTGCGCCGCCCAAGCCGCCCCGCTTCCCGGCAAGCACGGGAACGCGACCCTTCCCGATATCGTCCCCGGCCCGGTCGACCTGACCCTCACCCTGCTCGACGCCTCCGGCACGACCGTCGGCACCCGCCGCATCACCGTCACGGCGAACTCCAGTTACCCCAACGGCCCGGACTGCGGAGCGGACGCCGCCCAAGCCGCCGTCCTGATCACCGAATCGGGCATCACCGCGAAGTAGCCGCACACCCGTACGACTTCATCCAACCAACAAGCCCCTGCCGCACGAATCAAGACGGAAGTCCACATGATTCGGCCGCCGTCCCCGGCATACGGTCCCGCCATGGCGCAAAGCATGACGATCCGCACCGCGACCGGTCCCGCGCGCACCCGGAAGGCGGGAGCCGCACTCCTCGCGATCCTCCTTGCCACCGCCGCCTGTTCGTCCTCCGACGGAGACACATCGACGACCTCCGTCGACGCGGTCTCCGCCGCCGCCGGGCGCCTCGACCGGCCGGGCCCCTGCCCGTTCGCGTTCGACATGGCGGCGGCACTGCGCAAGGCCGGAGCCGCCGGGAAGGCCGTGCCGGACGACCCCGCCGCGGTCGGCGAAATCCACGCGCCGCCGCCCGGCGGCCCGAGCGCCCCGGTCCCCGCCTCGCAGCTGTTCCCCGACATCCCGGCCACCGAGGCGTACAGCGCCATCGAGTGCGACTACCGGGTGGACGGCCTGCCGCTGCGCGTCACCGTCGTCGCCACCCGCACCGACAACGGCGCCTTCGCCCTCCTTCTCCCGTCGCTCGCGCACACCCGCGGCGTCGACGACAGCACCGACGCCTTCCGCACCTGGGCCCGGACCGTCCCCCGGCCCGGCAAGGTCACGGCTCCCCCGGACGCCCGCGCCGCCGCTTTCGTGCGGATCCCGGTGCGCGACGGCGGCGACGTCGCCCTCGTGGTGAAGACCGCCGGCAACTTCGCCGCCACCCCGGGCGAACTCTCATCCGCGCAGGTCAGCACCATCGCCGACACCCTGAAGTCCGGCCCGCACACCTGATCGGGACCGGCCCGCGCACCCGGTCTCGCCCACCGGACCGCTCCCCGAATACGTGCCGTCTGCAGTTATCGTCGACGGGAAGATCCCCACGCCCGGGAGGTACCGTGGCCGCCGACCAGCCGATCCCCGTCGTCACCGACCTCGCCGGTGTGAGCGTGCGCAAATACACGACCGACCAGGTGATCCTCGACGGCATCGACTGGACCGTGCGCGCGGGCGAACACTGGGCCCTGCTCGGTGCCAACGGGGCGGGCAAGACCACGATCCTGCGCCTCGTCGGCGCCACGATGCACCCCACCGAAGGCACCGTCGAGGTGCTCGGCCACCGCCTCGGCCGCGTCGACATGCGCGAACTCCGGTCCCGGATCGGCTTCGTGTCCAGCGCCCAGAAGGTGCCCGTCGACCAGACCGCGCACACCGTCGTGCTGACCGGCGCGACCGGCACCGTGCAGCCTCTGTGGCGCAAGTACGACGACGACACCAAGGCCCGCGCCCACGAACTCCTCGCCGAACTCGACCTCAAGGACCTCGCCGACCGCCCCTACGGGGTGTGCTCGGGCGGCCAGCGCGCCCGTATCCTCATCGCCCGCGCGCTCATCGCCGACCCGGGGCTGCTGCTCCTCGACGAGCCGTTCAACGCGCTCGACCTGCCGTCCCGCGAGGACCTCATCGACGCGATGCACCGCCTCGCCGCGACCCGGCCCCGGCTGACCACCGTCACCGTCACCCACCACCTCGAGGAACTCGCCCCCAACATCGGCCACGCGCTGCTGCTGCGCGACGGCCGGGTGCTGGCGCGCGGCCCCGTCGACGAGGTGCTGACCGGCGCCCGCATGACGGAGTGCTTCGGCCGCCCCATCGAGGTCGGCCGGCTCGACGGCCGCTGGCTGGCCCGCTCCGCGCGGCCCCGCGCCCAGGCCTGACCCCGGGCGCGGCCCGACCCCGGCGGAGCCGTCCCCGCACGGGTTGTGAATTCGGTGCGAACGATCCCGTCCGAATCCCGCACACCCTTGACCTCAACCGGACTTCAACCTGCATCGTGGCCGGAGGCATCCACGCACCACTCGCCCCGACCGGACGGATCTTCCATGCACGCCATCGTCTTCCGTGAGTACGGCTCCCCCGACGTCCTCGAACTCGCCGAGACCCCGCTGCCCGCCCCCGGCCCGGGGGAGGTCCGCGTCCGGATCCGGGCCGCGGGCGTGCAGCCGGTCGACACGTCCGTGCGGCGGGGGCTCGCACCGCCGGCCATGGCGCCGACGCTGCCCGCCACCCCGGGCAACGAGTTCTCCGGCGTGGTCGACGCGCTCGGCCCGGGCGTCACCGCGTGGGAGGCCGGGGACGAGGTCCTCGGCTGGACGATGCTCGGCGCCTACGCGGAGGCCGTCGCGGTCCCCGCCGACCAGCTCGTCCGCAAGCCCGCGGCGATGCCGTGGGAGGAGGCCGCGGTGCTGTCCGCGTCCGGCCAGACCGCGCACCGGGTGCTGCGCGAACTGCGGGTCGGCGCGGGCGACACGGTGCTGGTGCACGCGGCCGCGGGCGGCGTCGGCACGTTCGCGGTGCAACTGGCAACGGCATGGGGCGCGACGGTGGTCGGCACCGCGAGCCCCGCCAACCACGACTACGTCCGCGGCCTCGGCGCGATCCCGGTGGCCTACGGCGACGGCCTGGCCGACCGCGTCCGGGCGGCCGCTCCCCAGGGTGTGGACGCCGCGTTCGACGCCGCCGGCCGCGGCTCCCTCGACGTGTCCGTCGAGCTGGTCGCCGACCGGTCGCGGATCGCCACCATCGTCGACTTCGACGGCGCCGCGCGCCTCGGCGTGGTCGGCGCGCGCGGCGGCCCCGGCGCCCGCTCGCAGGAACGCCTCGGCGAACTCGTCAACCTGTACGAGAAGGGCGCGCTGACCGTGCACATCGGCCACCGCGTCGCCCTCGCCGACGCCGCCGAAGCGCACCGCATCGTCGAAACCGGCCACGGCCGCGGCAAGGTCGTGCTCGTCACCGACTGACACCCGCTCCGGCCCACGACCGGCTCGACCCCGGCCGGACCCGGTTGCACCCCCGATCCATCGGCCGTGCGCGGCGACCCTCATTCCCGTCTTCCCGCGGGCTCCGCGCACGGCCGATGCACCGTGCCGCGCGGCGTGACCGGGCTCACTCCCGCCGCCGGCACATGCCGGGTTCCGGGCTCCTCCCCGGTGCAAAGCGCCCACCTGCGCGTTTGCCCGCACGGGGCTGCGGAGCCTCCTCCTCAAGGCGCATTTCGCCGCCGGGATGTCCGACCTGCGTCGGAAATGCAGGCAACCGTTTCGGCGACTCGTTCGTACGCTGTATGTGCAAGAGTGGCGAATCGGAAAGCGCAGGCCGCGCGGCGTAACGCATCGGTTGAGAGTCGGAGTGTAGGTCAGGCCGTGTTCCGAGTACTCGACGTCGTCGATCGTCTCGACGGACTTCAGAAAAGCGGGGGCGGAACTGCCACCTACCCCCATCCCTACGACGCTGCCTACCCCACCGGCGAGAGTGCGGGGCGGCAATACATCTGGCCGATCCGCATAGTCCTCTTCGTGTGGCACATGCTGCGCAACGAGTTCAAGTCGATCATCATCGCGCCGTTCAAGGAAGTGTTCCTGAACCGCCGCTGGGGCGGCATGAATCTGGCGATCACGGCGTGCCTTGGCATCATCGTGCTGCACGCCGTGCACTTGACCAAGTGGGGCCACGACTTCGTCCGCATCATCGGCGGCGTGCAGGCGAGCCTGCCGCTGCCGATATCGCTGCTGCGCACGCCGATCTCGCTGTACGTCCCGGCGATCAACCTGCCCGTGTGGGCGGGCCTGACGCAGTTGTTCATCGCGTTCGCGCTGGCCCAGCTCACGCTCGGGTGGAAGCGCACGCTGATGATCGCGTACATCGCCACGCTGGCCGGCACGATGACCGCGCGTGTCATGGTCTGGCTCGGCCCGCACCACGTGCTCGGCCTGCCGCACTCGGCCGCCTATGTGCTGGACACCGGCCCGTCCGCGGCGGTCGTCGGCTTGTTCTCCTACATCGCCGTGGTCAAGCGCGCGCCCGTGCTGTTCTCGCTGACCAGCCTGTCGATGATCGTCGAGTCGGTCGCGGTGCCGAACCTGGCCGGCCGCGAACACCTCATCGCGATCGGCGCGGCGATGCTCCTCGGCTTCGTCCGGCTGTTCCGCGAGTCGAGGGGCATCCCCGAAGGCGCGCTCGCGCGCGGCGTCCGGCGGTACTGCTCGGCGGCGTTCGGACGGCTGCGCACCGCGGGCGGCCACAGCCCCGCCTGACCGGAAATCCCGGCGGACCCCCGCACCGACGCGATGCCCCGGACGGATGAGGATCCGTCCGGGGCATCCCGCTTCCGGGGCCGCGGGGATAGCGTGGGGGTCCGTGGACGACAGCCCTCCGGAGACCCCGGAACTTCCGCCGGTACCGCCGCCGGGTTTCCCGCCGGAGATGACGGTGCTCTGCCAGGCATGCGACGGCGACGGCTGGCGTTATGCCGCGCACGGCGCACTGGTCGACGGCCGCCCCGCGCCGGTCGGCAAGCAGGAGGCCTGCCTGGTCTGCGATGCGAGCGGCCGGATCCGCTGGACGACCGGGCCGGGGGCCTGCGTCAAACGGCACGAGCGCAAGCCGCTCCCCGGCTACTGACCCGGGGTCCGCCTAGACGGCTTCCGGAGCGGTGCTCGTGGCCGGGTTCGCCGGGGCGTTCGCGGGTGCGGTCGCGCCTTGTTCCGGTACCGGCCCGAGGGCCGACAGGCGCCCGGCCGCGAGCGCCGCCGCACGGCGCTTCTTGCCGAGGCTGATCGTCCAGTAGAGCAGTCCGCCGAGGACCACGTACGGCACGATGTTGTTCATCGTCACGGCGGCCCCGCGCGACAGCACGAACGTCAGCGCGACCCGCACCGCGGCCTCGACGAGGTACACGACGCCCCACACCGTGGTGAGCATCCGCTGCGTGCCGCGGAACCCCTCGTACTGCCACATGGAGTTCCAGTACGCGACGCCCGCTTCGGTGCCGTCGGTGGCGAACTTGCGGCCGAAGTAGAACATCAGCGGCCGCGGCGCGGCGAGCGTCGCCAGGCAGATCAGCCCGAAGACCGCGGTGATCGCGGACTCCTTGAGGAGCAGCATGCGTTCGCTGTGGAACAGGGCCGCGGCGACCACGCTCAGGGCGAGGAACATCAAGGTGAGCATGCCGAAGTCGTCGATCCGGCGGCGTATCGCGTAGAACACCGCCACTTCGGCGGCCGGCCACAGGCCGGAGAGGAGCAGGGCGTAGACGCCGCTCATGTGGTCGACCAGGAGCTGGTACGTCAGCAGCGGCGCGACGACGTTGAACAGCAGCGTCGGGCCCCAGTTGACCAGCACGGTCCGGAATCCACCGCCGCTTTCGGAAGCGGACATGCCAGCAAACCCCCACAATCCCCGTGAATACTCAATCCCGCAGAATTCCCGCAGAACCGTTGGATCGTAGTGGCGTGCCGAACGTGCGAACCACCGGCGGACGGCGACTTTGCCGACTTTCGACCAACCGTTCCGGAGCCGGGCACTCCGCCGCCATCGCGGCAACACCCCAGGTCAACGGGGCAACACCGGCCGTCCCCGGGCCTGTTGGCACGGCGCCGTGGCCTTGACGCTCCGGCGCGCTCCCGCGAATAATCCGACAAGGCTGGGCGAAGGGGGGAAGACGATGCGCGGCACCCGCGGGACGTTCTATCCGCAGCCCCTTCCCTTGGTCTCCGGCCGTTTCCTGCGGCGGCGCCACATCGATCTGCTCCGGGTGTGCAGCGCGGCTTAACCCGCCGTTTGTTTCCGCTCCCGTGTTCCCTGCTCCTGCCCGTTCCGGCTCCCAGGGAGTTTCCGCCATGCCCGCACGCCTGCCCCGGTCCGCCGACCCCGCCGATCTCCGTGTCCACGGCCGCTACCGCAGTTTCGGAAACCCCGCTCCGCGATTCCGCGGCCGCATCGGCCGCGCGCCGGGCAGCGGGTTCCGCGCCGACCCCAACCGGTACCACTTGTACGTCTGTTTCGCGTGTCCGCGTTCGCTGCGCGCCGTCGTCACCCGCGACCTGCGCGGCCTGGAGGACGCGGTGACGGTATCGGCGGTCGACCCGGTGCGGGACGGCCGCGGCTGGGCGTTCCGGCCCGGCGACGGGCACGGGCTGGACACCGCGGGCGGGTTCGCGTTCCTGCGCGAGGCGTACGAGGCGACGGAGTACCACTACGACGGCCCGGTGTCGGTGCCCGCGCTGTGGGACCGCTGGTCGGGGCGGATCGTCAGCAACCAGCCGTCGGACATCCTGTACGACCTGGCGACCGCGTTCGACGGCCCCGGCCCTGACCTGTACCCGTCGGCCTTCGCCGCGGGGATAGCCGCCTACGGGACGCTGTGCGACGACGAGATTTGGGAGGCCTCCCAGCGGGCCGGCCGGGCCCGCGCGGGCGCCCGCTACGACGAGGCGATGGAGACCGTCCGCAACGCCTTCGGCCTTCTGGAAAGCCGTTTGGCGCAGGGCGAGTTCCTGCTCGGCGCCACCCTGACCGCGGCCGACGTCCACCTGTGGACGACCCTCCTGCACGTGGATGCGGTGCACCGTCTGCACCTGCGCGCCGAGGACGTCCGCGCCCTCGCCGAGCACACCGCGGTCTGGGACTACTTCGCGCGCCTGTCGGAGATCCCCGCGTTCCGCGACAACGTGCGCCGCGACCACATCGCCGCCCACCACCGCAGCACCTGCCGCGGCCCGGCGGCGAGCGGCAGCACGGTGTCGCTGGTCGCGGCGGCCGGGGCGGGGGTGTCGGGGAGCGCGGCGTGGGGGTCGTGCAGCTGACCCGGGGGCGGGAGCGGGCCGGCCCGGCCGCGGGGGCCGGCACTGTCGGTGACCGGGCGCTCGCGGCGACCGTGCGCACGGTGGCCTTGTGTGGGGGCCGGTTTGGGGCATGCCCGGGTGATCGCGCACCATGGCCGGGTCCCCGCACCCGATCGACCGGAAGGTCCGGCCCTGCTCCCCGCGATACTCCCGGCCGTGCTGTTGCTCGTCGTCCTCGGCGCCGCGGTACTGCGGCCCAGGAACCTGCCCGAGGCGGTCTTCGCCGTCCCCGCGGCGGGCCTCGTCGTCGCCACCGGCGCCATATCGCTGGACCACGCGCGGGCGGAGGCGGAGCGGCTGGGCCCGGTCATCGGGTTCCTCGCCGCGGTGCTGGTGCTCGCGAAGCTGTGCGACGACGAGGGCGTGTTCCGGGCGTGCGGGGCGTGGATGGCGCGGAGCGCCCGCGGCAACCCGAAGAAGCTGCTCACCCACGTCTTCGTGGCCGCGTCCACCATCACCGCGGCGCTGAGCCTCGACGCCACCGTCGTGCTGCTCACCCCGGTGGTCTTCGCCACCACGGCGTATGTCGGCGCCCGCGCCAAGCCGCACCTGTACGCCTGTGCGCACTTGTCGAACACCGCTTCGCTGCTGCTCCCGGTGTCCAACCTGACGAACCTGCTGGCGTTCTCCGCGACCGGCCTGACCTTCGGCCGCTTCGCCCTGCTGATGGCGTTGCCGTGGGCCGTCGCCATCGCCGTCGAGTACGCGGTCTTCCGGCGCTTCTTCGCCGCCGACCTGGTTCCCGCGGCGCCGCCCGAGCCCGACGGGGACGCCCCGATGCCGGTGTTCGCGCTCGCCGTGGTCGGCGCCACGCTGGCCGGCTTCGGCATCGCGTCGGCCGCCGGGATCGACCCGGCGTGGGTGGCCGCGGCGGGCGCGGCCGTCCTGGCCGTGCGGGCGTTGCTCCGCCGCGAGACGTCGCCCGCGGCGATCGTGCGGTCCGCCGCGATCCCGTTCCTCGCGTTCGTCCTCGCCCTCGGCATCGTCGTGCGGGCGGTGGTGGACCATGGCCTCGACGACCTGCTCGGCCACGTCATGCCGTCCGGCGGCGGCCTGGTCGACCTGCTCGCCGTCGCCGGCCTCGCGGCGCTGCTGGCCAACACCGTCAACAACCTGCCCGCGGTGCTCGTCCTCGCCCCGCTGGCCGCCCCGCACGGCGCGGGTCCGGTGCTGGCCGTGCTGCTCGGCGTGAACATCGGCCCCAACCTGACCTACGCGGGCTCCCTGGCCACCCTGCTCTGGCGCCGCATCGTCACCGACCGCGGCACCGCGGTGGGTCTCGGCGAGTTCACCCGCCTCGCGGCCGCCGCCGTCCCGGCCACCCTGACCGCCGCGGTCGTCGCCTTGTGGGCGGCTCTCGCGGTCGTCGGGACCTAGACGACGAGCGGCAGTCCGGCACGGTCGGACAGTACGTGCGGTTTGGAGCCGGGCTTGCCGCGGTCGACCGGGCTCGGACCGGTGCGCGGTCCCCCTTTCTCGCCCGCACGTGCGCGGTGTCCACCAGGACTCGCGCGAGGTCGACCAGGCCCGCGTCGGCAAGCAGGTCGCGCAGGTGCCGGTGCAGTCGGCCCCACCGCCCGGCATCCGACCAGATCCGGAACCGGCGGTGCACCGTTGACTTCGACACCCCGAAACACGGCGGCAGCTGCCGCCACGCACAGCCTGTCGTCAACACGTACACGACGGCTGCGAACACCACCTCGTCGTCGCAGCCCACCGAAGCGCATGCCTTGGTCGCAGCTCAACACGAGGTCCGTCGCTCACCACCGGCTCAGACGCCCGGCAAGACACCCGACGCAGCGGTAGGCATCATCGGGGGCCCGGAGCGCGGTCAGGGCGGCTGTGTCTTCGCCTTCGGGCGGAAGTAGATGTGCAGGGTGTCGGCTTTGCGGTGCCGGGACCTGGCACAACGCCTGACCAGGAGGAATCGGCTAGAGACTAGCCGAACAACGCGACCGGAAGATCATCATCCGGATATTGCGAGACGCTCTGCAACCACCACGATGACTGCCAGTCGGCTCGGTCATCGCGGGGCCGGTACCAGAGAGTGAGATGCGCATGAAGCATCGTCGGAAGCTCGTCGTCGGCCTTGGAGCCGCAGTGTTCAGCCTCGGGATGGTGGTGACCGCCGGGAGCGCCCAGGCGGGAACCAACGGCACCGATTACGTGTACGCCGGCGGCTCGCCCGTCGGGAAGGTCTGGTTCAACAGCGACGGCGACATCTTCACCGTGTACGACTGGAAGGCCGACAGCCACGGTGTCGCCGTCTGGTACCGCGTGGGCGATTCGTCCGCGAAGGTCCTTGTCAATAACAACGGCTACAACTCGTCCAAGACGTTCAATCTCGACTTCCCCGAGGGCGCCACCGTCAAGTTCATGGCCTGCACCACTGAGCAGAGCGTCGTCTGGGATTGCGACGGCACCTGGTCGACCAGCCCCTTCCCGGGAGTCACGGCAAAGGCCTGACGGGCGAAGCCCGATGGCTGATACGCGCTGCCTCGGGTCCGACATCCGGCCGATGTCACCCGGGGCAGCGCAACGCGGGACACGCGCAATCGTCCTGATGCGGGCGGGGCAGAGGGGCCAACGAACGATCACCAATCAAGACACTGTCTAAGCCGCGGCCCGACCCGCGACCGCCTCCGGCAGCTGCCCGGCGAACGCGTCGACCAGCTCCCACAGCGGCGCCGTGCCCTCGGGGTCGAGCACGTGGGTGCCCTGCTCCGGCTCGGGGCGCACGAAGCTCTCGTGCACGAACCATCCCTGGGACACATGCGACGCCCCCAGCGAGGTCAGCACCGGCCGCAGCGCGTAGTCCAGCGCCAGCACGTGCGCGGGCGAGCCGCCGGTCAGCACCGGAAGCACCGCTTTGCCGCGGAGGGCGAACTGCGGCAGGACGTCCAGGAACGCCTTGAGCACGCCGCTGTAGGCGGCCTTGTAGACGGGGCTCGCCACCACCAGCGCGTCGGCGCGCTCCACCCGGGCGATCGCGTCGCGGATCGCCGGGTCGGCGAAGTCGGCGTGCAGGAGCGCCTCGGCGGGCAGGTCGCGGACCGCGAGCCGGTCGACGCGGTGCCCGGCGGCGGCGAGCCGGTCGGCCACCTGCGCGGCGACCGCGCCGGTGCGCGACGCCTCGGACGGGGATCCCCACACCACAAGAACGGAAGACATGCGCCCAGGCTCCCGGCCCGTTGTTGCACGGCCGTGAACCGGTCTTTAAATCGCCCCGGTCGCGCCCCCGGGGCCCGGGACGAGTAGGGGCGTGCGGCACTGCCGGGGAAGAAGCGCCGCACGCCCGGTCCGGTGGCTGCCGGCGGCTACTGCCGGTTGATCAGCCCCGCGTCGTAGGCGACGATCCCCGCCTGCGTCCGGTTCGCGCAATCGAGTTTGACCAGCAGCCGCGACACGTAGCCCTTCACGGTCGCCTCGCTGAGGAACAGCCTCTCGCCGATCTGCGCGTTGGCCAGCCCTTCCCCCAGGCACGCCAGCACGTCGCGCTCCCGTGCGGTGAGTTCGCCGATGCGCTCCAGTGCCCGCTGCCGCACCGCGTCCTGCCCGGCGGACGCCGTCACCAGGCCGCGGGTCGCCGCGGGCGACAGCACGGTGTGGCCCTCGTGGGCCACGCGCACCAGGCCGATGAGGTCTTCCGGCGGGGTGTCCTTGAGCAGGAACCCGGCCGCCCCGGCATGCAGGGCGCGCAGCACGTACTGGTCGGGGTCGATGGTGGTCAGCACCACCACGCGCGGCGGGTCGGGCAGGTGCACGATGCGTTCGATCGCGGTGAGCCCGTCGACACCCGGCATGTGCAGGTCCATGAACACCACGTCGGGTGCGAGCCGCACGACGGACTCGACGGCTTCGGCACCGTCGTAGGCCTCGCCGACCACGTCGATGTCCGGCGCCGTGCCGAGGATCGTCCGCAGCAGCGTGCAGACCATGCGCTCGTCGTCGACCACCAGAACCCGGATCATCGCACCCCCGAGGCCGACTCTACCGGCGCGCCCGTCGGAAGATCGGCCCACACGGCGAACCCGCCGTCGCCGGTCGGCCCGGCGCGCAGCGACCCGTTCACCATCTCCACGCGCTGCCGCAGGCCGCGCAGTCCGGTGCCTTCGCCGGGGAACACGAGTTCGCACGGCCCGGTCGGCCGGGTGTTGCGGACTTCGAGGCGCAGCCACCCGTCCCGGTGGCGCAGCACCACGTCGACGCGGGCGCCGGGGGCGTGCTTGTGCACGTTCGTCAGCGACTCCTGGACGATCCGGTACGCGGTCCGCACCACGACCGGCGACGCCGCGGGCACCGGGTCGGCGTCCAGTTCCACGTCCACTCCGGCACCGCGCGAGTCGGCGACCAGGGTCCCGAGGTCGAGTGCGCGCGGCTGGTCGTCGACGGCCGACCCGACGCTGTCCTCGCTGCGCAGGATGGCGACGAGGTTGCGGAGCTCCTCCATGGCCTGGCAGCCGACGAGGCGGAGTTCCTCGGCCGCCTGCCGGGTGCCGGGGTCGGGGGCGAGGGCGCGCAGGGCGCCGGCTTGCAGCACCATGAGGCTCACCCGGTGGGTGACGACGTCGTGCATCTCGCCGGCCAGGCGGGCGCGTTCCTCGGAGCGGGCGTGTTCGGCGCGGAGTTCCTGTTCGCGTTCGGCGCGTTCGGCACGTTCTTCGAGGGCGGCGATGAGGCGGCGGCGGGATGCGACGTAGAGGCCGTAGAGCGCGGGGGCGAGGCCGATGAGGATGTTGCCGATCTGGTCGGTGACCGTCGGCAGGTCCCACGGCCTCGCCCACAGGATGCTGAGCGGCACGACCGCCGCCCACACCTTGCGCCGGTTGTCGGTGAACGCGCCGACCGCGTAGAGCGCCCACGGCATGGCGACGGCCTGCTCGGGGATGGACAGCAGTCCGCACGCGACGGCCACCGGGATGGGGTGGCTGCGGCGCCACAGCAGCAGGAACACGGACACCAGCTGGGTGGCCGCCTTGACGTACTCCGTGCCGGCGATGTGCTCGTCGCGGTCGACCCAGGCCGCGATGCCCAGGACGACCAGGACGAGGAGCAGGAAGCCGAGCGCGAAGACCCGGTCGAACGTCCGCGGGGGCAGCGGCCAGCGCGGACGCACCCGGCCGATGGTCGCACTCCGCACTTTCCTGCCTCCTTGCTGCCGGTCCAGGTCCCGCCGGTCGGCCGTCCCCGGCGCCAGTGCCCACACGCATGCCCATACCGCGGCACCGGAGACCACGCCGAGCATCCCCGTCACCCCGTGTCCGCCGCTCATTCCGTCACGCGCCGCGGATGGCGCCGAGCACCTCCATCTTCGCCGCCCGCCGCGCGGGCCAGGCCGCGGCCAGCATGCCGACCAGCGCGGCCAGGATCAGGAACAGCCCCATCCGGTCCCACGGCACGACCGGGGTCATCTCGGTGCCGCCCTTGGCGGCGCGGACGCCGAGCACGCCGATCAGCAGGCCGAGGCCCATGCCGAGCAGGGCGCCGAAGACCGAGATCAGCACGGCTTCCACCCGGATCATGACGCGGACCCGGCGGCGGTCCAGGCCGATCGCGCGGAGCATGCCGATCTCGCGGGTGCGTTCGAAGACGGACATGGCGAGGGTGTTCACGATGCCGATGACCGCGATGACGATGGCCATCCCGAGGAGGCCGTAGAGGAGGTTGAGCAGCAGGTCGATGATGCCGCCCAGTTCCTTGCGGTAGTCGTCCTTGGACATGATCTTGACGGCCGGGTTGTCGCCGAGGGCTTTCTTGAGCGTGCCGCGCATCGCGGCTTCCTGTCCGGGCGCGGCCTTGACGAAGATCGCGCTCGCCAGCGGCCGGTCCAGGTGCGGGGCGAGTGCCTCGGTGGTCATGAGGGCGTCGCCGAGCAGCAGGTTCTTCTTGTAGATGCCGCCGACCGGGATGCTCGCGGTCTTGCCGTCGGGGAAGGTGACGTCGGCAAGGCTCCCGACCTTCCAGCCCTTGTCCTTGGCACGCTGCTCGTCGACGATCAGGCCGGTCGCGAAGCCCTGGGGGCCGCCTTCGACGAATTCGGCGTGCAGCAGGTCCATGCCGGTTCCGGCGTCCAGCGCGGTGATGTCGGTGTCCGTGCCGCCGACCCGGGCCTGGGCGCCGAGCTGGGGGGACATCGCCCGCACGCCCGGCGCCTTGCGGACCGCGTCGACCATGGCGGCGTCCATCGGGGTGCCGGAGACCATCTCCACGCCGTAGTCGGCGGAGATGCCGCGCAGCGCGACCCGGTCGAGTTCCTGCTTGAGCGAGGACCCGAAGACGGACAGCGTGCTGACCAGGATGAGGCCGATCATCAGCGCGGACGCGGTGGCCGCGGTGCGCCGCGGGTTGCGGACCGCGTTCTCCTTGGCGAGCTTGCCGGACACCCCGAACAGGGCGGCCAGCGGCCGGCCGAGCAGCCGCAGCACCGGCGTGGACAGCAGCGGCACGAGCATGATGACGCCGATCAGCGCCAGGAACCCGCCGCCCATGATCATCATCAGGTCGCCGTTCCCCTTGTCCTCGACCCGGCTGACGCCGTAGACGACGGCGACGCCGAGCGCGACCAGCAGGCCGCCCACCGCATTGCGGACGCGCAGGTTCTTGGTGCTCGGCGGCAGGTCGCTGCGCAGTGCGGCGACCGGCGGGATGGACGACGCCCGGTGCGCGGGCAGCCAGGCGGCGACCACGGTGACCAGCACGCCGACCACGAGCGCGGCGATGACCGCGCCGGACGAGATCACCACGGGCCCCGGCGGGAGTTCCGCGTCGATCGCCGCGAACACCGCGCGCAGGCCCTGGCACAGGCCGATGCCGAGGACGTAGCCGACGATGCCGGACACCAGGCCGAGCACCGTCGCTTCGACCAGCACGGCCCGGGACACCTGGCGGCGGGTCGCGCCGATGGCGCGCAGCAGCGCGAACTCGCGGGTGCGCTGGGCGACCAGCATGGAGAACGTGTTGGCGATGATGAACGTGCCGACGAACAGCGCGATGCCGGCGAACATCAGCAGCGTCTGGGTGAGGCTCTTGGTGCTGCGCTCGATGTCGTTCCGCTGGTCGGTGCGCAGCGCATCGCCGGTCTTGGCTTCCGCGCCGCGCGGGGTGAGCGGCCGGATCTCGGCGAGCAGCGCCGCCTCGGCGGTACCGGGGGCGGCGTAGACGGCGATGGTGCTGTAGGCGCCGGGCCGGCTGAACAGGGCCTGCGCGGTGGCGCGGTCGAACAGGGTCAGGGTGCCGCCGAGCTTGTACTGCGCGTCGTCGGTGGTGAAGGTGCCGACGAGCAGCGGGGCGAGGACGGGGCCGTTCGCGACCACGCGGATGCGGTCGCCGACCTTGAACCCGGCGTCGTGCGCGGCGCGTTCGTCGACGGCGACCTCGTCGGCGCCGGCCGGGCCGCGGCCGCTGGTGAAGCGGTACTTGGGGTCCTGGCCGTCCTTGCCGGGCGAGAACGTGGTGCCGGTGGTGTTGCGGCGCCCGCCCATGCGGTCGCCGTCCTTGTCGACCACCGCGGTGAAGCCGGAGTTGGTCGCGCGGACCGCGGAAACGCCGGGCAGCGTGCGGATCTTGTCGACGAGCTTCTCGTCGAGCTGCGGCACTTGCAGGTCGCGGGTGGCGTCCGCGGTGGCGCGCATGCCGACCGCGACGTCCTTCAGGTCGGTGGCGGCGGCCTTCCGGTAGCCGTCGGACACGGTCGCGTTGAGCGTCAGCACGCCCGACACGAAGGCCACGCCGAAGACGATCGCGACCGCCGTGAGCAGCAGTCTGAGCCGGTGCGCGACCAGGTTGCGCACGGTGGTTTTCCACATGTCGGTTCCGTCCTCGGCGGGTGGTTCCGCCGGGTCCGCGGCACGGTCGCGGGCAGGCGGCACCGCCCGACCGGCCTGTTGGCGGGCCGCTACGCGAACTCCCTTATGGGGCCTGAGAGATCTGACGCCGGCGGATGATGTGCGGTGGGGTGGCGGCGGCTAGCCGGTGCGGAGCTTGTCGAACCGCTTCATGCGTTCGAGGACCCGGTCGGGCGTCGGCGCATCCATCTCGTCGACGATGTGACCGTCCGCCAGGAAGACCACCTGGTGCGCGTAGGACGCGGCTCCGGGGTCGTGCGTGACCATCACGATGGTCTGCCCGAGCACGTCGACGCTGCGCCGCAGGAAGCCGAGGACCTCGGCGCCGGACCGCGAGTCGAGGTTGCCGGTCGGCTCGTCCGCGAACACGATCTCCGGACGCGACGCCAGCGCGCGGGCACACGCCACGCGCTGCTGCTGGCCGCCGGACAGCTCGGTCGGCCGGTGCTTGAGCCGGTCCTGGAGCCCGACCGCGGAGATCACCTGCTCCAGCCACGCCGGATCCGGCTTGTGGCCGGCGATGTCCATCGGCAGCGTGATGTTCTCCAGCGCGGTCAGCGTCGGCAGCAGGTTGAACGCCTGGAACACGAACCCGATCCGGTCGCGCCGGAGCTTCGTCAGCTCCTTGTCCTTGAGCTGGGTGATCTCCGTGCCGGCGATCCACACCCGGCCGCGGGTGACCGAGTCGAGCCCGGCCAGGCAGTGCATCAGGGTCGACTTGCCGGACCCCGAGGGGCCCATGATCGCGGTGAAGCGGCCGCGCGGAATGTCGATGTCGACCGCGTCGAGGGCGCGCACCTGCGTCTCGCCCTCGCCGTATGCCTTGGTGAGCTGCGCGGCGCGCGCCGCCACCCCCGGGCGGTTCGGCGGCGCGGGCACGTCGGCCCCGTCCGGCGGCGACGGCCTGCGGTGCCGGTCCGGCTGCTGGGTCACGGGTCCTCCTCGGCTGCGGTACGGGATCCGCCCGGCGCGGACTGCGCACGGGGCGGCGAACGTGACTCCAGGCTCGCCCCCGGCACCCGGCCGCCGGTAGCCCACAACGGCTGCGCGGGCACCGACGAAAGTCGCAGCGGGTCGTCCGGAAGAAGGAGCGCGCTACGCCACCCGGGGTCCCCACCCCGAGACCCGACCCCTAGGGGAGCGCGTACGCCGGGATGGTGCCGCTCCTCCTGGGGTAGGACCACGTGATCCGTTCCTGACGACGATTCATCAGGCGAACACCGCACCTACCGTGATCGTGTCACTCGAAAAATGTCGTCGTTCTAGCCATCGCAGGAGTTCACGTGACCACGGCCACGGCTGCCACCAAAGACGCGGATCCCCGGGGCACCGGCATCGCCGCCCGCGCCCAGCAGCTCACCAAGGCGTACGGCGAGGGCGAGACCCGCGTCGTCGCGCTGAACGCCGTCGACGTCGAAATCGCACGCGGGCAGTTCACCGCCATCATGGGCCCGTCCGGTTCCGGCAAATCGACCCTGATGCACTGCCTGGCCGGGCTCGACTCGGTCTCGTCCGGGCGCAGCTGGATCGGCGACACGGAGATCACCGGCCTGAAGGACAAGGAGCTGACCAAGCTCCGCCGCGACCACATCGGCTTCATCTTCCAGGCGTTCAACCTGCTCCCGACGCTGACCGCGCTGGAGAACATCACGCTGCCGATGGACATCGCCGGCCGCAAGCCCGACCAGGCGTGGCTCGACAACGTCATCGACACGGTGGGCCTGCGCGACCGCCTGTCGCACCGCCCGACCGAGCTGTCCGGCGGCCAGCAGCAGCGCGTCGCCTGCGCCCGCGCGCTCGCGTCGCGCCCGGAGATCATCTTCGGGGACGAGCCCACCGGCAACCTGGACTCCCGGTCCGGCGCCGAGGTCCTCGGCTTCCTGCAGCGCAGTGTGCGCGAACTCGGCCAGACCATCGTCATGGTCACCCACGACCCGAGCGCCGCGTCCTACGCGGACCGCGTCCTCTTCCTCGCGGACGGCCAGATCGTCGACGAGATGCACCGTCCGACCTCCGACGCCGTGCTGGAGCGCATGAAGCGCTTCGACGCCGCGCGCACGAGCTGAGACCGGGAGAGCCGTCCCCCCATGTTGAAGGCATCCTTCCGCAGCTTCCTGTCCCACAAGGGACGCATGGTGCTCTCGGCGATCGCCGTGCTGCTCTCCGTGGCCTTCGTGTCCGGCACGCTGATCTTCACCGACACCATCACCAAGACATTCGACGACCTGTTCAGCTCCACCGCGGCCGACGTGACCGTGTCGCAGAAGTCCGACCAGAGCGACGAAGACCTGGCCATGTCCGGCCAGATCAAGTCGATCCCGGTGACCACCGTCGACAAGCTCGCGACGGTCGAAGGCGTCAAGTCCGCGCACCCGAGCGTCGACGTCGAGAGCATCACCCTGGTCAACGCGGACAACAAGGTCCTCGGCCGGGACAACGGCCCGCCGACGATCGGCATCAGCTGGTACCACACCGACCGTTCCGCGGTGAACATCACGTCGGGCACCCCGCCGACCGGCCCGAACCAGGTCGTCATCGACGCGGACACCGCCGACCGCAAGAACGTGAAGATCGGCGACCAGCTCCGCATCATCAACGCGTTCGGCCGGACCGACGTCAAGGTCGTCGGCATCGCCACGTTCACCAAGACGAACCCCGGTGCCACGCTGGCGTTCCTGGAGACCAAGTTCGCGCAGCAGACGCTGCTGGGCTCCACCGACAAGATCAGCTCGGTCGAACTCGACGCCGCCCCCGGCGTCAGCGACGACCAGCTCAAGGCCAACGTCACCAAGGCGCTCGGCCCGGGCTTCGAGGTCAAGACCGCCGACGAGGCGGCCAAGGACGCGGCCGACCAGATCGGCACGTTCATCAACTTCATCAAGTACTTCATGCTCGGCTTCGCGGGCGTCGCGGTGCTGGTCGGCATCTTCCTGATCTTCAACACCTTCTCGATGCTCGTCGCGCAGCGCACCCGTGAACTGGGCCTGCTCCGCGCGATCGGCGCGAGCCGCGGCCAGGTCACCAAGTCGGTGCTCGTCGAGTCGGTGCTGCTCGGCCTGATCGGTTCGACGATCGGCCTCGCGGCCGGGTTCGGCCTCGCGGTCGGCCTCAAGGCGCTGATGACCGCCGCGGGCATGAACCTCAAGGGCGCCGAGCTGGTCTTCAAGCCGCTCACCCCGATCGTCGCCTACCTCGTGGGCACGCTCGTCACCGTCATCGCCGCGTACATCCCGGCGCGCCGCGCCAGCCGCATCTCCCCGATGGCGGCGCTGCGCGAGGCGGGCGCCCCGCAGCAGAAGCCGCTCAAGGTCCGCACGATCATCGGCCTCGTGCTCGTCGCGGCCGGCGCGTTCGCGCTCGTCGGTGCGGCGACCGGGTCCGGCGGCGGCGCGGGCGGCCTGCTCGGCCTCGGCATCCTGCTGACCCTGGTGTCGTTCGTGGTGCTCGGCCCGGTGCTGGCCCGCACGGTCATCCCGGCGCTGTCCGCGGGCTTCCCGAAGTGGTTCGGCCCGATGGGCCGGCTCAGCCGGCAGAACTCGGTCCGCAACCCGCGCCGCACCGGCGCCACCGCGTCCGCGGTGATGATCGGCGTCGCGCTGGTGTCGGCCACGTCGGTGGTCGCCTCGTCGATGAACGCGTCGATCGCCGACCAGATCGACAAGAACTTCGGCGCGGACTTCACCGTCCAGGCGAACCAGTCCAACCCGCTGCCGGACGAGGTCGCCACGTCGGTCAAGGCGACCGAAGGCGTCGGCCAGGTGGTCCGCGCCCGCCTCATCGGCGGCGTGAACCTGACCTACCCGGACGGCCACACGACCACCAAGGACCAGATCAACGCGGTCGACCCCGGCTACACGTCGATGTGGAAGACCGACTACAAGGACGGCGACAAGGGCCGCGTCGGCGAGCCCGGCACGATCGCCGTGTCCGAAGGCGTCGCGAAGGACCACAAGGCCGTCGTCGGCAGCACCGTCAACGTGACCTTCCCGGGCGGGCAGTCCGTCCCGCTCAAGGTCGTCGCCGTGCAGAAGGACGACAAGGGCGGGTTCGGCTTCGGCAACGCGTCGACGCTGTCGATCGCCGACGTCGACAAGGCCGACCCGGGCACCCACGACTTCCTGGTCATGTTCAACGGCAAGGAAGGCGCCGACAAGGAGCAGGTCAGCGAAGCGGTCAAGAAGACGCTCGACCCGTACCCGCAGTTCAAGGTGCGCGACCAGTCCGACTACAAGGACCAGGTCAAGGGCCAGATCAACTTCCTGCTCTACCTGATCTACGCCCTGCTCGGCCTGACGATCATCATCGCCATCCTCGGCGTGGTGAACACCCTGGCCCTGTCGGTCGTCGAACGCACCCGCGAGATCGGCCTCATGCGCGCCATCGGCGCGTCCCGCCGGCAGATCAAGCGGATGATCAAGCTGGAGGCCATCGCCATCGCGGTCTTCGCGGCCCTGATCGGCTTGGCCCTGGGCCTCACCTGGGGTGTGGTCACCCAGCGGCTCCTGGCCAACTACGGCCTCGAACTGCTGTCCCTCCCCTGGGTCAGCCTGATCTCGATGGTCGTCGCCGCGGCCGTCATCGGCCTCCTCGCCGCCCTCATGCCAGGGCGCCGGGCCGCCAAGATGAACGTGCTCCGCGCGATCGCCTCGGAGTAACCCGCCAGGCACACCACCGAAGCGCCCGCTCCCCGCACCGGGGGCGGGCGCTTCGCCGTTGCCGCCCGCGGCGGTTCCGCGGCTCGGGCCGCGCACTTGCACGGCACGCAACTTCCCCTTGCACAAGCCGCGAGTATCCCGCGCCGCGCCGCCCGTCAGCCCGGCGTGCCGCTCGCCGCCCGGGCTTTCAGCGCCGCCCGGCACGCCGAATCGGCCGCGCGGGTGGTTTCCGGGAGGCGGTAGCGCGGGGTGAGCGCCAACGCGTGCCGGCAGGCGGTGTCCAGGTCCAGGCCGTGGCCGACCGAGACGAACACCGGCTTCACGTCGCGCTGGGTGCGGAGCACCCGCCCCACCACGTCGCCGTCGAGCACGAGGTCGGAAGCCGCGCCGCGTTCCGGGCCGGGCGGGTCCCACGTGCCGACGAAAGCCGTCTTGCCGATGCCGATGCTCGGGATTCCGGTGTGCACGCCGATGTGGCAGGCGAGGCCGAACCGCCGCGGGTGGGCGAGGCCCTGCCCGTCGCAGACCAGCAGGTCCGGGGGTGTCTCCAGCCCGTCGAGCGCGGCCAGCAGCGACGGCAGCTCGCGGAAGGCGAACAGCCCTGGAACGTAGGGGAATTGCGCCTCACCGAGCACGACCGAACGTTCGACGACGTCCAGCGTCCCGGCGTCCAGGACGACGACGGCCGCGGCCAGCCGGTCCGAATCCTCGGCATAGGCGACGTCCAGCCCGGCGATCCGCCGCACTTCGTCAGGCCCGGGTCCGGGTCCGGTGGCGTCGACCAGCGGCCGCAGGCGGTCCTGCGTCGCCAGCGCTTCGGCGGCGGTCGAAGGCCAACCTTCGGCCGCGGGCTTTCGTGCGCTGCCGTGCTCCGGCTCGGTTGCGGGCTCGGGTCCGGGCCCCGGCTCGAACCCGGGTTCCCGTGGGGCGTTGGTCGGCACGGGACCACCGTAGACCGGCCCCGTGCCCGCCCCCACCGGGTATCCCGCAGGTCAGCCCTCGGTCGGCTTGGCGCCGTGCGCGACCGGGCAGCCGCCGGTGAGCTGCCCGAGGAACGCGTTCGGGTCGTAGAAGTGCTCGACGTCCAGCAGCCGCAGGTCGTCGCTGACCTTGGCGACGCTGATGCCGAACATCTCGATCGTCTTCCCGTTCGGCGCGAAGCCGTGGTACTCGCCGTCGAAGGCACCCCAGTGCCGCCACTTGAACGTCACCACCGGCGGCGGGGAGAGCACCTCCAGGACCTCCCAGTAGAACCCGTTCGGGAAGGCCTCGTGGAAGATGTGGTGCGACGACTCGAAGTCCTCTTCGCCGGAGCGGTAGAAGATGCTGTCGCCGATGAGGATGTTGTAGCTGCCGATCGCGGCGATGTCCGCGGCGCTCGCCCACGGGCCGCCGTTGACACGTGTCCGGAATTTCTCGGTGACCATCGACACCCAGGTCGCGGGGTCCTTCTTGTGCGAGACCTCCATTTCGAAGACCTGCACGATGCTCTCGACGATCGCCTCGAGAGATCCGGTGTCGAACGTGTGGGTGCGCTGCGCCGGCATCACCGTGTGGGACAGGTGGTAGTCCGGGGCGCCTTCGCGCCAGTCCGCCGCGTCGGCGGCGGCCATGACGGCCTCGCGGCCCTGGAGCCACAGGGGGGTCTCGGGTACGTCGGTGCTCTCCACAGCAGTCATGGGGGCGATCGTGTACCCATGGCGCCCGCCATGGCAACCTCCCGGATGGCAACTCTCCGTATATATCCGCGAGTTCCGCAATGCTCCGGCGAATTCACTTTGCCCGCCAAGCGCCCGGGTTCCATTTCTCGCCAACAACCCTACGGTGTAAAGGAATTGGAAGCTCCACTTCCGTATTCCCACGGCTCCCACCAGCACAGGTCGGCAAGTACGGAGCGTGTCGGCGTGCCGGGCGCGGTGCGGCGGGCCACTCGGCCCCCTGCGGGCGGGTGCGACGAGGGTCACCCCCGCCAACCGCCGGTTTCCGACGGGATCGCCCGGCCCGTAACCCCTCGGTAACCCTGCGGCAACAGCGCGCCCTCAGAGTGGTTGGACACCCGGCCCGAGGAGAAGCCGCTGTGACCGACACGACCACCTTGACCGGCGCGACGCTGCCCGACGGCCGCGTCCGCGACGTCGTCCTGCGGCACGGCAGCGTCAGCCACCTGCGGCCGGCCGGCCCCGCCGTTCCCGCCTGCCACCACGTCGACCTGAGGGGCTACCTGCTGCTGCCGGCCCCCGTCGAGCCGCACCTGCACTTGGACCGCGCGCTCACCTGGGAGCCGACCGGCGCGGACCCGGGCGGCCGGGACGGCGCGACCCGGTCGTGGCGCGCGTGGCCGGCCCGGTACGGCGTCGCCGACCTGCGCCGCCGCGCGCACACCGCCCTGCTGGCGCTGTCCGCGAACGGCGTCACCGCGGTCCGCGCCCACGTCGACGTCGGCGCGGGCGCCGGGTCCCCGCTGCGCGCCGTGGAGATCCTCCGCGACCTGCGCGAGGACCTCTACCGCATCCTCGACCTCCAGGTCGTCGCGGTGCCCTCGCCCGGCCTGTCGGACCGCGCCGCGCTGGACGCGTTCGCCGCGGGCGCGAACCTGCTCGGCGGCCGCCCGCACCTCGCCCCGGACCCGCGCATCGAGACGCGCCGTCTGCTGCGGCTCGCCGACCGCGCCGAAACCGACCTCGACGTCCACCTCGACGACCAGCCGGACCGCCGGGTCCTGGCGGTCGCCGACCTCGCCCGGCTGCTGCGCGCGTCGGGCTTCGGCCGCCGGGTGACGGCGAGCCACTGCGCGGGGCTCGGCGTCCTGCGTCCGCCCGCGCTGGCCAAGGTCGTCGAGGCGATCGCGGCGTCGGGGATGGGCGTGGTGGGACTGCCGTCCGCGGCGGACAGCGGGGCGCTGCGGACGTCCCGGCACCTCGCCGCCGCCCGCGGCCTGCCGGACCGGCGCCTGCCCGCCCGGGCCCGCGCCCTCGTGCGCAACGCCCGGGCCGCCGCCGACCCGACGTGCGACCTCCGCCGGGCCGGGCACGTGCCGTTCGGCGGCACGGCTCCGCTGCACGCGCTGCTGCGGGCCGGTGTGCCGCTGGCGGCGGGCGGCGACCACCTGCGCGATGCGCTGCACCCGATGGGCCGCGCCGACGCGTTCGAGACGGCGGCGCTGCTGGCCGCCGCGGGCGGCCTCACCCCCGCGGACGCCTACGCGGCGGTGAGCACCGGCGCCCGCGCCGTGCTCGGCCTCCCGGCGGCGGGCCCGGAACCGGGCGCGCTCGCCGACTTGGTGGCGGTACGCGCCGGAAGCCTCGCGGAGGCGCTGGCGGCACCGCCGACCGACCGGATCGTCATCCGGCACGGGCGGGTGGTGGCCCGGGCGACCACGCCGCGGGTGCCCGCGCAACGGGGCCGGGCGGGTATCCGGGTGCCCGTGGGGGTGCGGTGAGAGGCTGCCCGGTCCCGGCTACCAGTCGACCGCGCCCGCGTTGTCGAAGTAGCCGCCGGTCGGCCCGTCGGCGCCGATGAGGGCGAGCCGCACGATCACGTCGGCGCCTTCCTCCACGGTCTGGGTTCCGGCGTTCCCGTTGAGGTCGGTGGCGGTGTAGCCGGGGTCGACGGTGTTGATGCGGATTCCGGGGAGGGCCTTGGCGTACTGCACCGTCACCATGTTCACGGCGGACTTGGACGAGGCGTAGACGATGCTCGGGAACGTCGACTCCAGCCGGCCGGGGGTCATGGTGACCGCGAACGACCCGAGCCCGCTGCTGACGTTGACGATCACGGGTGCGGCGCTGTCGGCCAGCAGCGGCAGGAACGCGCGGGTGGTGCGGACGATGCCGAACACGTTGGTGTCGTACACGCGCCGCATGTCGTCCGCGTCGACGTCGCCGACGTCCTGCCGGCCTCCGGCGATTCCGGCGTTGTTGACGAGTACGTCCAGATGTCCGGTTTCCTGCCCGATCAGTTCCGCGGCCCGCGCGACGCTCGCGTCGTCGGTCACGTCGAGGGACACGTACCGGGCGCCGAGCGCCGCGGCGGCTTCCTTCCCGCGTTGTTCGTCCCGGCAGCCGAGGTAGACGACGTGGCCTTCGGCGAGGAGCCGGCGGGCGGCCTCGTAGCCGAGACCCTTGTTCGCTCCGGTGATCAATGTGGTGGTCATGTCGGCGAGTCTTGTGCCGGCCCGGCGGCGCAGGTAGGGCCCGCGATTGCCTAGACGAGTCTTTCCGAATGCCTGCGGGCATGGAGCGAGGGTGTCCAGGATCCGTTTGTGACGACAGACCTCGACACCCTCGCGATCGCACTGTACGTGAAACTCGACGACGACTGGGCGGACT